>CAZQFX010000043.1:0-18895 GCA_964592775.1 uncultured Actinomycetota bacterium
ACTCTGCGAGTACGTCGCAGGGAGCGGAACGCAGCGGGCGGGGATGCAGCGGCGGTCGAATGCGAGCGTATTTACGGATCGGGGTACTAAGTACTGGCCTGGCTTGAATAGAAGGGTATCCGCCGGGCCCGGCTATCCCCTTTTTATCTTCCCCGGCAGGATGTAGGGATACTCCCGCCGCAGCAGGCTGGTATGAAGGAAACGGTCGAGCTTGCGCAGGGCCAGGTAGAGCGACCAGATGATGCGGTCCTCCCGGTAATAGGAGGCCACGTCCTTCTCGCTGACGGGCTCGATGCCGAGGTCGGCGGCCTCATGCGCGAAAAACGCGTTGGCCGTTTCCACCAGGCGGGGGATGAGCTCCGCCCTCTGCTCCTTGTAGAAGTTGGCGATGAGGTCGATGGCGACCAGGCGGAAGTCGTAATAGCGCGTCACCACGTCCTCTAGGAAGAAAAGGCGGATCATCCACACCAGGAAGGACGGCGCGCTGCGCAGGAACAACTCCGGATCCAGTTGTTCAACCCCATCGACCCGGAAGAGCGGCGTGCTGGTGTCCATGTAGAGGAAACGCGTCTCCTCGCCGATATGTGGCGCCTCCGCGTCGAAGGACACGATGGACCAGTTGGATATCTGGCCGTCGATGGCCACCTCCAGCACGTCGCTTCCGCGGTTGAAATCCCATATCTTCTTCAGCTCGCGCAATATCAGCCGTACCAGGGTGGGAACCTCTTCTTCGGGGAGGAGGTGGATGGCCTGGTTTCCAATGGAGGAAGCGGGGAGCTGTTCCTGGATGATGTAGAAGAGGGGGCGCCCGCTGTCGCTCACGAACTCCGCGTGCCCGTATGGGGGCAGGGATATGCCCACCTCATCCTGCAGGAGGCGGTTGTATTCATCGTAGCCGGCCAGGTAGGGCGCGATCTCGTCCCGGTCCTTGAAGATCGGCAGGCGCTTGAACGCGCGCCCCTCCATGCCCTCCGCCCGTATCTCGAAGACGGTGCTGATCTCCCCGTAGCCCAGCACCCGGGCGGGGATGCGGCTGCGCTCGGGATACCTCGGATCCAACCCCCGCTCGAACTCCTCGAGCAGGCCCACGTCCACCTGCAGATCACCCATGCTCGGCTTCACCTCCCAGGGCCGTTTCATGAGGGCAAAGGCGTTCGAACGCCGCCGTGTTCATGGAGGGGGAAACGCGCTGCATTGCCTTTGGCATCGTCCTGTCCGGGAAAGACCGTACCCACTTGCCGGCCGCTAGCATGATTCTACTACAAGCAGGCCGGGGCTAACCCTCCATTTTCCATATCTGGGGTCACCCCTCCACTATCCGCCCAGTCCTCCAGCCGTACCAGAATAACAGGGATTTCGCGGGACTGCGTGGATATTAGAGGCTGACCCTATGGCGGTATTTCCCTGCGGCGGCCGTCTCAGCCGCCGAGGTCTTCCCTTATGCGCTCGAACTCGTCCTGCGAGATCTCGCCCGCGGCATATCTGCGCTGGGCTGTCTCCAGCGGAGTCTCCCCGTGCCAGGGAGCCGCATAAGGAGCATAAGGCGTTCCCGCGCCCCGGGCGCCTTTAAGCAGCAGGTAGATCACGGCGGCGATGAGCGCCACGCCCGCCAGCATCATGAGTCCCATCCAGATCCAACCTCCAGTTCCCCAGTGGGATATTCCTTCCATGCAGTCGGCCAGCAAAGCGATGAACGTATCCATGCCAGACCACTCCTTTCCAGCCGTTCCTGCCGTCGATCGGGGGATTTCTTTCCCCCAACACTGATTACGTTCCTCCTTCCAATGATGTACCTTCTCTTCGCGCTTGTTCATGAGATGCGTCAATACTCGTACCCCCGGGGCGCCGCGCGCCGGGAGGGAGGATCCGCCACACCCGCCGCCCCTCATTCCCCGGGGGCGCCGCGCAAGGGCAGGAAGGGGTTGACAGCTTGATAAATGCGTAATACAGTTAGGTGTAATTAGACATATAGATGTAAGTAACAGAGGTGAGGGAGATGGCCGGGAGCGAAGCGAAGCATAAGAGGGAATCCCGCGAGGAGACGGACCTCATCGACCACGAGAGGTTCGTGCGCGAGGGCCCGCAGAAGAGGTTCATCGAGCCGCGGCTGCTCTATCTCATCAAGAAAAGCCCTGCATACGGTTACCAGCTCATCGAGGACATGGGCGCGCTCCCCTTTCCCGGGCCCACGCCGGATTCCGCGGCCGTCTACCGCATGCTGCGGGAACTGGAGAAGGCCGGCCTGGCGCGTTCCGAATGGGAACACGGCGAGGCCGGCCCTTCCAAGCGCATATACTACCTCACCCCGCGGGGCGAGGAGCGTCTGGTGGCATGGGTCGGCGCCTTCAAGGAAAGGGTAAGGCTGCTCAACGGCTTCATCTCGCTGTGCGAGAAGGCGAGGTGATGAAGATGTCTTTAACCTCCATGGTCATCGATGCTTTCGTGGCCGTATGCCTGGCGCTCTCCCTGCTCAAGAACAGGGAGAAGACGAAGACCGCTCTGCGCATAGCGTGGAACGCCACCCGGCGCATGGGCCCCAGCGTGCTGGCCATCATCGCCGTTATCGGCCTAATCGTGGGCTTCGTACCGCCGCAGTGGATAGCCTCGACCATCGGGGGAGACAAGGGCATCGCCGGAGTGCTCATCGCGGCCCTCCTGGGCGCCGTGCTCTTCATCCCCGCCATCATCGCCTTCCCGCTCGCGAAGTCCCTGCTGGAGATGGGCGCCGGGGTGATGGCCATGGCCGCCTTCATCACCACCCTCACCATGATCGGCTTCGTCTTCCTGCCCCTGGAGATCAAGGAGCTGGGAAAGAAGTTCGCCCTGCTGCGCAACGGGCTCAGCTTAGGCGTGGCCCTGATCATCGCCGTGCTCATGGGCCTGACCCTCGCATAGGGAGAGCGCGGGGAGGTGATCAGGAAATGAAAAAAAAGAAGGGAACGCGGGGCGAAGCGGTCGCGAAACCGCCTTTGCGAAAAAGAATGAAATGGGACCTGGTATTCCTGGCCCTCTCGGTCGCCGCCTTCGCCACTCTGTCACTCCTCTACACGGACAAGGGCTCGAAGGCGCTCAGGATATCCTGGGAGTATTTCAAGGAGATGGTCTTCATCCTGCCCGCGGTGATGATCCTCATGGGGCTCTTCGCGGTATGGGTGGAGCGCGACATCGTGGTCAAGTACCTGGGCAAGGGCTCGGGGATCCCGGGGCTGTTCCTGGCCATCCTGCTCGGGACGCTACCCACGGGCCCCCTCTACGTCGCCTTCCCCCTCGCGGCCATGCTGCTTCTGAAGGGGGCGCGCGTGGCCAACATCATGGTGTTCCTGTCCGCGTGGGCCTGCATCAAGCTGCCGCTGGAACTCATGGAACTGCAGTTCCTGGGGTGGAAGTTCACCCTGCTGCGGCTGGGGCTGACGGTGGCGCTGGTCATCCCCATGGGATTGCTCGCCGAAGCCCTCTACCAGCGCAAGGGAGAGGGAGGCACCGAGGTCGGGGAGAAGGCCCTGCCGGAGTTCATCGACCTGTCATCCTGAAAATGGCAGGTAACGTGCCGCCGGCCTTCTCCGCCGTCGCGCTCCTCGCCGTGATCTCCCAGGCCCCGGGCATGCTCCTCTCCAGCGCGGCGCGGCGGGAGGCCCAGGCCATCCAGGTGCTCCCCTTCGTGGTGCTGCCGGCGGGCATCTTCTGGCCGGTGGAGGCCATACCGGCGTGGCTGCGGCCGCTCTCCTGCATAGTCCCGCCCACCTATACCTTGGACGCCTGCCGCACGGTGATGCTCAAGAGCTGGGGAATTGGCAAGTTCCGGGAGGGTGATTTCCTTGCCCCGGCGATCATGGCCGCCTTCTTCCTCACCCTCGCCGTCCTCTCGCTCAGGACCAGGAAGGACTGAGGCCACTCCGGTTGTGGTGTAATATAGTTGGTAAGGCTCGGCCATACCCCGCAATCAATACGTGAAGGCGTCTATTCCAGGGGGTGTTAATGGGAACCCGGGACGCGGCTTCTTCAAATATGGATACGCTCAAGCCTGGCGACCACCTGTGCTTTCTCTACGATAACGATGACGAGCACCTTGCCGTCCTCTCCTCGTTCCTGCAGCAGGGATTGCGCGGGAAGGAAAAGGTCGTATACATATACGATCGCCGGCGGCCCGAAGCGTTGATGGAAACGCTCGCTGCTTGCCCCGAGGGCAAGGCGCTCGCGGGGGGAGGGGAAAGCCCCCTATTCCTGGGGGCGGAGAGCACGTATCTCGCGGGGGGCGGCTTCGATCCGGACGTGATGATCGCCTGGCTCGCGGAAGAAGCGCGTAAGGCGGTCTCCGAGGGTTACACCGCCTTACGTGCGACCGGGGAGATGAGCTGGGCCCTCGGGGGCTCGCCGGGATCGGAGCGCCTGATCGAGTACGAACGCAAGCTGAATGCGTACTCGTGCGACAGTCAATGCATTCTCCTGTGCCAGTATGACAGGAGGGCCTTCGACCCCCTTACCCTGCTCGGTATATTGAACGCTCACCCGAGAGTGATCCTGGGCACCGAACTGCTCGATAACTACTACCATGTCGAGGAAGAGGAGTTCATGGTCGAGGACTACCCCAAGGTCGCCCTGGAGAAATACCTCGGAAGCCTGCGGGCCTTCCACGCTCATATAAGGTCGGTGCTCGGCTTCGGCGAAGCGGCCGACCGGGCTTTAATCGACTATCCGGAACAGACCGTGCCGGCGAACATGCTCGAAGCCTACTTTTCCCGCAGCATGGCGATCCTCTCGCGGACGGCCAGCAGGTTCGTCGAGGCGCAGCTTGAGGAGGACCTGTGGCGGCTGATCGGGGAGGAGCTCGCGCATATCGTGGGAGAGTCGTTCATAATCGTCAATGCCTACGAAGATGGGACGGGAGAGGCGCGGCCGCGCGCCATCGTGGGCGACCAGGAAGCGATCGTCCGGGCCGCCGCTATGCTGGGGTGGGATCCCCTGGACATGTATTTCGAGGTGGCCGAAGAGGTCAAGCGCAGGTTCCAGCGGGGGGAACTCGTCCGCTTCGAGGGCGGGTTCTCCGAGATAGCCACGCCCTTCATCCCCGGGTGGGTGTGGGAGGATTGGCGCAAGTCCTTCGGCCTCAGGGAGGTCTACGGGATAGCCTTCGCCAACGCGGGAGAGATGTTGGGGGGCGCGGTGATCGTCACCGCGGGCGAAGCCAGGCATATCAACAAGCCCCTGACGGAGGTCTACGCGCACCTGGCGGCGATAGCCATCCAGAGGCGAAGGGCGGAGGGCAGGCTGAGGGAGAGCGAGCAACGTTACCGCACCCTGATAACGGCCGCGTACGACGCCATAATCTCGTGTGACGGCGAAGGCGTCATCATCTCCTGGAACGAAGGAGCGAAGAACATCTTCGGCTACGAGGAGGAGGAAGTGCTGGGGAAGTCCATACGCATGCTCATACCGGAGGAGAAACGAGAATCGTATGCCGCGAGGCTCAGGGAAGACGCCCTGGGCGGACAGGATTCCGTGCTGGAAAGGCTGACCGAGGCTTACGGTTTGCGCAAGGACGGGACGGTCTTACCCCTGGAGCTGTCCGCCGCGGCGTGGGTGGGCGAGGAGGGCCCGTGCTATACGGGAGTCATCCGCGACGTCACCAAGAGGAAGGCCATGGAAGAGGCGCTCAGGGACAGCGAAGAGCGCTACCGCGAGCTCTTCGAGAACACGGGTGAGGGGATAGCCGTGGTGGACGAGAAGGAAAGGGTGCTGTTCGCGAACCCCACCGCGCACGAGATATTCGGGGTAAGGCGGGGGGAACTCGTCGGTCACGATCTGAGGGAGTTCACCGACGACAAGGGCTATGCGACGCTGAGAGAGCAGACGGAGGTGCGCAAGAGGAAGGTGCGGAGCACATACGAAGTCGATATCATCCGCGCCGACGGGAAGCGGCGCACCATCCTGGTCACGGCGACGCCGAGGCTTGACGAGCATGGGCGGTTCGCGGGATCATTCGGGGTCTTCAGCGATATCACCGAGCGCAAGATGATGGAGAAGGAGCTGGAGGGCTTCGCCCACACCGTATCGCATGACCTGCGCGGCTCGCTCACCACCATCGAGGGGTTCTCGCAAGTCGCCGTCCAGGCCATAGGCGAAGGCCATGACGAGCTTGCGGCGGACTACCTCGAGCAGGTTATCAGGGTATCGCGGCGCATGGACGATCATATCGATTCCCTCCTGGAGTACGTGAACGCCGGATCCCCCGAGGGCAGGGCGGAGAAGACCTCGGTGGCGGAGGTCATATCCGGGATACTCGACGACCTGCAGGTGATGATAGCCGAGAAGGGAGTCGAGGTATCGCGCCCGCAACAGGCGCCCATGGTGATAGTCGACCGGGTGAGGATAAGGCAGGTCCTGCTCAACCTCCTGGAAAACGCGGTCAAGCACATGGGAGACGGCCCCGAGCCGCGGATCGCCATAACGGCGAGCCGGAAGGAGGGCGAGGTCATAATAGGGGTATGCGACAACGGAAAGGGGATACCCGGCGATAAACTCGAGGCTGTCTTCGAGCCCTTCTCGCGCCTGCATGGCGGAAGCGCGCCCGGCCTGGGGATAGGCCTGGCCACGGTGAAGAGAAACGTCGAGGCATGGGGAGGGGAGGTATGGGTGGAGTCCGCTCCCGGTGAAGGGGCCTGCTTCTATTTCACCGTCCCCGCAGCCGATTGAATAGGAACGTGATTGCGGTGATCCCAACTCAAGTCATTACCAGGAGCTGGAGATCATGTTGAGCCCCCCACTTACGCCATCGCGCTGCGCCCCCACTAACGCCATTGCGAGAAGCGTAGCGACGAAGCAACCCAAAGGCGCCCGCTCCGGCCAATAAGCGCTTGTGTGGATATATGACCACCCTTCTCTTCTCGCGGCGGACCCCACCCCTTGCATATATCGATCAATCCGCCGGGCGCCAGCCCGTTATGCCGGGGTCCATAAGGAGATTCAACTCGCGCCGGCGCCTTCCGAGGCCAGCAGGGCCGCGCCCAGCGTGCCGCCGTCATTACCCAGGGTGCTGGTGAGGATGCGCACGTGGCGGCGGCTGATAGGGATGGCCGTCTCCTCGAACGCGCGCCGCATGGCGCCCTCCATGTGGTGGAGGCAGGCGAGCAGACCGCCGCTGAGGGTCACCGCGTCGGGGTTGAAGATGTTCACCAGGGAGGCGATGCCCGTGCCCAGGTGCCGGCCCGCGGCCTCGAGTATCTCCCTGGCTAAACCCTCACCGGCATCCGCGCGGCGGCATACCGCTTCGGCGGCGAATTCCCCCGGGTCGGCGAGGAACTCGTCCACCAGAGGCGAAGACCGGCCGCTCGCAGCCAGCTCCTCCACGCGGCGGTAGATGGCGACCCCGGAGGCCATCGCCTCCAGGCATCCACGGGCTCCGCAGTTGCAGGGTGGACCATCCTCGCAGATGACCATGTGCCCCAGTTCGGCTGCCGCCCCCAGGGCTCCCCGGTAGACCCGGCCGTCGATGATAATGCCTCCGCCGATGCCCGTCCCCAGGGTCAGGTGCACGAGGAAGCGCGCGCCCTCGCCGGCCCCCATGCGGGCCTCCGCCAGCGCGGCCACGTTGGCGTCGTTGTCCACGAAGACCGGGAGTCCCGACCTCTCCTCGAGGATGTCCCTTACCGGGGTGTCGCGCAGGGGATGGTTGGGGGCCTCGGTCACCACGCCGCGCTCGAAGTCGATGAAACCGGCGATCCCCAGGCCGGCGGCTGCGACCTCGATCCCCTCGGACCGCGCCGTATCCCGCAGGCGCGAGCATACCTCCAGGAGACCTCGCATCACGCTCTCCTGGGAGGTGGCATCGGTTTCCATGCGGTATCTCCCGGCGATGTCGCCCTGGTGGAGCAGCAGCCCCGCCGTCTTGGTCCCGCCCAGGTCCAGGCCTATTACCGCCATAAAACCCCCTCGTCGCGAGTAAAGCCGCATCGACGGCCGTGCGCCATGGCCGGTCATCCTCTTTATATCACCGGCTCGCTGAGAGTAACAACCAGCGAAAGCGGGGTTCTGCCGGGGGCGGTGTCGCGGATCGCCGGACGGGCTTGCATCAATGGCCGGTGATCTTCTCTTTCGCGCGGCCGTTCCCGCTCCGCACCATGTAATGGTGGAGGATGATGAAGAGGCTGCCGAAGAAGGCCGCGACACAGCACGAGAGGATCGCGTAGCAGGCCCACGTATCCGGCCTTACCCGGTATTCCCTGGCCAGGGCCAGGACCTCGGTCATCATCGGCGTCACATACTGGGACAGGGTCGGACAGGGCCAGAAGGGCTACCGGAACCTGACGGAGGACTACATGAACGAGTTCGATATGACGGCGAGGTGGGACGAAAAGGAGCCCTCCCAGATCGACGGGAACGAAGGCCTCCCCTCCGAATTCTATTGCGCCATCATCATCCTGCGGGACGGGGGCACTCCGGCGGACGAGATATCCGTGGCCACGTTCGCGGAGACGGGCATGGTCTACTACGCTCAGTTCAAGGGCGCCATGCAGGTCGATAACGGTGAGCTGACGCTCCAGGAGTTCACGGCGATGAGGGAAGAGGAGCGGCAGACGCAGACGGCACTGGCCAGCTCCAGGTGATGATATCCCAAGGCGGGGTCGGACCAGCTGCCGGGATCCGTCTATATAGCCGCTGACCCACCCCGGGGCACTGAAGGACCTATCCAGTTAAGAGCATCTCCAGCGAACTCCTTAACATCAACACATAATGGTATGGGTTTGCGCGACCGGGTGTGCATGCGCTGCTTCCGCGCGGATGGCGCCGCCCAGGCCCGGAAACGAGGTGGAAAGCCCCCTATCGCCCCTCTATAATGGTTCTTGCGTCCCCGCGGGCGCGTCAGCCTGGAAGGGTGTCCGAGTCTGGCCTAAGGAGCACGACTGGAAATCGTGTGGGCGGGGCAACCTGCCTCGAGGGTTCGAATCCCTCCCCTTCCGCCATAAACAACCGGTACCGTCATACATATTGTCGGGAGAGCGGGAATCCGCCCGACTGGGGAATCTCGCCCGCGTGAAGACATAGCTGCTCGCTGTGCTAAAATAATCTGTGCGTGCGCCCGTAGCTCAATTGGATAGAGCGACAGACTACAGATATGTCAATCCCCATTGGTGATTTTTTTGAAACACTTGACGGGGGTATAAACTATGATTGACAGCACCATGTATTTCTTCATGTCGGAGAAGGTGGAGGAACTAAAGCAAGCTGGCGAATCCTACTGGTCCATCGGACGCATGACAAATCTGTCTCAGACGACCATTGAAAACATCCATAAGAAACTCCCGAAAAGGAAGCCCACGCTCGATACGACTTACAAATTTCTTCGTGGTATCGGATACTCTGATCATGAGATTTCCCACATGGTATTTGGCTTGGCCCCTCCGGAGGAAAGGGGTGAATACGAGGGGATTCTTGGCGAGATATGTGGCATTGCTAAAGCTCTCTCCGAATCAAGCCAGCGAGAGTTACTCGGCGCCGCAAAGATATTGAATAGGCAGGAAGGAGGTGATGCAAAGAACGAAACCCAGGACACAAAAGTCGGGTTCGGTTGACAATGGCGGCCCGGAATAGGCGGTTATCGGGTGGGGACCGGGTCGCAGAAGTAATCGACACAAGAAAATACAGGGTGGGGGCCCGAGTTGAAGGGAAGTGGGGCCCCCGCAATTAATATCGGGAGGATCCATGGCGATGGATTTATCGCGGGAACAAGAAGAGGCGATCCAAAACGCCGTGCGGATAGAAATGCTGAATAGCCAAGCAGAAAGGCAGGGTTCATGGGCAGTCGGTCTCAGCGCTTTGGGTTTGATCCTGTTGCCTTTCATCCTTCCTCTGGTCAGCATCCTTCTTGGGTTCGAGGTAAACACTAAAGTCAGGCAAATAAGAGAACTGGGTGGCGATCTTACAAAAAGGAGCAGTAAGGCAGCCAGAGACGCATTTCTGGCAGGCATAATCGTTTTCACCATTAATTTGGTGGCGCTACTCATCCTCTTGAATTACGTTGCTAAGAGGTAGTGAGATCCGGGGTTGCGGTGGCCTGCGCTCCATCATTGCCCAGGAAGCCAAAACCGGGTATGGCTGACCACGGCGACCCGGGGAAGGCGTAAACCGGGTGGGGCGGCCCGGGTTGCCGAAGTGATTGAGTTGAGTAGGTACAGATTATAGGAGGTGGAACATGCTTGCCGAGACATCTTCGGCGGGGGCGATAGTAGGCGCGATCGTGGTCGTTGCCCTGATCGTTGCGGGCGTTGTGCTTTATCTGAAGAATGAGAAATTTAAGGACGCGGTGGAATCGATAATAAGCCCACGGGGGACACAATCAAAGTGGCAGATTCGGAAGGTGACCGAGGGAGAGATGACCGCGATAATGGGATCCATCGCGGCGATCGTCACCAGGGATGGATACGTTCCGCAATCACAGAGCGGAAATCTCTATACCTACCAGAAACAGGAGATGCAAAGACCCTCCGCGATAATCGCTATCATCCTTTTCTTCTTCTGCATAATACCGATGATAATCTATTTGGCCAGAGGCCATAAAATGACCACATATATCGTTACCGTTCAGATCGCCGAGAATCCAGGTGGGTACCTATTCAACGTGAAAGGCCCAGGCAACATCAAGAGAAAGATCAAGAAAATCATAGAGCCCTATCTGCCACTGGCCGAGGCCGCAGTATAGGTTTTGGAAATGCGAGGGCACGCGGCATGAGCGTCCGATCCCGCAAGACCGCCAAGGGGACGACCGTCTACGACGTCTTCTACCGCGTACCCGGCGGAAAGAGGACGTGCCGGCGCGGCCTGCCCTACGGCATCGCCTATGACCTGGAGGACAAGATGAGGCGGCTCAACGCCGCCTGGCGGGCCGGGATACCCCTCACGGATATGACCGTGGCCGAGTTGTACGAGGACTGGCTGGAACACAAGGAACGGCACGTCCGCGCCTCCACCCTCACCAATTACAAGAGCATCTACAGGCATCACATAGAGCAGTCCCTGGGGGGCAGGCTATTATTCGAGGTCCGGCCCTCGGAGATCCAGCGGCTCATTGACGGCCTGGCCCCCCGGCCCCGCACGGCGAACTCCACCCTGACCGTGCTTAAGGCGATGTTCCGCCAGGCGGTGCTGTGGGAGTACATGGATGCGAACCCGGCGGCGGAGATCAAGCGCATACCGCAGCCCGAGCGGGAGCGGCCCTTCCTCACCACGGAGGAGGCGCGGGACCTCCTGGACGAGCTGGAGGGCGGGGACAGACTCCTTATCCTGACCGCCCTGGTGACCGGCATGAGGCAGGGTGAACTCGCCGGGCTGAAGTGGGAGGACGTGGAAGCAGGCAGGATCAGGGTGCGCCGGTCATACCGCAAGGGGGTTTTCTCCGACCCGAAAACCTATTATGGTAGAAGGGACGTATTGATCCCGCGTTGGCTCGGAGAGGAACTTGAGGCGGTGAGGGGAGCCCCCCACTACCTGGTCTTCCCGGACGAGCCATACGCGCCGTTGCCGGACTGGAAGATGAGCAAGCATATACTCAAGCCAGCCCTGAAGCGGGCGGGGGTAGAGAAGGATATCAGGTTCCACGATCTGCGCCACTCCTGCGCCGCCTGGTACATCTCCCAGGGGGAGTCGCCGAAGCTGGTGCAGGAGCAGCTCGGCCATTACAGCCCGGAGTTCACGATGAGGAGATACGGCCACCTGGCGCCGGACGCGAAAGCCGCCGGAGTGCGCCGATTCGGGAGGGCGGTATCAAATTTGAATCAGAAGGGAAGCAAGCGGAGAGGCAAGGTCATCGCGTTTCCGCAGATAAATAAGGACGTGCGCCCGTAGCTCAATTGGATAGAGCGACAGACTACGGATCTGTAGGTTGGGGGTTCGACTCCCTCCGGGCGTGCCAGACATAACAGCAGGCCGGGAGGCATATCTCCCGGCCTGTCCGATATGTGCCGGCCGCTTCCGGATGGTGCCAGCCGCTCATGTCGCGCGGACGCGACACCATCCGAGGTTAAAAATAACTTTTCGGTTATTTTGCCATTCTTACACTATGTGTTGTGCCCCAACCGCTATTTTCGGAGCAGGCACCATATCCTGTACTAAGTGGGCAGATGCTCGTCGAGCACTCGCTCGAGTATACTCCCCGCTTCCTCCTTACCGATCCCGGCGACGATGACGTTCATGCTCATGGCCGAGCTGGAACGGGGATCGAGCGGGCCTCCCTTGAACCGGGGTTCGCGGTCCAGGGAGGTGAGGCTGAAGAAAAGGGGCGACGGCCCCGCGCCCTCGGCCATGCCCTTGATGTGTCCAGCCGCGGTGCAACCTCCCTTCCGCAGGGCGGCCGCCAGCGCCAGCATGAAATCATGCAGCGCTTCCTCGGGAGTAACGCCGGCGACGGGCGCGAACTCCCTGCGCGCGGAGAGGGTTACGAAGTCGTCCGCATCCATGCCAGCACCTTTTCCGCCGCCAGCCCGAGGTTGCTCCCGTCGAGGGCCGAGACGCCCAGCACCTCGGCGCGGGGATTCATCTCCCTCAACCTCGCCTCCAGGGTGGCGATAAGCCCGCCGTCCCCGCTGTCGGTCTTGTTCAGTATCGCCAGGTCGGCGTGCTTGAGCTGGTTGACGACGAAGGGCATGGGCTCCTCCAGGTACAGCTCGGGTCTCTCGACGTCGGCCAGGGAGACGACCAGTGGCGCCTCCAGCTCCGGGCAGTATCTGTCCAGGGTGCCGAGTATGCGCTCCACCCGCGCCAGCCCCGACGCCTCCAGGAGGACGCAGTCGGGATCGAGGGCGGCCTCGATGTCCCGCAGGGTGACCACCAGGTCGCCCGCGAGCTGGCAGCAGACGCAGCCGGAGAAGAGCTCCCTCACCCGCAGACCCTGCTTCTCGAGGTACGCCCCGTCGATGCTTATCTCGCCCACCTCGTTCTCCAGGATGACACAGTCGAGGCCGTCCTCGCGCAGGAGATACTTCACCAGCCCCAGGAGGAAAGTGGTCTTGCCGGAGCCGAGAAAACCGGTGATGACGATCAACTTCATCTGCGCGCCTGAGCCTCCCTTTCTCTACCAGGTCAAATAGAAACTAACACAACCCGCCCTTCCGGTCATCCCCCGCGTCATGCGAAAAGCGCTACACATGCAGCGCTGTGCCCTGCTGCCCCTCTCTCCGTAGTGTCGGCGCCCGCCGCGGCAAGGCGGATGCCACACTCCTTGCCGCGCTGAGCCTGGCAGACGGGTGGGGCGCGGCGACTCTCTCGATATGACCCCATGATCACGAGAAGGCGTACCCGGCTATCTTGACGCTTTTCCGAAAGCCTTGTATTCTTGTATATACAACTATGCGAAGAACTAGTCAAGGGGGAGTCGTTGGCGAAACACAGCGAGCTGGACGCGGGCTCCTTCGTCCCGGTTTATTTCCAGCTGGCACAGATGCTGCACGGTGAGATAATGAACGGCAGCCTGCGCCCGGGCGACCGCGTGCCCAGCGAGAACGAGCTCAGCGAGGAATACGGCGTGAGCCGCATGACCGCGCGCAAGGCCATCTCCCTGTTGACGGAGAAAGGGCTGGTGCGGCGGGAGAAGGGCAAGGGCACGTTCGTCAGCCGGCCGCGGGTCGAAGGCGGCCTCTTCCTCATCCCCGACCTCCACGACGAGATGAGGATGCAGGGCCTCTCTACCGACGTCAGGCTCCTGGGCGTCAGGCTGGTGGCGGCGGGAAAGGAGCCCGCCTCCAGGCTGGGGATACGGAAGGGCGAGAAGGTCATCTACATGGAGAGGGTTCTCGAGGGAGGGGGCGAACCCATGGTGCTCGACCGCAAGTACGTGCTTCTCGACCGCTCGCAGCCCCTGCTGGAGTCCGAGCTGGGCCACGGCTCGACGGAGGACCTCTTCGCGGGCAACCCGGAGATGGCCCCGGTCCGCGCCGACCTCAAGCTCTCCGCCACCACCCTCTCCGCGCGCGAAGCCCACCTGCTGGGCGGCAGGAAGGGAGCGGCGGCGTTCTGCATGGAACAGCTCATCTTCGCGGCCAACGACAGGAGGGTCGCCTGGGGATGGTTGATATACAGGGGCGACAGGTTCAGCTTCGAGTCTTCGAGCCAGCTGCTGCGAGGTGATGCCTGATGGACAGGGACGAAAAGCTGGTGCGGGCGATGGGGGACCTCGAAGAGGAAGAGGTCATCTCCGGCGTGCGGGAGATGCTCGCCGATGGTGTCGAGCCGCTGCACATCGTCGAGCTGTGCCGCAAGGGCTTCGAGGTCGTGGGAAAGCGCTACGAGGCACGCGAATATTTCCTCTCCGGCCTGATCATCTCGGACGACATCTTCAAGAGCGTCCTCGGGCTCCTGGAGAGCTCTGGTTGTTTCCGCCCGTCGGAAGAGGAGAAGACAGGCAAGGTCGTCGTGGGGGCCCCGCTGGGCGACGTGCATGACATAGGCAAGGGGATCATCTCCCAACTGCTGCGTTATTCCGGCTTCGAGGTCATCGACCTGGGCGTCAACGTCAGGCCGGCGGACTTCCTGCAGGCGGCCGCGGAGAGCGGCGCGGAGGTGCTGGGGATAAGCACCCTCATCACCACGGCCTACGAGTCCCTGCGCGAGACCGTGTTCGCCTTCGACCGCGAGGGCCTGCGCGCGAGCGTGAAGATAATGCTGGGCGGCGGGGCCGTCTCCCAGAGGGTATGCGAGTACGCAGGAGCCGACGCCTGGAGCCGGGACGCCGCCGACGCCGTCAGGTTCGCCAGGCAGTTCACGGGAAAGGAGTAGGAGATATGGACGAGAAGATCGCCGCCCTGATCGCACAAGTGGAAGAGGATATGACCCTGGAGGAGGTGCGCAAGGCCCTGGCGGAGGGTGCCGACCCACTCTCGCTGGTGGAGGCGCTGCGCGAGGGGATGTCCGTGGTGGGAGAGAAGTACGAGGCCAAGGAGTATTTCCTCCCCGACCTCATCCTCTCGGCGGAGATCTTCAAGGAGGCCATCGCGCTGATAGAGCCGCACCTGCAGAGCGACAATATCGCCACCAGGGGGACCGTGGTCATCGGCACCGTGCAGGGCGACATCCACGACATAGGCAAGAACATCGTGGCCACCATGCTCAAGTGCAACGGCTACGGCGTGCACGACCTCGGTGTGGACGTGCCCCCACAGGCATTCGTGGAGAAGGCCTCCAGCACCGGGGCCGGCCTGGTGGCCATGTCGGGCCTGCTCACCCTGGCCTTCGACGCCATGAAGGACACCGTGGACGCCCTGGCCGAGGCGGGCCTGCGCGACAGGCTCAAGATCATCATCGGTGGAGGCCCGGTGAACGAGAAGGTGCTCGAGTACAGCGGTGCCGACGCCTTCGGCAAGGACCCGGCGGAAGCGGTGCGGCTGGCCGGCCAGCACATGGGATAGGAAGCACGGTCCTCGCCGCGGGAAGGGAAGGCAGATGAAAGACAGGATCATGCTCCACCCCGGGGACACCATGACCTCGGAGGAGCGGATGAAGGCGGCCATCCGCCTGCAGGTGCCCGACCGCGTGCCGGTGGTCCCCTGCGTCTACTATTATTTCGCCACCTACTCCGGCCTCTCGTTCGCGGACCTCTTCCGTCCCCGGCTCTACCGCCGGGCGACCATGAAACTCTTCGACGAGCTCGGCCCCTGGGATGCCTACAACTTCTTCCACACCTACTACCGGGAGCTGGCCTCTTTCTTCATCCCCATGGTGACCCTGGAGCCGGGCTTCGAGCTGCCGGCAGACAGCATCCGGCAGTTCAAGGAGGAGGAGATCATGCTGCCGGAAGATTACGCCCACATCCTGGAGATCGGTGAGCGGACGCCGCGGCTCTCCTTCTACCGCGCCATGATGGGGTTCATGCCCAGGATCTACGATTACATACGAGAAGGCTGGCGGTCCTACGCTTTCGTGCTGCCGCGCTTCGCGGCGCAACTGGCCTGGTACCGCTACGAATTCCGGGACTGGTTCGCACGCGGGGCCACCCTCTTCTATTCCATCGGCCCCGTAGAGGTACCCTTCGACACCTTTTCCCTCGCGCGCGGGCTCATCCCCTTCGTCAAGGACCTTGCCAAATATCCCGGGGATATCTGCAGGGCAGCGGAGGCGCTGGTGCCCGGATACCTTTTCCTCATCAAGGCGACCGTAAACCTCTTCGGGATCAGGCGGGCGATGATCGACCTCCATCGCTCCTCCAGCGATTTCATCTCCCCCGATCAGTTCAGGAGATTCGCCCTGCCCTCCCTCAAACTACTGGTCGAGGGGCTCAAGGACGAAGGCATAGACGTGATCATGCACTGCGACGGCGACTGGCTCCTCAACCTGGAGGCCCTGCGCGAGCTGCCGGCGGGACAGTGCGTGATCCAGCTTGACGGGGCCACGGATATATTCAAGGCCAAGGAGGTCATCGGGGACCGCATGTGTATCTACGGGGACGTGCCGGCGAGCATGCTGGCCCTGGGGTCCGCGACGGAGGTGGACGAGTACTGCCACCGCCTCATCGAGGAGGTGGGAAAGGGCGGGGGATTCATGCTGGGCACCGGGTGCGAACTGGCGCCGAACGCCAAGGCGGAGAACGTCAAAGCCATGCTGGATTCGGCGGCGAAATACGGCTATTACCAGGAAAGGGTCGGGACTTGAAGGACGCACCGTCCTCAGTGCGGCTTCTGCGGTCCGGCCCCAGTGGGCTTGGTACCCGCATCGTTCTTGATGCGGCTGAGGCCCCGAGGAGTTCATCGGCTCGCGCGACGTCTATGCCGATGGTCCGAACTTTACGGGAGGAGAAGCGGCCATGTACGGGATAACCATCATCGGAGGGGCGGGGGACATGGCGCGGGTGGCGGCGAGGACCTTCCTCTCCCAGCTGGGCGAGGTGCGGCTGGTGCTGGCCGACTACGACCTCGCCAAGGCGGAGAAGGTGGCGGCTTCGTATGCCTCTCCCGCCGTGGAGGCCGTCTTCGTGGACATCTACGACCCGGCGTTGTTGCGCGAGGTCATCCGGGGGAGCGACCTGGTGGCCAACTGCACCGGCCCCTATTACCGCACCGGCCGCCCGGTGGTGGAAGCCTGCATGGATGAGGAGGTCGACTATATCGACCTGGGCGACGACGAGGAATCCGCCCTGGAACTGCTGACCCTGCACGAACGGGCGGAGAAAGCGGGCATCACCGCGCTCATTTGCTGCGGGGTGGCGCCGGGGGTGGTCAACGTCGTCGCGCGCGAATGCGCCGAGAGGCTGGACGAGGTGGAGAGCATCGATCTGGCCTGGGTCACAGGGTCAACCCCCCCGAAGGAAGACCGGGAGAGAGGCGGAGCGGCCGTATTCGAGCACATGGTTCACGCCTGCATGGGCAAGTGCGGGACCATAAGGGACGGTAAAAGGGTGGAGATACCTTCCTTCCGCCTTGGGCACGTCCTGGAGTTCCCCGAGCCCCTGGGGGAGTACATGCTCTTCGAGCTGGGACACGCGGAAGTCGCTACCATGCCCCGTTATTTCCCGGGCGTGAAGACCGTCCGCACCATGGGCGCCCTTTATCCGCCGGCCAACAACGGCGTATTCCGCGGCATAGCCGACGCCGTCGACAAGGGCAAGGTGGAGATGAAGGAAGCGGTGAGGTTCCTGCTGGCTTTGGACGCGGGAGAGAACCCGCGCGGCTTCAAGCTCTATCTCCATATGCTGGGAGGGGTCGTCTCGCAGCTCTGCCGCCGGGAGCTCAAGGCACGCGACTTCCTTCATTTCCTCAAACAAGCGGCGGGCAAGCCCCCGGGCGTATCAAAGGGCGGCGTCCTGGTGGCCGTGGAAGGGATCAAGGACGGCAAGAGGATGCGCGTGCGGGCGGTCAACGCCGGCTACCAGGGCGGGCCTGAAGGTGAATTCGACATGGACGACTGGACCGGCACCCCCCTGGCGGTATTCGCGTCCATGCTCCTGGATGGGTCGATAGCGGAAAAAGGGGTCATGTCGCCGGAGGCCTGTGTCGATCCCGCCGAGTTCACCCGGCGCATGGTCGCGGCCATGCCAGCGGCCGGAGAAGCCCTGCGTGTGGAGGTCGAGGTCATCGGCATAGAGCGGAAGACATCCCGATCAAGGAGGAGAGGATGAATGAAAGTAACCAGGCTGCTCCATCCTGAAGACACCATGACCGCGGAGGAGAGGCTGCAGGCGGCCATCAACCTGCAGGTGCCCGACCGCGTGCCCTCGTGCGCGTTCATCTACTACTACGCCGCGTTTCATGCAGGGATAACCGTGCACGAGCTGTGGTCGGAGCCGAAGAAATACCGCATGGCCCTGGACAGATGCTACCGCGACCTGGGCCCCTGGGAGTAACTATTCAGCCCCACTCTCACCACGAAGAGCAACCAACTGACACAGATTGAGTTACATGAAATAGCGTAAAGAGGTCTGGCACGTGTACGTAATATTCCCTGGAGCAGTCTAAATCTTGATCGCCCTTATCTTCTCCGCCAGGGCGCTCCCGACGTCCTTGCCGGAGAAGAAAGAAACCGACTTATCTATCTTTTCCGAGAGTTCGGGGAGCTTGTCCGCGGTCAGGGTATCGGGCGTCACGCCCAACAGTTCACAGTTTTTCTTTACCGTAGCCCTGGCGATGAAATCGCCCACTGCGTCGGAGAGGATCTTCTCTATCTCCTGCGCCAGTTTGTTCGCCAAAGTCCTTCCTCCTGTCCCCTCAACTCCTTCTTTGGCGGCGATGAGTTCGCCTTGTGTTTACCTGCAATATTCCCCTAACCCAGGAATCCGCGATTCCCTATGATATATCGTTTGCAGTATGGAGAAACTTTATCCCCATCCATAGATTAATCCAGCGTTGTTATTCCTTTAGTTCCTCGTCAATGCGGCGCAGCACCTTCTGGCCGCTGCGCAGCAGGCCATGCAGGGCGGCGTAGG
>CAZQFX010000044.1:0-18567 GCA_964592775.1 uncultured Actinomycetota bacterium
GGAACGAGGAGGTGCCGGGAAGGGAGAACGGCCAGATTGGGATAAAACTAATATGTAATGGTGCCGAAAAATATGTAATGGTGCGCAGAAATCGCGAGAAGGATTTCGGTACGCACAATCCCCCGGGGTGGAGCGGGAACGCCCGCCGCAGCCGCGGCGGCTTGGAGATGGTGGAGGTATAGTCCATGAAGAAAACCGATGACGCGAGCGAACGGAACCCGGGAAGCAAGCTCAACATCCGCACGCTATCCTACACCGCGGCCGCCGTTTTTTTCGTGCTCGTTCTTGCTCTCGGCGTCGTCAGCGTAGCCATGCTCGCGACGGGAGCTTCCAGGGCGGGGGAGGCTGCAAGGGCGACGGAGGCAGACGAACAGAAAGACCTCATAGATGCGGCGGAGGGGCTCTTGAGCGGCGCGCTGATAGCCGCGGTCATCATATTTATATTGGCCCTGTTGCTGGCGGCGGCGCTCGCCACCATGTTCTACCGCTGGATCACCGGTAGCGTGAAGGATATGACCTGGCAGATACAGCAGGTCGCTGCGGGGGATGGGGACCTGACCCGCCGCATCACCGTGGGTGACCGCCGGACCTTCGGCGTCCTGGCCGACTCCATCAACGTGATGATCAGCGCCCTGCGGGGCTCCGTGGCCGAGATAGGAAAGATCGCGGGCGAACTCAATAACAGCGCGGAACAGATGTCCGCGGTCATCCAGCAGATGAACGCCTCCAGCCAGGATATCTCGAGCACCATCTCCCATATCGCGAAAGGAGGGGAGGAGCAGGCGCGCCGCGTCCTCGACACCTCGCACACCATGGAGATGATGAGTTCTTCCATGCAGGAGATGGCGGAAAAGGCGGATCTCTCCAACCAGGCGGCGATGGATGCCATAGAGACCGCCCAGAGAGGAGCGGAGGCGGCGGTGGAGACCGCGGGCGCCATGGACGTCATCCGCGGGGCGGCCGAAACGGTGGTGGAGGCGAGCACGGGGCTGGAAGAGCGCTTCATGCAGATCGGGATCATCGTCGACGTGATAACCAGCGTGGCGGACCAGACCAACCTCCTCGCCCTCAACGCGGCCATCGAAGCCGCGCGCGCGGGAGAGCAGGGAAGGGGGTTCGCGGTGGTGGCGGAGGAGGTAAGGAGCCTGGCCGAGAACTCGCGCAAGTCGGCCGAGCAGATATCGAACCTCATCCGCGAGATCCAGGCCGGGGTCAACAAGATGAGGGGGAGCATCGACTCCGCCATCGACCAGGTGAGGGGAGGCACGGAGGTGGTGGAGAAAGCCGGAAGGGCCCTGCAGGAGATCGCCGTTTCCATCCAGAGCACGTCGCGCTATGCCAGCGAGATCGCGGAGACCACGCGGCAGCAGGTCATGGGAAACGACGAAGCGCTGAAGGCCATCACCGAGATCGCCAGCATTGCCGACGAGACCGCCGCGTCCTCGGAGGAAGCGTCGGCGACGGTGCAGGAACAGACGGCCTCCATGCAGGAGATGGCCGCCGCAGCGGCGGAGTTGGCGGCGATGGCGGAGAAGCTGAACCAGTTGGTGGGGGGCTTCAGGGTGTAAGCGAGGAGGGGCATGGAGCGGGAAGGCACGAAATTCCGCAAGGAAACACTGAGGATACTGTCCATCGCGGCGATTATCGCTTTTCCCCTGGGAGTAGGCGGATGCATCGCATTGGCCTACACCGCTGTCGCCTGGTCCGTGAGTCCGGCCGTTACGGGGCTGCTATTCGGCCTCGGCCTGGTGGCCGTGATCGTGTCCCTGGCCGTCGTGTACCTGGCGCGCGTGTATCTCCGGCCCATCCAGAACGCGGAATCCTCCATCAGGACGATGAACGCCAGGGACTTCACCGTGAGGGTGGAGGCCCCGTTCAAGGAGGGCATGTTCAAGGACCTCTTCGATGGTCTGAACGAGCTAGCGGATTCCATGCGCAGGATGTTGCGGGAACAGGCGCAAACGGCGGACCATCTGACGTCCGCGAGCGACATGATGTCCAGCGTATCGCGCGAGACCACGGAGACGGCGCAGGAGACGGCGAACACCGTCTCCCAACTGGCCCGCGGCTCCGAGGAGCAGGTGCACGCGATCATCCAGGCGCAGGGCACGGTGAACGAGATCGTGCAAGAGATCAACCAGGCGGCGGAGAGGAGCCTGGAAGCGAAACGGTTCAGCGCCCAGGCCCAGGAGACGGTGGAGAAAGGGGTCGTGGCGGTACAGAGGGCCACCCAGAAGATGCAGCAGATCAAGTCAACCGTGGACTCGTCGGCGGACGCCGTAAGAGAGCTGGGCGAGCACTCCGCCCAGATCGGCCTCATCGTGGACGTGATCACCTCCATCGCCGACCAGACCAACCTCCTCGCCCTCAACGCGGCCATAGAAGCCGCGCGCGCGGGAGAGCAGGGCCGCGGGTTCGCCGTGGTCGCCGGCGAGGTGCGTACCCTGGCGGAAGGATCGGCGAAGGCCGCTTCGCAGATCGCCAACCTGGTGCGGGAGATACAGCGAGGTATAGAGCACACCATCGACGGCATGGAGGGCGGGACCCGGGAAGCCGAAGAAGGGAACCTGGTGGTGGCCGAGGCGCAGATCATGCTGCGGGAGATAGACGGCGCCTCGCACAGCATCGCGGAAAGGGTCAACGCGATCTACGAAGCGACCCAACAGGTCGCGGAGAAGAGCGGCAGGGTGGTGGAGGTCATGAGCTCCATCGCCGGCATCTCGGAGGAGTCGGCCGCGTCGACACAGGAGGTGTCCGCCTCCATCGAGGAACAGACGGCCGCGATGCAGGAGGTAACGGCGGCGGCGCAGGAGCTGGACGAGATCGCCAACCGGCTGCGCGAGGTCCAGCAGGAGTTCATGGTATAGTCCCGACGCCACTTTCGTTGTGGGCGGGAATGAGTTGGGATATATTGAGCTTGTGGCGTGCAATCGAGCGCTGCGGCGCGGGAGGAAGTGATCATGGCGGACGAAACGAAAACGGCGGAGGAGATCCAGATGGTCGTCTTCAGCCTGGGGCGCGAGGAGTTCGCGGTGGAGGTCACCCAGGTGCGTGAGATCATGCGCATGGAGGAGATAACGCGCATGCCGAAAAGCCCCCATTTCGTAGAGGGCATCATCAACCTGCGCGGACAGATCATCGCCGTGGTCGAGCTGGCGAAACGGCTCAACATGGAGGCGGGGGAGAGAGGCGGCGAGGCCCGCATCATCGTGGTGGAGACCGAAGACGTGAAGGTGGGCATGATCGTCGACTCGGTGTCCGAGGTGCTGCGCGTCAGCGCGGAAGCCGTCGAGCCGAGCCCGACCCTGGCTTCGGATATCTCCGCCGCGTACCTGCGGGGAGTAGTGAAGCAGGACAACAGGCTGATCATCCTGCTGGACCTGGCCAAGGTGCTCTCGATAGAGGAGATGGCCGGACTCGGGTTTTAGGCTACAAGCACTAGAGCGAATCGACAATAGGGAAAGGAGGAAAGGATGGCGCCGACCGTGCTGATCGTCGACGACGCGCTCTTCATGCGCATGATGATCAGGGACATCCTGTCCAAGGACGGCTTTGATGTGGTTGGAGAGGCCGAGAATGGCGTTGAGGCGGTAGAGCGCTTCAGGGAGATGAAACCGGATCTCGTGACCATGGACATCGTCATGCCGGAGATGGACGGCATCGAGGCGGTAAAACAGATAATGAAGATTGACCCCGATGCCAAGATTCTGATGTGCAGCGCTATGGGGCAGCAGCCTCTGGTTGTGGAGGCGCTTGAGGCGGGGGCGAAGGATTTCATCATCAAGCCGTTCCAGCCCTCGAAGGTCATCGAGGCCGTGGAGAAAGCCCTCAAGGATTAATTGGCTCTCCCCCGTCACGGGGAGGAGGTGAACCCGGTGCCCCAACCGATCCGCGTACTCATCGTCGATGATTCCGCTCTGGTGCGAAAACTCCTCAGGGACGTCGTTTCCGACGACCCGGACATGGAAGTCATCGGCACCGCTTCCAACGGCGTAGAGGCTATCCGCGCCGTATCCGAACTCGAGCCGGACGTCGTGACCATGGATATCCACATGCCGGAGATGGACGGCCTCACGGCTCTCGAATACATCATGCGCAAGCACCCTCTCCCCGTGGTGATGTTGAGCGCATTGGCCCAGAAGGGCGCCACGGCCACCCTGAAAGCCCTGGAGCTGGGGGCCGTGGACTTCATCGCCAAGCCTTCCCATTACCCCTCGGCGGTGAAGGAGGTCCGCGAGGAGGTGGTGCTGAAGATAAAGACGGCGGCGCAAGCCCGCGCCCATGTCTTGAAGGGGCAGGCGCGCAGGAGGGTGAAGAAGAAGCCGCTGGCCTCGAAAGGAGTGGCGGGCGTCGAGAGGCTCGTGGTTATAGGGTCGTCCGCGGGGGGGCCAAAGGCGCTGGCCGAGATCATGCCCCGCTTTCCCGGCGACACCCCCGCCGCCATCATCATCGTACAGCATATGCCCGGCGTGTTTACGCGCTCCTTCGCCAATCGCCTGAACAGCATATGCCCGTTGCGGGCGAAGGAGGCGGAGGAGAACGAGGCCCTGCAACCGGGGAAGATACTGGTCGCGCCCGGCGGGAAGGACCTCATCGTCGTCTCCGATGACGCGGGATCGGGCAGGATCGAGTTGATCGACTCGCAGAACCGCATGGGAGCCTCGCCCCGCATCGACGCGACCATGGTGACCGCCGCGGAGGTGTACGGAGCGGATGCCGTGGGGGTGATAATGACCGGGATGGGTTCCGATGGGGCGAGCGGCATGGAGAAGATAAAAAAGAACAAGGGGAGCACCGTCGCCCAGAACGAGGAGACGTGCCTGGTGTTCGGGATGCCCAAGGTGGCCATAGGAAGGGGCTGTATCGATTGGGTGGTCGCCCTGGAGATGATACCGGACAAGGTGATGGAGCTGCTGTGACAACACGGAAGACGAATGCGCCTGAAAGGGATGCCGCGGAATGGATATGGACATCTCACAATATAAAGAACTCTTCATAAACGAGGCCCAGGAGCACCTGGAGGCCCTCAACCAGTCCATGGTCGATCTGGAAAAGGATCCGGGAAACCCGGACGTTCTCACCGAGATCTTCCGCTCCGCGCACACCCTCAAGGGAATGTCGGCGACCATGGGTTTCGACCAGTTGACCGAGCTGTCTCACGAGATGGAAAACGTGCTGGACGGCCTGCGCAGCGGGGACATCGAGGTAAGTGCGGACATCGTGGACCTCCTTTTCAGCTGCTTCGACATGCTGGGCGCCATGGTCGCCGCGATCTCCGAGGAGAGCGGAAGGATACTGGACACGGGCCCGCTGATAGACGCCCTGCGGGCGGTCTACGCCGGGGAGAAGGGCGTGACGGCGCGCAGGGAACCTGCCGCCAGGCCGGGCAAGAAAGCGAAACCCGCGCGGAAAGCCAGGGCCGCGCCGGAGCGGGTCGAGGGGGAACCGGGGGAACGCAAGACGGAAGCGGAGGAAAGAAGGGAGCCCGGGGAAGCGGAGGCCGCGGAGGAGGCGGGAGAAGCCCCGCCCGAGGAGGCGGAGGGCGAGAAGGCGCTGCGCCTGAGGGTGACCCTGGACAAGGACTGCGTCCTCAAGTCCGTCAGGGTGTTCATGATCTTCAAGAGACTGTCGCAGATGGGAAGGGTCATCACCTCGCGCCCCTCGGTCGAAGACCTCGAGGACGAGAAGTTCGACCGCTCTTTCGATATCTTTTTCGCCACGGAAGGGAGCCTGGAAGCGGTGCGCACGGCCCTGCTCACCATCGCCGAAGTGCAAGAGGTCGAAGTGCTGAGCGCCGAGGAAGGGGAAGTCCTGGAGGAGAAGGCGGGAGCGGCGGAGTTCGTGGTGGAGGAGCTGGAGAGGGCGGAGGCGGTCGAAGAGGCAAGGGCGTTCGATGCCGCCAGCGTGACGATCGCGCCGGTGCGCACCCAGAGCGTGCGCGTGAACATCTCCCGCCTCGACAACCTGATGAACCTCATCGGCGAGCTCGTCATCAACCGCACCAGACTGCAGGAGATCTCCTCCTCCATGAACATACCGGAGCTGAAAGAAGCCCTCGCCCAGACCGCCCGCCTGACCGCGGACCTGCAGGATGAGGTGATGAAGACGCGCATGGTGCCCATGGAGCACATCTTCAACCGCTTCCCGCGCATGGTGCGCGACCTGGCCAAGAGCAGGGGAAAAGAAATGGACTTCGTCATCGAGGGAAAGGAAATAGAGCTCGACCGGACGATCCTCGACGAGATAAGCGACCCTCTCATGCACCTGCTGCGCAATGCCGTCGATCATGGCATCGACAGCCCGGAAGAGCGTGAGGCGAGAGGGAAACCGCGCCGCGGGAGCATCAAGCTCGTCGCGCGGCGCGACCGCAACTACGTGTCCATCGAGGTATCCGACGACGGGCAGGGGGTCGACACCCGTAAGATATTGAAGATAGCCGAGGAGATGGGATTTGCGTCCGCCGAGGAGGCAAAATCGTTATCCGCGGAGGACACCCTGCGCTTCCTGTCCATGCCCGGCTTCTCGTCCGCCGAGGAAGTGAGCGGAGTGTCGGGGAGGGGAGTGGGGCTGGACGTGGTGAAGAACAAGGTGGAATCCCTGGGCGGCATGCTGATCATGCAGAGCGTACCGGGAGAGGGAACGACCTTCGCCATGAAGCTGCCCCTGACCCTGGCGATCATCCAGGCGCTCCTGGTAAAGGTGCAGGGAGAGATATACGCCATACCGCTGGGGGTGGTGGCGGAGACCGCGGTCATCTCCTCTCACGAGGTAAAATATGTCTCGAACCAGGAGGTCATCTTCCTGAGGGACGAGACGCTGCCCCTCATGCGCCTGGGTCGGCACCTCGGCCTGCCGGGCGAAAACGGACACGGCACCTTCCCCGTGGTGGTGGTGGAGGTGATGCTGAAAAGCGTGGCCATCGCCGTGGATGAGCTCATGGGTCAGCAGGAGATCGTGATCACCAGCCTGGACCGGTTCCTGAAGAGAGTGCGGGGTTTCGGCGGCGCCACCATCCTGGGAACGGGAGAGGTCGCGCTTATACTGGATATACCGACTCTGTTATCCTGATAAGAATCCAATATGGATGGGACTTCTGCAATAAGTGTGGGTGAAAGGAGGATGAGGATGGTTAAGTCGGGCCGAGGGCTCTGGAAGGGGAACGGAGCGCTCCGCCCGAGTTAAAGCCACCCACACTCGTTGCAGAAGCCCCATGCGTCTTTATCCCCGAAAGGAGGAATGATGGCAGAGATGAAAGGGCTTTCCCCCTTGCAGCTCGACGCCCTCAGGGAAGTGGGTAATATAGGATCCGGCAATGCCGCCGTAGCCCTTTCCACCATGGTGGACAAGAAGGTGCTGTTGAGCGTGCCCAGGGCTTCCCTGGTGCCGCTGGTCAAGGTCTCCGACCTCGTCGGAGGCGCCGAAATCCCGGTCGTCGGCGTTTACCTGCATATAAGCGGCGATGCCTCGGGGAGCATGCTGCTCCTGCTGGCGGAGACCAGCGCCACGGAGCTGGCGCATCTCATGGTCAGCGACGACGAGCAAAGGGAAGCCCTGACCACCGTGGAGCAATCCGCCCTGCAGGAGACGGGGAGCATCCTCGCGGGCTCCTATCTCAACGCGCTTTCGCAGATGACCGGGATCCTCCTGCGCCCGTCCGTTCCCGGGTTCGCCATGGACATGGCCGGGGCGATAATAGATTTCATCCTGGTGGAGATAAGCCAGTCAGAAGACTACGTGCTGGTGATCGAAACCGAGTTCGATATCATGGAACACGTTATCAGGGGGCATCTCATCCTTTTCCCGGACCTGGGGTCCCTTGATATCATACTCGGAAGGCTGGGAGTCAGCGATTGACGGATGCCGCGGCTGGGGCTCGAAGGCCAGGAACGGAGAACGGGAAGCATGGAGAAAGATCGGGGACCGTCCGTCCTGCTGAACGGAGCGGAGGCTCCCCCTGCCGAACATGGAAGTATTCGGGGTGAGCGATCGGTGTCGGAAGAAGTCGTCAACGTCGGAGTCGCGGAATACTACGTTACCCACAATCCCCACCTGCTCGCCAGCTACGGATTGGGCAGTTGCGTCGGCGTGGCGCTGTACGATGACAGGCGCAAGATCGGAGGCCTGGCGCACATCATGCTCCCCGACTCCCGCTCCATGACCAAGAAGGGCAACCCGGGCAAGTTCGCGGACACCGCCATCGCCGCCATGGTCGAGGAGATGGAGAGGCTGGGATCGAGGCGGTCGGACATCAGGGCCAGGATTGCCGGGGGGGCTTGCATGTTCACCATACCGGGGGCCGTGAACCCGCGCAACGTTCCGGGGCCCTGCCTCGGGATGCAGATAGGAGACCGCAACATCGGTGCCGCCAAGGCGGTCCTGGAAGAGCTCAAGATCCAACTGGTGGCCGAGGACACGGGGGGGAATTACGGGAGGACGATGCGCTTCGATGTCTCTGACGGCAAGGTGACCATAAGCTCGATCAAGCACGGAGCGAAGGAACTGTGAAAGAGGAAACCAGGAGCGAAAGCGTGGAGGTCTCCAACGAGGCCATAGCCGCCCTGGCCGCCCAGGCGGCCGGAGACGTCGAGGGCGCGGCGGTCTGCCAGCAGAAGCCCGTGGAGATCCTCACCTCCCGCGTGAAGCGGGAGTTCGTGTACAAGGGTGTGAAGGTGAGCCGTGAGGAGGAGTCCTGCCGGCTCAGCCTGTACCTCAAGGTCGATTACGGGATAAACATCCCCGAGCTCGCTCGCGAGGCGAGGAGGAAGGTCAAGGAATACGTCGAGGGCCTCACCGACGTAGTGGTAGAGGACGTAGAGATCGTTATCGAAGACGTCGAGCCCCCCGCCTAGGGTCTAAAAAGTTGCTGTGTCCTCACCGCAACTTTTGAGGTCTGCGCACCAGGTCCGCAGGTCTGCACCGCGTAAGCGGCAGCAGTTTATGCCGAGGCCGCCGAGGTACCGTTTACGGCGCGGCGGTGCCAGGCCTGACGTTAAAGGAGAGGCCCCTTGATGTAGAGCCGAATGGCCCCACGCCGGCCGCGAAGAGACCTGGCACGAATAAGCCAGTATGATGGCCAAAGGCAGGGTTTTGCCTATTCCGCGGGAGAGAAATACGTGATGATCGACCGGGCGAGGGCGATGGCGAGACCGCTGCTGGAGCCGATCTCGCGATCCGGCTCCAGGACGACACAGGGCATGCGCGTTTCCCTCAGCAGGGGATAGCTCTTCGCCTCCGGCGGGGGCGTCTCGGCATGGACGGCGAGAGATATCTCCGCGCGGAGGATCTCGGCCAGCCTCCTGCCCCGGGGCGAGGAATAGCCCTCGCTCCCGAAGAAGAAAATGCGCACCCCCGCCTCGGGCGCCGTCTTTAGCCCCAGCACGAGGTCGGCGCCGCGGTCGTTGGCCAGGCGGGCCCGCTTGCCTTCGGGCAGGGGGCCGGAAATGCCGCCGGTGATCAGAGGGGCCATCCCGCGCGAGTGGAGTTCGCTCGAGACCAGGCGCAGTATCTCCTCGGCCGCCGCGTCTCCCTCCGCGGCGTCCAGCACCACGCTCTTGCCCTCCAGCCCCCGCGCCGCCAGGTCCTGCAGCGCTTCGTGCACTTCGGCGACGCTGGTGTCCTTGAGGGCATGCCTCAGCCGTTGCAGGCACGTGAGGGTGGAGGCGCCCGCGATACCGTCGACGGGAAGCCCCATGTTGTGCTGAAAAACGCGAAGCGCGCGGTCGGTGTCCCGCCCGAATATGCCGTCCTCCCGGCCGGCATTGAACCCGAGGCGGTTCAAATAGCGTTGTATCTCCCGCACGTCGTCGCCGCGAAAGGGCGGGGTGCGCAGGTAGAGAAACCTGTCTCCCAGGTCGAAGGAAGCTTCCACGAGCTCTTGCCAGGTGGTCTCGTCCACGCTTCCATCGGCCCGCAGGCCCCGCGCCTTCTGGAATTCGCGCACCGCACGGGAAGTGCTCTCGCCGTAGAAGGCTTCCCGCAACTCGGGCTCGAAGCCGGAGGGGGCAAAGCCCAGGTCGCGCAGCCTTTTCTGGATGTCGCTAACCGCCAGGCCGCGGTCGCCGGGGATGACCGCCCTCACCGCCTATGCCTCCGGGCTGACGGGCAGCGTGAACTTGAACGACGAACCGCTGCCCGGCTCGCTCTCCACCCAGATACGCCCTCCGTGCCCCTCCACGATGCCCTTGGAGATCACCAGCCCGAGCCCCAGCCCGCTCGCGGAGCGCGTGGAATCCGCCTCTATCTGGTAAAACATGGTAAACAACCTCTCCTGCTCTTTCGCCGGGATGCCCGGACCCGTATCCCTCACCTCGATCTCCACCATTCCCGCTTCCTCGGGCCTGCGCGCGAGGACCTCGATCGACCCCCCCTCGGGCGTGAACTTGATGGCGTTGCCGATGAGGTTCTCCAGGACCTGGTGTACCCGCCATACGTCGACGCTTACCGGCGGCAGGTTCTCCGCCACGCTGTAGCGCAGCTCCTGGCCGCACCGGGCGGCACGGCCCTTATGCTCCGACACGGCATTGACGATCAACCCCTCGACCGGCGCGGGCCATCTCTCCCCCACCAGGCGGCCTTCCTCCAGGCGGGTCACGTCGAGCAGGTCGTTGATGATCTTGGTCATCTGGTCCGCGCGCACGTTCATGATCTTTATCTTGTCCGCCTGGAAAGCGGTGAGGTCGCCGAGTTCGCCGTACTGGAAGGCGTCCGCGTAACCCTTGATTATGGACAGGGGGGTGCGCAGCTCGTGGGAGGCTATGGCTACGAAGTCCGATTTCATCTTGTCGAGGACGGAAAGCTCCTCGTAGGCCTTCTCCAGGTCCTGGTGGCTTCGCTCGACCATGGCCTCCAGCCTGTGGCGCTCGCTGAGGTCGTGGGCGATCCCCACTATCCCCACGAACTTGCCGGCGCGGAACAGGGGGGCGGAGCTTATCTGCACCGGTATCGGGATATCCCCGGCGCGCCGCAGGCGGGTCTCGAAGAACACCTTTTCCCCGCGCCGCCGCCGCTCCAGCATGCGCTCGACCTTCTTGCTCTCCTGGGGCATGACGATGTCCGTGGCCCCTTTCCGGAAGAGCTCGTCGGAGTTGCTCAAGCCGAGCATGTCCAGGAAGGCCTGGTTGCAGAAGGAGAACCTCCCCTGGGCGTCCATGGCGTAGAAGCCGTCGTTGAGGCTCTCGATGAGCAGGTTCAGGTAATCGGTGGTCTCCCCCAGGCGGCGTTCCAGCCGCACGTATTCCGTCACGTCCTCGTAGAGAAGCAGCGCCTCCCGCACGTTACCGGACTCGTCCGTCAGGGGGTGCAGGCGCACGCGATGGAAATAATCCACCCCCCGTGCCGTCTGGAGCACGCGGGGCTGCTCGAAGGCCCGCCCCTCCACCAGCACGCGCCGCAGTATCAGTTTCCAGTCCGCCCGGAACTCCTGGGGCATGATATCCAGCGCCGGCAGTCCGGACAGGGAGGGCTCTTCCAGGCCGCAGGTGTCGTGGATCCACTGCATCATGAGGCGGTTACAGCGCACCAGCCGGAAGTTGCGGTCCAGGACCGCTATCTTTACCGGCACGCTCTCGAACACGCCCGCCTCCCGTTTCGAGGCCTCGAAGAGCGCGGCGCGTTCCGATGCCTCGGCGGTCACGTCCTGGATCATCACCATGAGGCGGTTCTCCCCGGCACCTTCCTCTGCCAGGGGCGAGATCCACACCCTGCAGATGCCCGACCGGTTCTCGAGGAAGTACTGCTCGCTTCTGCGCTCGAGCCCCCCCTCCCTGGATGCCTTCTCCAGCAGGGGGCGCCAGTTCCCGAAGTACGGCGGCAGGAAGGCATCGTCCAGCTTCTTCCCCCGCAGTGCCGCGGGATACTTCCCCGTGCCGGAGAGAAAATCCACGGCCAGGCGGTTGCCCTCCAGGATCGCGCCGTTCTCGCTAACCAGCAAGGCGGGCGACGGCAGGGATTCGAGCATGGACGAGGCCTCCACCCCCCCCGGCCCCCCGGCTACCCCCGGTCCGCGCGGGCGCGACAGGGCCGCCGCCAGGATCATGACCGCCAGGGCCAGGGTGAAGGCGGCGAAGACGATGGAGGCGGCCGGCCAGCCCGCCGCGCCCGCCAGCAGGGTCAGGCAGGAAAAGACGAGGATGCCCGCCGCGGCCACGGGAAGACGGCGCGGAGCCCGCTCACTCCTCATCCTGCCCCCCGCCCTCGTCTCGGGAACGCTTCAACTCCCCCCAGATCCACCCCCAGTACTTGGCCGTGGGGTAGATGGCGAAGGTGATGGCGATGGTCATGGGGATGGAGGCCACGGCTATCTTGATCGCCATCCCCGTATCCGGAGCGGGATCCGGAAGCCCCCAGGCCTTGGTGATCAGCAATATCCAGGCCACGGGGAGGGGGAGGAGGAAGAACAGGATGGAGGCGTAGTAGAGCTTGTAATAGGCGGGTAATTCCAGAGCCTGCCCCAGGCGTTTCCCCAGCGCCATGAGCAAGATGAGCAGGACCCCCACCGCAAGGGGGCCGATGATGTATAAGCTCGAAGCCAGGTAGTTCATCGTCCCATCATCAGTCGGTAACAACGATACACGACGATCAGCAGCAATACTCCCGCAAGGGCGGGCCAGACCGCGTACCACAGGTAGATGGCCACTATTGAATCCGCCAGGGAGTAGATAAGGGTACTGGCGCCCATGAGCACGAAAAACAGGGGCAGCAGGATGACGTAGGTCCTGCCGTGGAACCTGTTCTCGGCCAGGCGGCAGATACCGTAGAAATACACCAGCAGCATGGCCGTTGCGGAGGTGTTATAGAACCAGAGGAACAAGGAAAAGGTTTTCCACCATTCGTTGGCCGTCAACCGTACCCCCTTCTAGCCGCAAGCTCGTTCAGGCCGGGCGCCCATTATGCGCCCGAACTCCGTTTGCGCTCGTCGATGATGCGCCTGACCTCGGTCAGCAGCTCCTGCTTGCTGAAGGGTTTGGTGATGTATCCCGCCGCCTTCATGACCGAAAGCCCGATCATCTTGTCTATGTTCTGGGTGCGGGCGGTGATGAAGGCCACCGGGGTGTTCTGGGCTTCGGGGTCGTTCTTGATGCGGCGGAGGACTTCCCAACCATCGATCTTCGGCATCATGATGTCCAGCAGTATGAGGTCGGGTTTCTCCTTGAAGGTCTTTTCCAGCGCCTCTTCGCCGGAGAAGGCGGACAGGGTCTCGAAACCCGCGTTGCTCAGGAACAACTCTATGAGCTCCACCATCTCGCGGTCGTCGTCGACGACAAGGATCTTTTCGGCCACTCAATCCACCTCCCCTTTCCCGGTGGACCCGTTACCCCGGCACAAGAACACGATCACATTCGGCTGCTTCTGCATCCCCGCCCGCGGCCCTCCCTCGCCGGCACTCCCGGTGCATGGCCGTGTCTACGCACCGGAGGGCTTCACCTTCTTTCCGAACACCTCCATGAAGGCGTCGATCTCTTTCTTGCGGGGCAGCCCCGACAGCACCCCCTCGCGATCGATGAAAGGCTCGCCGATGGCGACGCCCCTGTCGCTGACGCGGAACTCGCGGATCGACTTGTCGTGGGAGCTTGCGCGCTGCTTCAGGACGAGTATCGCGCGGCTGATGGAGGAATCCAGCTCGACATAGCGCAGTATTATCACCGCATCCACGAGATAGGATATCCCGTATTGGGCGGCGGCCATGTCTCCGGTGATGTCGGGGTCCTCCTGTGTTACCATGGCCGTCAGGCCGTGCCGCAGGAGCGCGTTGATGAACGTGAAGGCGACCTCGCGCAGCTTGACTGGATCGCGCGCGAGGCGTTCCAGGTGGGATATGGAATCGATGAGCACACGCCTGGCCCCCAGCTCCTGTACCATGGTATCGAGAAGGCCTCCGGGGACCTGGGCCTGTTCGAAGAATATCTCCGGAGAGGTGAAGAGGATGCGCAGCATACCCTTCTTCTCCATCTCCTGCAGGTCCAGGCCCAGGGATGCCGCGTCCCGCAGCAGCTTTTTCGGAAAGTGCTCGAAGGTTACGATCAGCCCGGGCTCGCCCATCTCCACTCCGCGGGAGATGAACTCCAGGCCGAGGCAGGTCTTCCCGGTCCCGGGCGCGCCTATGACCAGGGTAACCGAGCCGGTGAGGGGCCCGCCCCCCATCATGGCGTCGAGATCGGCGTTTCCGGTCGAAGTCCTCTCCCTCAGCTCGCCTTCGCTCATGGCTCCTCCCGCTCCATCTGTTTCTATTATTATACACATTGCCCGTCGGCCCTTTTACGGGGAGCGATAATATCCACGAAGCATAATACCCCGATCCGTAAATACGCTCGCAACAGGTCGCCGCTGCATCCCCGCCCATTTATCCCGCGCTTTGCGGGACTGCGTTGCGCTCCCTGCGACAGCTTGTGCCGTAGCGAAGCGGAGGCATACTCGCAGAGTACGCCCCAGTCGCGCCCCCAAGGACTCCGCAGCCGCCCTGCGTTTGCGGCGGAAGAACCTCTATGAAATGCTCCATGACGTCAAACCGGCCGCTCCCCGGGCTGGAACCTTCGGCCAGGGCCGGCCCTGCATGATATACTTGTCCCGTGATCGTGCTAAGCGGGGAGCTAGCGGTGCCCTGAACCCGCAATCCGCTATAGCGGGGCCGAATCCCCGACTGAGGCTCTCCGGTCTTGAGTATAGCGCGCAGGCAAGTGGCGTTGAAGGTCGGGTCCTGCGCAACGGGAACTTGTGAACCCCGTCAGGTCCGGAAGGAAGCAGCGGTAAGCAAACCTTCTCGTGTGCCGCAGATCAACCTGTCCGGAGCCAACTACCCGTGTAGCGCTTGGGGCCGGAAGTCGAAGGAGGGTGCACGATCACACCCGCCTCATATGCGAAGAGCCGGAGGCCGCCCGGCCTGGGGGAAGTGGTGTACGTTGGCTTACGTGTCTCTGTACAGGAAATGGCGCCCGCAGACCTTCGGGGAGGTCGTAGGACAAGAATACGTCACGCGCACCCTGTCCAATTCGCTGCGCAACGGGAACTTCGCCCATGCCTACCTCTTCACGGGACCCCGTGGCACGGGCAAGACGAGTACGGCGCGCATCCTGGCCAAGGCCTTGAACTGCGAGGAGGGGCCCACGCCGAACCCCTGCAATCACTGCGGGCCTTGCCGGGAGATCACCGAGGGAACCTCGGTGGACGTGGTGGAGATCGACGCGGCATCCACGCGCGGCATAGACAGCATACGAGAACTGAGGGAAAGGGTCATATTCTCTCCCGCGGCGGCGCGCATCAAGGTCTACGTGCTCGACGAAGCGCATATGCTCACCAAGGAGGCTTTCAACGCGTTCCTGAAAACGCTGGAGGAACCGCCTCCGCACGTGGTCTTCGTCCTGGCCACCACGGAGCCGCACAAGATGCCCGCCACTATTCTCTCGCGCTGCCAGCGTTACGATTTCCGCAGCGTGCCCATATCGTTGATGGCCGCTCACCTCGGACGGGTAGCCGAGGCCGAGGGAATGAAGGCCTCCGAGGCCGCCCTGGGCCTGATCGCCCGCAGGGCAAAGGGCTCGGCGCGTGACGCCCTGGTGATCCTGGAGCAGGTTATGAGCTATGGGGACGGCGTAGCGGACGAGGCGGGAGTGGCCGGCTTCCTGGGGCTGGTAGAGGACGAGATGCTGTCAGAGCTGGGGGACTGTCTCGCCGCCGGGAACGCGGCCGGAGCCATAGCCCTGGTGGAAAGGGCATACGAAGAGGGGAGAGACCTGGTACAGTTCGCGCGGGAAGCCCAGGAACATTTTCGCCGCGTCTTCCTGTTGCAGCACGCCGAACTCGGCCCCGAGGACCTTGAGGTCGATGAAAGCGGCTATGCAGGCATACGCCGCCAGGCGGGGGATATGACCCCTGACCGCTCCTTCCAGTTCATCGTCTCGCTGCGCGAGGCGGTGAAGGAGATGCAGGCGGCCGCGTCCGCGCGCCTGGTGCTGGAAAGCACGCTTATCGGCATGGCGCGAAGCGAACTCGACATCTCCGCCGAGGCCCTGGCGGCGCGCCTGGGAAAGCTGGAGGTGGAGGTGGAGAAGCTGGCGAGGAAGCGCGCCGCGGGGACGGCACCCGGGGAGACGCCCTTGGAAAGCACCCCCCGGCCGCGCAAAGAGGAAAGGCCCGCAGGCGCGGTCCCCGCGCGAGAAAGGGAGGAGGCGGCGGCCGGTCTCTCCGAAGGGCTCGCTCGCGGTGGGGTCGAGGAGGAAGGCGAGGCCGCGCCCGGGGAGCCGGAAGGCGCGCCGCAACTGGACCTGGCGGCGATAAGAAGGGCGTGGCCCCAGGTCAAGGAGAGAGTGAAAGAGAAAAAGATCATCACCCACGCCTTTCTGCTGGAGGGGAAGCCGCTGGAGTTCAAAGGCGGGGAACTGTACATCGTCTTTCCCGCGGACCGCTCCTTCCACCGTGGAGAGATGGAGAAAAAGGACCACCGCAAGGCCTTGGAGGGAGCCCTCGAGGACGTGCTGGGAGTGGAAGTGCGGGTGAGGACGGGCCTGGAGGAGGAAGAGAAGGGCGGGCGGAGCGAAGTCGCGGCGGTTACGGGACGCCCCGGGGAAGGGATGGCGGGTCCCGAACGGGAGCGCGCGGACGAAGCGGAGGCCGCGCCGGCGGATGAAGAGCCGGGGAAGGCGGTGGAGGTCGCGCATGCGGAGACGGCGAAGCCGAAGAAAACGAATGGCGGCAAGGCGGGCGCGGAGATCCACGATGCCGGCAAGGTGAGGCTGGTGAAAGACGTCTTCGGGGCGGAGATGATCGAGGAGATAAGGCTGAACGAGTAGGGAATGGCTGCGCGGGCGGCGAGGCGTGGATTCCGGAGGTAGAGATGAACGGGAATATCCAGAAGATGATGAAGCAGGCCCAGAAGCTCCAACGGCAGATGATGGAGGCACAGGAGGCCCTGGCCGGCGAGCGCCTGGAGGCGACCTCGGGTGGCGGCATGGTCAAGGTGGTCGTCGACGGGCAGCAGAACGTCGTGGAGATAAAGATACTGCCGGAGGCGGTGGACCCCGAAGACGTTGAGATGCTGGAAGACATGGTGCTGGCGGCGGTCTCGGAAGCCCTCAGGAAATCCCGGGACCTGGCGGAGGAGCGCCTGGGGGCCTTTACCAAGGGCATGAAGATACCGGGGCTCTGACGGGAGACGGCATTGCTTTACGCCCCCCCCATTGCACGCCTGATAGAGGAACTCTCGAAGCTTCCCGGCGTGGGACCGAAGACGGCCCAGCGCCTGGCCTTCCACCTCCTCAAGGCTCCCGAGGAAGATGCCAGATCCCTGGCGGAGGCTATCGTCGAAGCGAGGGAAAAGGTGACCTTCTGCACCCGCTGTTTCAACTTCGCGCAAGAGCGGTTGTGCGAGTACTGCATGGATACCCGCAGGGATGCCACCCAGGTATGCGTGGTGGAGAGGCCGCAGGATATAGTAGCCGTGGAGCGAACGGGGGAATTCCGCGGGCTCTACCACGTGCTGGGAGGCGCCATATCGCCCATCGACGGCATCGGACCCGAGGAGCTCAGGGTAAGGGAGCTGCTGGAGAGGGTCCGCCGGGAAGGGATCCAGGAGGTCATCGTGGCCACCAACCCCCGGGTGGAAGGCGAGGCCACCGCCATCTACATCGCGAATCTCCTCAAGCCGCTGGGCGTGAGAGCGACGCGCATCGCATCGGGCCTCCCCGTAGGGGGGGACCTGGAGTACGCGGATGAGGTCACGCTGGGCCGCGCCCTCAGGGGCCGGTTGGATCTGTGAACGCGGTCGCCGGGATCGGGCTCAGCTGATTGGAACGGAGCACTCGGCCTGAGTCAAAGCCACCCACGCTTATTGAAGAACCCGAGGATCCAACCCCGCATCAGGCTTGAGTTGCGCCATGTTGACCACATGATCCCGCATGCTCCGACCGACGCTTCGAGCACGTTCGGATCGCTTCTGCACCGGGGATGGCGCCTCGCAACCATGCTCATGCATGAAATGAGGGGCATGGCGGGAAATGCGTTGAGGACGACATGGAATCTGACTGAAACGCTTCAGCCAGATCGTCTGTTTTCCCTTGACACCTCAAGGGAGCGAGCGTAAAAGAAGGATAATAGCGGATTCGCGCTGCATGGGCGGCTTTTGCGGCGGCGCCAAGAAGGCGGTAACAGGTGAAGATAACGGTACAGAAGTTCGGGGGGACCTCCGTCGCCGATACCGAGAGGATCAGGAACGTAGCGCGGCGGGTTTCCGAGACGAGGAAAAAGGGCGACCACGTAGTGGTGGTCATCTCCGCGTTGGGAGACACCACCGACCGCCTGGTGAGACTAGCCTACGAGATCAGCGACGCGCCCAGGGAGAGGGAGATGGACGTGCTCCTCGCCACGGGCGAACAGATATCCGTGGCCCTGCTCTCCATGGCCATGCACGAACTGGGCTACGAGGCTATCTCCTTCACCGGTGCCCAGGTGGGCATCGTCACGGACAGCGCCCACACCAGGGCCAAGATCCTCGACGTCAAGGTGGGGCGTATACTGGAGGAGCTCGATAAGGGCAGCATCGTCATCGTCGCCGGGTTCCAGGGCGTATCCCTCGACGAC
>CAZQFX010000045.1:0-12526 GCA_964592775.1 uncultured Actinomycetota bacterium
GCCTTCTTCCAGCCCTTGAGGACCGGCGCCTCAGGCGCGGGCCGGGTGCGGCCGCGAGTGTGCCCGGCGTTCTTTGCGGTTATAATCTTCTCAAGATGGCCGGTAGACGTGGTGAACCCGCGCGTCGCGCCGATTCCATTCCGGACCGAGCCGCTACCCGGCCGACCCCCGGCGGCGGTCGCATGCCGCGCCGGGGCCGCAACGGGGCCGCGGGCGTCGAGGAGGAACGTTGATCGCCAAAGAACTGCGGGAAATGATAGCCGATGCCATATCCGAGGCCTCTGAGGCCGGGGAGATCCCGGCGGCAGAGGCGCCGGACTTCGTTCTCGAGAGGCCCCGCCATAAAGCCCACGGCGACTGGGCCACGAACGCGGCCCTGGTCCTCGCGGGCGGCCTGGGGCGCGGCCCGCGCGACATCGCGGCCAGCCTCGCCCGACGCCTGCGGGAAAGGGCCGCCGCGCCCGGAGCGGCGGGGGAGTCGGGGACGCTGGAAGACGTGGAGGTCGCCGGGCCGGGATTCATCAACTTCACCCTCACCCGCGACCGCGTGCTCAGGGAGTTGGTGCGGGTGGCCCGGGAGGGGTCGGGTTACGGGCGTTGGGATTTCGGTGAGGGCCAACGCTTCAACGTGGAGTTCGTGTCCGCGAATCCCGTCGGCCCCCTGCACGTCGGCCACGGACGCTGGGCGGCCCTGGGCGACGCGCTCTGCAACCTGCTGGCGGCGGCCGGATACGAGGTGGAGCGCGAGTTCTACCTCAACGATTACGGTGCCCAGATGGACGTCTTCGCGGCCTCCGTGGAGGCGCGCTACCTGGAGCTGGCCGGCGGCGAGGCTGATTTTCCGGCCGAGGGGTACCGCGGTGCCTACGTCGCGGACATCGCGCGCGCGTTGCTCGAGGAGGACGGAGGGAAGCCGCCGGACAGGCCCGGCGCGGAGCTGGGGGAGAGAGCTTACCGCATCGCCCTCATGCACATCCAGGATTCCATGTCCTCCTTCGGGGTCTCGTTCGACACCTGGTTCAGCGAACGGGGGCTGCAGGACGGCGGTGCGGTGGATAGAGAGGTGCGCAGCCTGCTCGCGGACGGCCTGGCCTACGAGAAGGACGGGGCGGTGTGGATGGCCACTTCGCGCTTCGGCGACGACAAGGACCGCGTGCTGGTGCGCTCGAGCGGTACGCCGACCTATTTCGCGGCGGATATCGCGTATCACATGAACAAGCTGTCGCGCGGCTACGACCATCTCATCAACATCTGGGGGGCTGACCACCACGGATACGTGCGCAGGATACAGGCCGCCCTGGAGGCTCGCGGCTATCCGGACAGGCTCGAGGTCATACTGGGCCAACTGGTCAACCTGAAGAGAGGCGGCGAGCCGGTGCGCATGTCCAAGCGCACCGGGGAGATGGTGACCTTCGACGAGCTGGTGGCGGAGGTGGGGCGTGACGCCGCGCGATATCTCTTCCTCACCCGCAGCCAGGACACCGCCCTGGACTTCGACATGCAACTGGCGGTGGAGGAGAGCCTGGACAACCCCGTCTACTACGTCCAGTACGCCCACGCCCGCATCTGCAGCATCCTGCGCTACGGTATGGGCCGGGGGGTCGACCTGTCGGAAGAGGTCCCCCCGCTGGAGACCCTGCGGCTACTCTCCTCCGAGGAGGAGGCCGACCTAGCGCTCAAGATCTTCGAGTTCGAAGAGCTTGTCCGGGATGCCGCCCTCGACCGCGCCCCCCACCGCATCACCCGCTACCTGGAGGAGCTCGCGGCCGTTTTCCACGTCTTCTACAACCGCCACCGCGTGATCGGCGACGACGCGGTCCTGACCGCCGCCCGCCTCTTTCTCGTGCGCTGCACCCGCCAGGTGCTCCTCAACGGCCTGGGCATACTCGGGGTGTCCGCCCCCGAAAGCATGTAAGGCCCGCCGCTCACGTCGCGCGGCCACGACACCACGGATTATGAAGATATCCCGCGACCCAGGAACGGGGCCTGTCCCGGTCGGCGGGATTTCTATGCGGCTTCTTAGGCCTGACCCCAGCGGTTCAAGCAAGCCCGTCACGCCAACCTCTCGAGCACCCAGGCTACCGTTTTATCCATGGCCTCGGGGTTCAGCCTCAGCTTGTGGCCTCCACCCTTGACTACCAAAAACTCCTTGGGTTCCGTTGCCGCTTCGAAAAGGCGGCGGGCTTCCTCCACGGGGACCATATCGTCCTCGTCACCGTGCACGATGAGCAGCGGCACGGGGGCGATCCTTCCCACGGAGTCCACGGGGCTGTGGGCGAGCATCTCCCTGTAGTACGCCTCCTCGGAGGGGGGAAATGCGGGGTCGCGTATAATGCCGATTACGCGAGCCCGCGCAATGAAGTCGCTTATCCCTTCCCGGGTCATCAGCCGGGAGAAGTCCGCGGGCGACGAGAGGGAGGCCACGCCCGCCAGCCCCTTCCGGCGGGCGGCGTGGATCATGGATACCGCGCCGCCGCCGCTGAAGCCCATGAGTGCGATCCTCGAGGGATCGCAGCCCTCGAAAGCCCCGCGTGCTCTGCGCGCTTCCTCCATCAAAGCCTCCAGGTCGGCGACCCAGCCGCCCAGCGAGAAGTCCCCCTCCGAGAGCCCGGTCCCGCGGAAGTTGAAGCAGCATGCCGCAGACCCGCTTTCGGCGCAGCGCCCGGCAAGGGCCCCGTAGCCCGGGTCGCCCGGCGTGGGAGAACCGCTGGGGATGCCGTGACAGAGGACTACCAGGGGCCAATTCCCGTCATGGGCAGGCAAGACGACGCTGCCCCGCAGGTTTATCCCCCCGGAATCGAGAACCATTTCCCTTTCGACCATCGGCGCTCCTCCCCGGCATCATGCGTACGCCCTGCGCCCAGACCACGCGCTTACCTTAACACATCCGCCTCCCGCCCCATAAGCCGTCCCGCATCCGCGTTTAAGGCCCGCGCGGTCGGGCGGAATACCCACGGAGAAGACCGCGATAGTCTTACCCCCCGTTTAGGCCGCCGCGAACCTGGGTATATGATTACGGGGGTTCGTGTCTCGTGTCGCGACTGGGGACAGGCCGGCGGGTCCGGGAGAGAAGGAATAGCGCCCGCGTTCCACGCGGGGCCTTCTTTTTTTGTAGGGATGGGGCCGGTCGCCAGTGTCGCGCGCTCTCGATACCACGGAATATGGGCTTAGTACTCCGGTCCGTAAATACGGTAACGTATCGGGAGCGCCGCTGCTTTCGGGGCGGCCCCCGGTGTTCGTCGTTCGTCCCGCACCCCCGGATGCGCTCGCGGCGGAAAGGCGTTCCCGTGCGGACGCATATCATTGTCCCTCAACATAACCGTCCTTATGCTCGATATATAAGAGGCGAGACGGGATACCGGGAGTGGAGGACGGGGATGATCCCCAGCGGAATCATGGAGGAGATGGGTCCGCGGGCGCGGGCTTTGGCGGACAACATGCGCCTGGTCATCCGGGGCAAAGATCCCCAGGTGGAGATGGCCGTGGTGGCGCTTGTAAGCGGGGGGCACCTGCTCATCGAGGACGTGCCCGGCGTGGGCAAGACCATGCTTGCGCGCTCGCTCGCCCTGTCCATCTCCGGCACCTATTGCCGCATCCAGTTCACGCCGGATCTCCTGCCCTCGGACATCACCGGCACCACGGTCTTCAACCAGAAGAGCGCCGAGTTCGAGTTCAGGCCCGGTCCCGTATTCGCCAACGTCGTTCTGGCGGACGAGATAAACCGCGCTACCCCGCGCACCCAGTCGAGCCTGCTGGAGGCGATGGACGAGGGGCAGGTCACGGTGGACGGCGCGCCCTATCCCCTCCCGCGGCCTTTCTTCGTCATCGCCACCCAGAACCCGGTCGAGTACCACGGCACCTACCCCCTACCCGAGGGACAGCTTGACCGCTTCTGCATGAGCCTGTCGCTCGATTACCCTTCGGAGGACTGCGAGAGGGAGATCGTGGAGAGCCAGCTTCTGGAGCACCCCGTAGGCGGGTTGCGGCCGGTGCTGCAGGCCGAGGAGCTGCTGGGGCTGCAACGCGCTTGCCGCGCGGTTTCCGTCCACTCCGACGTCCTCGCCTACTCCGTGAGCCTGGTGCGGGCGACGCGCGAGGACGACGGCCTTTCCCTGGGAGCCAGCCCGCGCGGCACCATTTTCCTGGTGCGTACCGCCCAGGCCAGGGCCCTGCTCGAGGGGCGCGACTTCATCACCCCCGACGACATCAAGGCCGCGGCCGTTCCGGTCCTCTCCCACCGGGTCATTCCCGCATCGCGTTCGCAGGGGCTCCGCGATTCGCGCTCCACCGTCTCGCAAATACTGGCGCGCGTGCCGGTCCCCGTGGTATAGGAGGTCCCGTTGTTTTTCTCCCGCTCCGTCCTTGTCCTGGCCCTTTCTTTCGCCATGATCCTCATCGGCATCAATTCGCAGTCGGGATGGCTCTTCTGGCTCGCCGGCCTTCTCCTCTCCGCCCTGCTGGTGTCCTGGTCCGTTTCGCTCTTCCAGGTGAGAAAGCTGTCCCTGGTCCGGCGGCACCGCGCCGAGGTAGGCGAGGAGGAGTCCTTGCGCGTGACCCTGGAGGTGCGCAACGGCGGCCGTACCGCCCGCAACCTTCTCGAGGTCATCGACGGGGACCCCTGTAGCGGCGATCCCCACAAGCGGCCGCGCCTCAAGGTCGAGCGCAAGACGCTGCGCGAACGGTTGCGCGACCCCTCTCCGCCGCGCAAGGGATCGCCGGCGGAGCGAGGCGGCCGCGCGGCTTTCCTCGTCCCGCGCATCGAGGCCTCGGGGGTAGTGGCCCTGACCTACCAGCGCCGCGGCCTGCGCCGGGGCGTCTACCGCGACTGGCCTGGCTTTTTCTACTCGGAGGGGATCATCGGCCTCGCTCGCCATACCAGCCGCGCGCGCATGGAGTCGCGCCTGGTGGTCCTGCCCCATTACGCCGAGCTGCGCAGCTTTCCCCTCGTGGACTCCTTCCTTCACCAGCAGAGGACTCCTCAGGAATATTCTTCCAAAAAGGGGGCGGGCATGGACTACTACGGAGTGCGGGAGTTCCGCTCCGGTGACCCGCTTCGCCACGTGCACTGGAGGACCACGGCGCGGCGGGGCGAGCTGGTGGTGAGGGAGTTCGAGAGGGAAACGGGGACCCCCCTGGTGGTGCTGGTCGACAACCGCGCCGGCAACGGCCCCCGCGAGGAATACTCCGACCTCCTCGATTCGGAGGCGCGCCTGGCGGCGAGTATCGTGCATTACGCCCACTACGCCGGGCACCCCGTGACCCTGGCGGCCTACCGGGGGGAGAGCCCCGAGCTCTACGATGTCCCCGGTTTCCACGACGCGCTCATCTGGCTCGCCGCCCTGGAGCCGGTCGGCGCCGCCGCCATAGAGCAGCAGGCCGAGGGGCTGTGGTCCGAACTCACGCCCGGCTGTTTCTTCTGCTGCATCACCCCGGCGCGCGATATCGATTACGGCCGGCTCGCCGCCGCCCCGCCCCCCATGTGCCATGTCTCCATGGTCCTGGTGGACCGCTTCTCGCATGATGGAAACGGTGCCGCGCCCCGTGCGGCATCCGCCTCGGAGCGCATCGTGTCCGGGCTGGCAGCAGCGCCCTTCGCGGGGCTTTTCAGCATATCCCTGTACCGTAAAGGCGAGGACATCCGCACGTGTCTGGAAAAACCCTTGATTATCTACGGCGACTCAACGCCCCGAGGGAGATAGAGGATTCCCGGCAGCTGCGCCTGGCCGTCTGGGCATGCGTCTCCATCTCCGTCTTCGCCCTTGCCCTGCAGGAGGTGACGGGCACGGCGCTGGCGCTGGCGTCCATCACCCTCATCAGCGCGGGTTCCTACATCAGCTGGCGGCGCAGATACCGGCCGAACATGGCGATCAAGGCGGTCATCTTGATCTTGACCGTCGCCGCGCTGATCTCTTTTCTGCGCCAGGTCCTGCTGCAGCCCTATGACCCGCGCTTACCGCTCGCCGAGCTCTTCGTGTGGGTGCAGGCGCTGCACAGCTTCGACCTGCCCCGCAGCAAGGACCTGCTCCTGTCCCTGGTCAGCTCCCTCATACTCCTCGCCCTGGCGGGCTCCTTCTCGCTCTCCGCCTCTTTCGGCCTTGTCATCCTGCTCTGGCTGGCGGCCGCGCTGCCCGCGTTGTACTACATACAGCTGTCCCGCCTGCGCGGCTTCTCGGTCGAGCCGGAACGCTCCGATGCGCCCCGGCCTTCGTTCCGGCGCCTGACCGCCGTCCTCGCGGTCCTGCTCATCGCCGTTTCCGCCTGCGGTCTCGCGGTCGGCGCCTTCGTCCCCCGCATATCGGCGACCTACATACGCTCGCTGCCTTTCTCCATCCGCGGGGCCTTCCTTTCCCCCGACGGCTACCAGTTCGCCAACCCCGGCTACCCGGGCCTGCCTGTCCGGCCACCCGATAATGCCCTGGGGGTGAACCCCGAGGCGTATTTCGGTTTCAGCCCCTATCTCGACCTGCGCGCCCGCGGGACGCTGGTGGACCTCCCGGTGATGAAGGTGCGCTCCTCGGAGCCCGCTTACTGGAGCGGACTTTCCTTCCGGGAATACAACGGGTATTCGTGGCTCACACCCGAGGAGGAACCGAAACAGGCCCGCGCGCCGGTTCAGCCTTTTCGTCTCGCTTACGGCTCGGACGAACCCCACGCGGCGACACGCGCGGTTACCCAGACTTACTACCTTGAGACGGAACAGCCCAACATCATCTTCGCCTCCTACCGGCCCGACCTGCTCTACTATCCCGCGGACTACATCTACCAGGACGACTCCGGCCTCAAAAGCCCCTTCCCCCTCGACGACGGCCTGGTGTACAGCGTCATCTCCCGCCATATCGTCTCCGAAAGGCTGATCTCCGCTTCCAGGCTCGAGGTCAAGGAGGGGAGGCTCCTCCCCTACCTGCAGCTCCCGCCCATGCCGGAACGGGTGGTTGAGCTTGCGCGCAGGATCACGCCGGCGGAAGGAGGGCCTTTCGCCCGCGCCCTCGCCATCGAGGACTTCCTGAAGGGAGAATACGAGTACTCTCTCGACGTCCCCCCCCTGCCATCCGGAGAGGATGCCGTCGATTGCTTCCTCTTCGAGCACCGCCGGGGATACTGCGAACATTTCGCCACCGCCTACGCGGTGCTGTGCCGCCTGGCCGGCATCCCGTCCCGGGTGGTGACCGGGTATTCGACCGGCGACTACAATCCCTTCACCGGGCTCTACGAGGTGGGCCTCGACGACGCGCACGCCTGGGTTGAGATCTACCTGGAGGGGATCGGTTGGATCACTCGCGAGCCCACCCCCGGATTCTCCCTGCCGGAGCCGGACCGGGGCTCGGGCGCGCTCTGGATCTTCGGGGACTTCTTCTCCTGGATGGGGCGAAGCCTGTCGGCGCTGCTGCCCGCGCCGCTGCGCTCCGCCCTGAAGGCCGGCGCCGCCGCCCTGGCATCGTCCGCCTCGGCCCTGGTATCCGGCTTCCTCTATTCGCTGCGGGAGGCGCCGTGGCTGCTCCCGCTGCTCGCCGCGGTCCTTCTCGTCTACCCGGCCGTCCGCGCCGCTCGCAAGCGAAGGCGCAGCAAGGCTCCGCAGCAGCAGGCAGCGGACGGCCCCCTGCTCGCCATGCGCGATTTCCTTGGCGCGCTGGATTCCCTGGGCCTCAAACGGGGCCCCAGCCAGACCGCCGGGGAATTCATGCGGGGGCTCTCTTCCCTGGTGCCGGAACTCAACCTCTCCGGCGAACTGCTGCTGTTCGAGCGCGCCCGCTACGGGCACCAGGAGCTGCCGGCCGAGGACGAAAGCCGCCTGCGGCAAGGCCTCGCGGCGGCCCTGGAGAGGATCAGGACGCGCATGAAGTACCGCGGCAAACCGGAACGGTGACGCGGCGAGCCGGGACGCGACGGCGGTCCGCCCGCAGGCATGCTCATGGGCCGGGGAACCGGGCGCCCGTACGGGGAAGTCCAGGGCGCCGCGGCCGGGGGCGCTTGGCCGGATCGGCGCGCGGGATCACTGGGGGACGTCCTCTTCCAGGTCCAGGTCCATCTCCTGGCTCATCGCCCTGGGTATGTAGAGGGGCCGCTTGAAGAGATTCCTCATGTCCGTCCAGGACGAATCGCCGTTTCCCGCTCTTTCCAATATCTCCCGGAAGCTGTTCACCTTGGCATCGAGGTTGTCGACGTGGTGCAGGACCACCGCCTCCAGCGTCTTGGGGCGTTTCGGCGAACCCCACTCCAGCTCCCCGTGATGGCTGAGCACCGCGTGGCGCAGGCGCAGGGCCAGGTCCTTCGGGAACCCCGGCAGGGCGGCGACGCGTTCGCGGATCATCTCGTCCGAGAGCAGGAGGTGCCCCAGGAACCGGCCCGCGTCGCTGAAGTCGATGGCGCGGACGTAGTCCAGCTCCTCTATCTTGCCGATGTCGTGCAGGGCGGCCGCCGTTATCAGCAGGTCGCGGTCTATGTCCGCATAGAGGCAGCAGATCATGCGGCAGATACGCACCGTCGTCGCCGTGTGTTCCAGCAGCCCTCCCAGATAAGGGTGATGGTAGTTCTTGGCAGCCGGGGCGGCGGTGAACCTGCGCATGAATTCCTCATCGTCGAGAAAGGACAGGAGCAGCGCCCGCAGGTGGGGGTTGCGCACCTCCTCCAGGGCCTGGCGCAGCTCTCCCTCGAGCTCGGCGCGGTCGGTGTCCACCACGCGCAGGAAATCGGAGGCGTCGACCTCGTCTTCCCCGCAACGGCGCAGCGAGCTCACGACCACCTGCAGTTGTTCCCGGTACTTCTCGGCCCTGCCGCTGACCGCCACGTAGTCCCTCTCCGCGAAGGCGTCCTTGTAGCGGCTCACCCCCTCCCACAGGCGCGCGTCCACCTTGCCGCTCTTATCAACCAGCTCCAGGGCCAGGTACGGCGCTCCGGCCTTGGTCTTGCGCAGCTCCTTGCGGGAGACGACGAAGGCGCTCTTCACCTCGATGCCGGGCTCGAGGTCCTTGATCAGCTGCTTTGGCAACTCGTCCTCCTGTGTTTTCAGGCGCCCCTGTATATCTTCTTTTCCGTTTCCCGTTTTCCTCCGCCGCACCGCGGCCGCTCGCGCCTTCACGCCGGCGATATCCGGCACGCCTGGAGAGCTTCCTCGAGGCGCGCTTCCGCGGCGGCAGTGTTGCTCTCACCCTTCTTCCCCATCTTAACCCGTGCCGGTGACATGCCGGACGAGGCGTCGCGGACGCGGCGCCGGCAGGCGGGGACTCCCGGCAAGAGGCGGCAGGCGGCTGGCCGTGCGCAGGAATCAAAACATGGTCCCCGTCTCAGGTTCTAGTTCTTCTCCAAGAGTGCCGACCGCTGGCGCCCTGGGGGCCGGATCATGATGTTCTGCCCCGGCCCCGATCCATGATTTCGGTTCTGCAAAAAGTGCCGGTGGCTTTGGCTCAGGCCGAGGGGTCATGCCCGACTTGACCATCCTCATCCTCTATTCGTCCACGCTTATTGCATAAGAGCCGTGATTTCGCCGCATGCGGCCGGATCCGGAGCGCGGCCTCGCGCCCGGGGGAGACCAGCCCCATCTCGGCCCCTCGCCCGTTGCCGGAAAGAAGAAGCCCGGGAAGCGGCGATTCTTCCCGGGCGCTTCGCTTGGTGGGCCTAACTGGATTTGAACCAGTGACCTCACGCTTATCAGGCGTGCGCTCTAACCGACTGAGCTATAGGCCCCCGCAACAACAGATTATAGCTTCATCCCCTGCCGCGTACAATTCTTCGCATGCGCCGATCTCCGGCAGGCCCCCTCGTCGCATACACGATCGGGGCGCTCGTCCTTGCCGGCGGAGTTCGTCCGCTTCACGCCATCCGCGTTTTACACATTTTAAACAATATGTTGTGCATAAACTCCCTTTGGAACACAACATGTTGCGCCAGCGCCTTATTCCTGGGGCGTAAAGCCGGCGGGCGGCTGGAAGTTGGCGGGCGATACGCCGCCCACGCGCCGGTACTCCCAGCCGATCTCCTTGAAGGGTTTTCCCTGCGACTCCGCCATCCAGGCGCTGGGGAGATACTCCGGCCCCTCCAGGTATGCCCTGATAGACCTCCCGTCCATGGTGTCCATGCGGAATTCCTGCCCGTTCCAGTACTGGGGCAGGTCGTAATACGGCTTCATCACCAGGTCGGGCAGAAAGCCCGCTTTCATCAGGGCCTCGTCGTACCCTATGGGCTTATACGTCTTCTGGGCCAGGCTGACCAGCCAGGCCTCTTCCGTCTCCCGGTTGTATATGACCATGCGGGAGGCGTCCTCCAGGATGATGCGGAACGAGCCGTTGTCGTAGATGCCCACGCCTTTTGTTTTGCCATCCTCGGTCCCCTTGACCTGGTAGCTCCCTTCGCAGGTCACGCGCATGGATTGCTCGCGCGGGGACGCCCCCCCGCTCCCCCCGCCACCGCAACCGAGATGCGGCGCCGCCGCCAGGAGGAGTATGGCAAATCCCGCCAGGCCGCCCACGGCCGGCCCGCGCCGGCTCCTATCCTTCCGCTCATGTCTTCTCCGCACCTTTGCCGATCCCCGATCTCCTCGTGCCATCGGCCCGCCGTTCACGCAGTGCAATAACTCCCGGCGCGATCCTTTCCCGCGGCGGGGCGCCTATCCCTTCATCACCGCGAGGGGCCGCATGCGCGCCACTTTGCGCGAAATGCCCGCCCCCTCGCAGATCTCCACCACTTCCCGGACGTCCTTGTAGGCTTCCGGCGCCTCCTCGGCAAGACCGGCGGGGTGGCCGGCCCGCACCATTATCCCCCTGCCCTCCAGCCTCTCCCTCAACTCCTCGCCGCGCACCTGCCTCTTGGCCGCCTTGCGGCTCATGGCCCGGCCGGCGCCATGGCAGGTGGACCCGAAGCTCTTGCGCATCGCTTCCTCCGTGCCCACGAGAACGAAGGAGTAGCTGCCCATGTCGCCCGGGATGATCACCGGCTGCCCGGTGTGCGCGAACCTCCCCGCCACCTCGGGACGGCTGCCGGGAAAGGCGCGGGTCGCGCCCTTGCGGTGGACCATGAGCGGTAGCCTCTTTCCGCCCACCTCGTGCTCCTCGGTCTTCGCCAGGTTGTGCGAGACGTCGTACAGCAGCTCCATCCCCAGCTTCCTCGCTCCCGTTCCGAACACCTTCTGGAAGCATTCACGCACCCAGTGGGTGATGGCCGCGCGGTTGCACATGGCGAAGTTGGCGGCGCAGGCCATGGCCGCAAGGTAATCCCGTCCCTCTCCCGATCGCACCGGGGCGCATACCAGTTGCCGGTCCGGGAGGCGGTATCCATAACCGGGAAGGGCCGCCCCCATGACCTCGATGTAATCGGTGCATATCTGGTGGCCCATGCCGCGCGATCCGGAGTGCACCATCACCACCACCTGGCCCTCGAAGAGACCCAGCCCCTCCGCCAGGGGGCCGGTTTCGTCCACCACCTGTATTTCCAGAAAATGGTTCCCGGATCCGAGGGTCCCCACCTGGTCCCTTCCGCGCGCGAACGCCCTGTCGCTGACCTTGCCGGGGTCGGCCCCCGGGTAGCACCCGTTTTCCTCCATGCACTCGAGGTCTTCCTCCCAGCCGATCCCCTTCGCGACGAGCTCGCCGGCGCCGCGGGATATCATGCGCTCCAGCTCCCTGCGCTCCAGGCGCAGCCTCCCCTTCGTGCCCAGCCCCTTGGGCACGGTGGCGTCGAGGAGATCGATGGTCTCGCGCAGCTTTTCCCTCGCCTCCGCATGCAGGAGAGAGGTCTTCACCAGGCGCACGCCGCAGGATATGTCGTAGCCTACACCCCCCGGGGAGATCACGCCTTCGGCGATATCGGTCGCCGCGACCCCGCCTATGGGGAAGCCGTATCCCCAGTGGATGTCGGGCATGGCCATGGAGGCCTTGACTATCCCGGGCAGGCAGGCCACGTTCGCCACCTGTTGCAGGGCGTTGTCCCTGTCCGCCTTCTCCAGGAGCGCGCGGTCGCCGAACACGATGCCGGGGACGAGCATCCCCTCCTGCGCGTCCCGGGGAATTTCCCAGGTGAAGTCGTCGATCTTGTTGGCGATGCCCAAGAAGCTCATGTGTGTCGGCCCCCCCGCGGCGCGCTCGCCGCGCGCCCCCGCGCCGAAGACGGCCTATACGTCGAAGATGGCCCGGGCCGTCCAGAGTCCGTCTCTCTCCTTCAATTCTAGCATGTGGTGCGTGGGCGCCTTGATCTCCATCCCGGTCACGTGCCTGGCGGGTTGCAGCGGCTCCCCCGTCCCCCACCCCTCGACCGCCGTATCGGTAAGCGCGGAGACCTCGAAGGATGCCAAGGCCCAGCCCTCCGTTTCCACCTGGTACAGCACCTCGGAGAGCCAGGCCACCAGGAGGGAGTCGCGATCCCTGCCCCGGGCCTCGAGTCTCACGCGCCGTTCCGGCCGGATCTTTTCCAGGTCGAGCATGAGGGACACCATGCCCAGGGCGCTGTTCTCGAAGACCGTGGCCATGCTTTGCCCGTAGGCGCGGATGCCCACATCGGAGGTGTGTTCTATCACTTCGAACCGCTTCAGATCCCTGGG
>CAZQFX010000045.1:12596-18308 GCA_964592775.1 uncultured Actinomycetota bacterium
CCGGTTTCCGGCCCAGGCTCGGCCTCGAGCCCGACCTCGGAGAGCCCTTCCTGGGAGGCCGGCTGGGCGATGGACGCGACACCGTCTGTCTCGCCAAGCTTCATGATCCTCACGCCCTGGGTGGCGCGTCCCATGCGCGAGATGCCCTCGACGGCCATGCGGATGACCACGCCTTCGACCGAGACCGCCATCAGCTCCTGGTTTTCCTTCACTACCCGCGCGCCCACCAGCAGACCCCTGCCGCCCACGAAATAGATGGTGCGCACGCCCTTGCCGCCGCGCCGGTGCTTCGGGTACTTGGAGACGGCGGTCCTCTTGCCGTATCCGAGCTCGGTCACCACGAAGAGGTCGGCCTCGTCGGCGGCGATGCCCATGGCGATGACCTCGTCGCCGTCGCCCAGGGTCATTCCTTTTACCCCCCGGGTATCGCGGCCCATGGGGCGGCAGTCGGACTCGGCGAAGCGGATGGCCTGCCCGCCGCGCGAGACCAGGACCAGGTCGTCGCCTCCGCTGGTCAGCCTGGTATCTATCACCTCGTCTCCCTCGACCAGGCTGATGGCTATGAGGCCGTCCTTGCGGGGTGAGTCATAGCTCGTGAACGGCGTCTTCTTGATCGTGCCCTGCCGCGTGGCCATGACCAGGAACGCCTCCTCGGGGTAGTCCCTGGTGGCGATGACCGAGCATATCTTCTCCCCCGACGCCAGGGGCAGCAGGTTGACCATGGCGTGTCCCCGCGCGGCCCGCGAGCCCTCGGGGAGTTCGTAGACCTTCAGGCGGTAGGCCTTCCCGCGGTTGGAGAAGAAATGTATGTAGTGGTGGGTCGAGGCTACGAAGAGGTGCTCGACGAAATCGCCCTCCTTGAGGTTCATCCCCATTATCCCCCGCCCGCCCCTTCTCTGGGTGCGGTAGGTGGTGATGGGGAGCCTTTTCACGTAACCGGAGTGGGTGATGGTCACCACCACCTCCTCCTCCGCGATGAGGTCCTCTATCTCCAGGTCTTCGTAGTCGGGGACGATCTCCGTCCTGCGAGGATCGGCGAAGCGCTTCTTGATGGCCTGCAGCTCCTCGACGATGATGGCTTTGAGCCTGGCCTCGTCCGCCAGTATCTCCTTCAGGCGCGCTATCTCCTTCTCGAGTTCCTTGTGCTCGTTCTTGACCTTCTCCCTCTCCAGCCCGGTCAGCCTCTGCAGCCTCATGTCCAGGATGGCCTGGGCCTGCTCCTGGCTCAGCTTGAACTGCTTCATCAGCCCTTTCCTGGCGTCTTCCACCGCGCGGGACTTCTTGATCAGGGCTATGACCTCGTCCAGGTGGGCCAGGGCTACGAGCAGCCCCTCCAGGATGTGGGCCCTCTTCTCCGCCCTGTCGAGGTCGAACCTCGTGCGCCTGGTCACCACCTCCACCTGGTGCTCGACGTAAGCCGCCAGCGCGTCCTTGAGGCTCAGGGCTCGCGGCACCGCCCCCACCAGGGCGATCATTATTATCCCGAAGGAGTCCTGCAACTGGGTGTGCTTGTAGAGCTGGTTCAATATCACCTGGGGCGCGCTGTCCTTGCGCAGCTCCACCACCAGCCGCATGCCGGTGCGGTCGCTCTCGTCGCGCAGGTCGGACACGCCGGCCAGCTTCTTTTCCCTTACCAGCTCGGCGATCCTCTCCGTCAGCCTCGACTTGTTCACCTGGTAGGGGATCTCGGTGATCACGATGCTCGCGCGTCCCGCCTTGTTCTGCTCGATGTGCGCCTTGCCCCTGACCCGGATAACCCCGCGCCCCGTCTCGTAGGCCTCGCGCAGGCCCTCGAGGCCCATGACCATGCCCCCGGTGGGGAAGTCCGGGCCCTTCACCAGCTTCATCAGCTCCTTGGTCTCGATTTCCGGCTTTCTTATCACGGCGACTGCCGCGTCTATCACCTCGCCCAGGTTGTGCGGGGGTATGTTGGTGGACATCCCCACGGCGATGCCCGAGGAGCCGTTGGCCAGCAGGTTGGGGTAGCGTGAGGGCAAGACCAGGGGTTCCTGCAGCGATTCGTCGTAGTTGGGGACGAAGTCGACTGTGTCCTTGTCTATCTCCCGCAACATCTCCATGCTGATGGCGGAGAGCCGCGCTTCCGTGTAGCGCATGGCTGCGGCGCTGTCCCCGTCGACGGAGCCGAAGTTGCCGTGGCCGTCCACCAGCTCGTAGCGGGAAGAGAAGTCCTGCGCCATCCTCACCAGGGTGTCGTAGATGGCGGCGTCGCCGTGGGGATGATATTTCCCCATCACGTCCCCGACCACCCTGGCCGACTTGCGATGCGGGCGGTTGGGGTAGAGGTTCTGCTCGTACATGCCGTAGAGTATCCTGCGGTGCACCGGCTTAAGCCCGTCCCTCGCGTCGGGGAGGGCGCGGCCGACGATCACGCTCATGGCGTAATCTATGTAGGAGCGCTGCATCTCCTCCTCTATCTCCATGGGCTTCACTTTCCCGGTAAGGGCTTGTACCATTTCCTTCCTCCTGGCGTGCCTGGCCGGCTCGATCGCTCGATCAGGTGTCGAGGAAGCGGACGTTCTTGGCGTGCTTCTGGATGAACTTCCGCCTGGCCTCGACGTCGTCGCCCATCAGGGTGTTGAATATCTCGTCCGCTATTATGGCGTCCTCCAGGGTGACCTGCATGAGGATGCGCTCCTCGGGGTTCATGGTCGTCTCCCAGAGCTGCTCCGCGTTCATCTCGCCCAGGCCCTTGTAGCGCTGGACGTCGTATTTCTTGTCGCCGAACCTCTTGGACAGCTCCTCCATCTCCGCTTCGTTATAGGCGTAGTACTCCTTCTTGTCGAAACTGATGCGGTACAGGGGGGGCTGGGCGATGTACACGTACCCCGCCTCGATCATCTCCTGCATGTAGCGGAAGAAGAGGGTGAGGATCAGGGTGCGTATGTGCGCCCCGTCCACGTCGGCGTCGGTCATGATGATGGCCTTGTGGTAGCGCGCCTTGGTTATGTCGAACTCCTCCCCTATCCCCATGCCGAAGGCGGAGATGATGGCCTGGATCTCGGTGTTGTTCAGGATCTTGTGCAGCCTCGCCTTCTCCACGTTGAGTATCTTGCCCTTGAGGGGGAGGATGGCCTGGAAGCGCCTGTCGCGCGCCTGCTTGGCCGAGCCGCCGGCCGAATCACCCTCCACGAGATATATCTCGCACATCGAGGGATCCTTCATGGTGCAGTCGGCGAGCTTCCCCGGCAGGGAGGTGCTCTCCAGCAGCCCCTTGCGCCGCGTGAGCTCCCGGGCGTTGCGCGCCGCCATCCTGGCCTTGGATGCCCCGATGACCTTGTTGACGACGGCCTTGGCCTCGGATGGGTTTTCCTCCAGCCACTCCGACAACCTGGTGTTCACGGTGGATTCGACGAATCCTTTTATCTCGGTGTTGCCGAGCTTGGTCTTGGTCTGGCCCTCGAACTGCGGCTCCTTCAGCTTGATGTTGACGATGGCGGCGAGCCCCTCGCGCACGTCCTCTCCTATGAGGTTGTCCTCCTTCTCCTTGAGGAACCCCTTCTTGCGGGCATAGTCGTTTATGACCCTGGTGAGGGCGGCCTTGAAGCCGGCGAGGTGGGTGCCCCCCTCGTGGGTGTTGATGTTGTTGGCGAAGGTGTATATATTCTCGACGTATCCCCGGTTGTGTTGCATGGCTATCTCGGCCTGCGCGCTCTCCTGTTCGGCGCTCATGAATACGATCTTGCCGTGCAGGGGGTCCTTGTTCGTGTTGATGTGTCGGATGAAGTCTACTATGCCTCCGTCGTAACGAAAGGCCTCTTCCTCCGGCGGGTCCTTGCGCTCGTCCTTCACCTCGATGCGCAGGCTGCGGTTCAGGAAGGCCATCTCGCGCATCCTCTGGCAGATGACGTCGAAGTCGAATTCCGTGCTCTCGAAGATGTCCGGGTCGGGCGCGAAGCTGATTATGGTGCCCGTCCTGTTCGTCTCCCCTACCACCTCGAGCCCGGTCGCGGGGACCCCCTTCTCGTATCTCTGTTGATAGACCCTTCCATCCCTGCCCACCTCGAGGATGAGCCATCTGGAGAGAGCGTTCACCACCGACACGCCCACGCCATGCAGGCCGCCGGACACCCGGTATACCTTGCTGCCGAATTTTCCTCCCGCGTGCAGCGTGGTCAGCACCACCTCCGCAGCCGACTTGTTCTGCTTTTTCATGATGCCGACAGGGATCCCCCTGCCGTCGTCGACGACGGTTATGGAACCGTCCGCGTGTATGGTGATCCAGATGTTCCTGCAATATCCGGCCAGGCATTCGTCGATGCTGTTGTCCACGACCTCGTATACCAGGTGGTGAAGACCCCTGGGGCCGGTGGTCCCGATATACATGCTCGGCCTTTTCTTTACCGCCTCCAGGCCCTCGAGGACTGCTATGGAGCTCTCGTCGTATGCCTCTGATTTCCTGGTTGGTGCCGCCATTTTTCCTCCATCCCGGCTTTCACGGGCGCGCCGTTGCGCGCGCTCTATGAGTAAAATTATATCACTTGGAAAAGACTTGCTTCGCCCGTTTGATCGAGATTGTCTGCGTTTCTCTATTGAGAACAACCCTTTACTTGAGGTTTATTTTCCTGGCCGCGACCTCCCTTATCTCGATGCCGGTCTGCTCTTTTATGTGTTTTTTTATCTCCTCGACGTGAAAATGAACGTTCTGCGCGCCCGCATGCGAGACGGTGCCGATGTACAGCCTGCCTTCCTCCAGCCGGTACGGCTTGGTCACCGCCGCGGTCTTCTCCCCCACCAGTCCCGTCCAGACCTCCTTTATGCGCAGCAGGTCTTCGAGTTCCTGCATTCCTTCCTCCACGAGGAAGTCCCTCATGGCCCCCCTTATACCCACCACGCCGTCCTCTTCTTTCACGCCCGCGACTCCCCATCTATCCATATCCTGTGAGCCCCCGCGAGTTCGGCCATGTCGTCCGTGGCGGTTACCACCACCTGCTCCCAGCTCTCTATCTCTTTCACGATGATCCTGCGGTTGCCCTCGTCCAGCTCCGAAAGGCAGTCGTCCATCAGGAGAATGGTGCTTTTCCCGGTTCCTCCCCCCATCATCTCCGCCTGCGCCAACCTCCACATGATGGCCATCAGCTTCTGTTCTCCCTGCGAACACTCTCTCCTGGCGTTCTTGCCTGCGAGGAACAGGGTTATCTCGTCGCGGTGGGGGCCGATCATGCTCGCTCCCCTCATGATCTCTGCTTCTTCCATCCTCTCCATCTTTTCGAGGGTTTTTTTCTCGTCATCCGCTTCCCCGCCCATGGAGGTGTAGTATTTCAGCTCAACCTCTCCCTTGCCCCACCTTTCTCCCAGGCCGGCCATCTTTTCCTGCATGTTCCTCAACACCTGCGACCTTTCCCTCACGACGGCGCTTCCATACCTGCAAAGCGGCTGGTTCCAGCCCCTCATGAATTCCTTTCCCCGGGCTCTTTTTCGCACCATCTTTATCGCTTCGTTCCTCTGCTTCAACACGCGCTGGTATTCTTTCGATATCTCTTTGTATTCCCTCTTCGTCTCCGCCGCCACCTCGTCCAGATACCTTCTCCTGATCTCCGGCCCACCTTTAACCATCCATATGTCGTCCGGTTGAAAGCAGGCCGCCCCGATATCTTCCCGCCTCCTTCTCCCCCGCACGCTTCCTTCGCCATCGACGACTACCTTCAGCTTTACCTCCCCTTTTTCATACAGCGTCGCCACCACGGCCCCCGC
>CAZQFX010000046.1:0-18236 GCA_964592775.1 uncultured Actinomycetota bacterium
AGCTCTGTCAGAAATTACCTGGGAACAGGCTGTGAGGGGTGGGGAAAGTGAGTTCGAACGCCGCTGCATCCACGCCCTCACTACGTCACCGTCTTTATGAGCCTGGGTACCAAGCTCAGGCATGTATAAGCATGTGCGTGAATCTGATGGATAGATTCTAACACCGGCCTCGCGGCGTTCGTGTTCCCGGAGACCTTTGTCGTTTAAGAGGGCTTGCCCGGTTGCCCTGTCCCGGCCGTGGATCTCAAACCTCCGTGGTCTGCTGGGAGATGCGGTTGTCGTCCTGGTCCACGAAGGTGAAGAGCAGCTCCCCAGCAGGATCGAACGCGGAGCGTTCCGCCAGGACCAGGTGATAGGGGCTGGTGAGCACCTGCGCGGTCATGCTGCCCGGCTCCGGCTCGACCACGTCCACCTCTACCCTGACCTCCGGGCCGGCCTGCGAGACATGCATGATGGAGATGGCGTACCCGCCCGTGTTCTTGGGGCCCTGCATGGCCGCGATGACGATATACCTGTCGAAATCGACGCCACCTATGGGCTCCTGGAAATAGGCCAGGGACACGAGGCGCTGGAACTCTTCCTTGTCGTTAATGGCCAGGCATTCCGGGGGGGCGTCTTCGGGTATGGGGATCTCGTCTATCCGCCCGTATTCGCTGGTCACACCCTGGGCCAGGGTCTGGAGGGGGATCTCCTTCCCTGTGGGGCCGCCGCCCGGGGTATCTTCGGGCGGAACGGAGTCTCCGTTTCCGCAGCCGGCCGTGCAGATCGACAGCAGCGCTAGACATAACGCGAGTATGACCGGCAAAGATACTCTTCCGAGATATGACGGTACGCACGGCAAGGTTATCACTCCTCATGATGTTTGCATTCCGCGGCCCCGACCGCATCCCACCGTTCCATTATAAGCCAGATGCGAATACCGGCAAGGGTGGAGAAGCGGAGAGCAGCGATGTAATCGCTGCAAGAATGATAATTACCGGCAAGTATGTTAATATCGAAACGCCGATTTTGCCCCCGCGGCAACGCCGGGGTTCGCATGCGTGCGGGCACCTTGTTGCGTAGGAGTCGTTCTGTAACAGGGACGGGATCGGGTATATAATAATGGAGCCGCTCAGTCTGTTTGCATCGGGCGATAAGAGGTCCAGGTAAGAAAAACGGCATATTATCCTTGTGGTCTTATGCCCGGAAGCGAGCACGATAAACCATGGGGGACGGTCCCCCGAGGAAGGAAAGGAGAGGGTTTATGGCAGAGGTAAGATTCGACGATCGCGTCGCAGTAGTGACCGGGGCCGGCGGCGGCCTGGGTAGGGAATATGCCTTGCTCCTTGCCGCCCGCGGGGCGAAGGTCGTGGTGAACGACCTGGGCGGCGCCTTCGACGGCACCGGTTCCGGGCACACCGCGGCGGAACAGGTCTGCCAGGAGATCAAGGACGCCGGGGGAGAGGCCGTCCCCAACTTCGACAGCGTGGCCGACTGGGAGGGTGCCTCGAACATCGTCAAGACGGCCATCGACGCCTACGGCAAGATAGACATCCTGGTGAACAACGCCGGCATCCTGCGCGACAAGAGCTTTCTCAAGATGGAGATGGAGGATTACGAGAGGGTCATGGCCGTCCACCTCGACGGCACCTTCTTCTGCTCCAAGGCCGCCTTCCCCCACATGCGCGAGAGCGCCTACGGCCGCATCATCTCCGCCTCCTCGGCGGCGGGCGTGTACGGCAACTTCGGCCAGGCCAACTACGGCGCGGCCAAGATGGGCGTCATCGGCCTCATGCACGTCCTCAGGCAGGAGGGGGCCAAGTACAACATCATGGCCAACGTCATCGTCCCCGTCGCCGGGACGCGCATGACCGCCACCGTCCTGCCCCCCAACCTGCTGGAACTGCTCAAGCCGGAATACGTCGCTCCCCTGGTGGTATGGGCCTGCTCCGAGGCCTGCACCTTCTCCGGGTACACCTTCGTGGCCGGCGGGGGCTACTTCAGCCGCACCGCCTTCATGGAGGGGCCGGGCGTGTTCTTCGACGTGAGCCAGCCCATCACCCTGGAGATGATCGAAGAGAACATCGACAAGATCACCAGCCTGGAGGGCGGCTCGACCTACGGAAGCGCCACGGAGCAGACCGGAGCCATCCTGGGCAGGATGAACATCAGCTAGAGGCCGGCGCGGACCGGTAAGGACAAAGGGGTTGATAAGATGCCGATCGATCTGGCAGTAGTAGGGAAGGAGCTCCCACCGCTGGATTACGATTTCGCCGTCCGGGACGTCATGCTCTACGCCCTGGGCGTCGGGGCCGGCTACGAGGCGGACGAGCTCAAGTTCGTGTACGAGAACGGCCTGGTGGCGCTGCCCACCTTCGGGGTCATTCCGCCCTTCCCGGCCCTCATGGGGCTGGTGGCGGTTGAGGGGGTGGACATCAACCTGGTGATGCTCGTGCACGGCGAGCAGTACCTGGAGATACGCAAGCCCATCCCCGTCTCGGGCAAGCTCACCACCAAGCCGAAGATCGCGGCCGTGTGGGACAAGACCAAGGGCGCGGTCATCGAGCTGGACGCGGACACGGTGGACGAGGCGGGAGACGTGGTCTTCTACAACAAGTTCTCCAGCTTCATCCGCGGCGAGGGCGGCTTCGGCGGAGAGCGCGGGCCGGAGCCGGGCAACGAGCCCCCGGAGCGCGATCCCGACAAGGTGGCGGAGGCCAAGACCCTGCCCATACAGGCCATGATCTACCGCCTCTCCGGTGACTACAACCCGCTGCACGTCGACCCCAACTTCGCCGCCATGGCGGGGTTCGACCGTCCCATCCTGCACGGCCTGTGCACCTTCGGCCACGTGGGGCGCGCGGTGCTGCGCGAGTACTGCGACAACGACCCCGCGAAGTTCAAGGCCATCAAGGTACGATTCAGCCGCCCGGTGTGGCCCGGGGACACCATCGTCACCGAGATGTGGAAGGAGGCCGAGGACAAGATCATCGTACGCGCCTCCACCAAGGAGCGCCCGGAGGAATACTGCATCACCAACGCGGCGGCCTGGCTGAACGTATAGGCGAAAACGTCGTAGAAAAGAGGGCGGGGACGACCCCGCCCTTTCTTATGGGGCCAGATCTCGAATATCGAGCAAACTACCATTTTCTGAAAACCACCCGATCCCTTCAGCCTTCGAGGAGTATGGATACTCATTGAAGGAGATAGGAGAGCATCTGGGTATCGATCATTCCACAGTGAGCTTGATCATAAGAAAAGAGAGAGCGAAAGAGCGGAGAACCCCGGCAAATACAGGAAATTAACTCGATATTCGAGACCTGACCCCGTCAAAAGTTGGGGATGAACGACTCCTCGCGCACGGCCTTCACGGAGATGGCGTCCTCGGGGCAGGCGACCTGGCACAGACCGCAACCCATGCACTTCTCGGCCGTGATGACCGAGACTTCCTCGCCGTCGCGTTCCTCCAGCGAAACGGCGTCGAAGAAGCAGCGGTCGACGCAGTCGCCGCACCCGCTGCAGGCCTCCTCGTCCACTACCGCGAGGAAGCGGCTGGGGTCGACGATCTTGGTAGCCTCGATGGGCAGGCTGAAGGCCACGCAGCAGTCCTCGCAGCAGTTGCAGATGATGTGGCTGCCGTAAGCCTTGTTCATGGCGACGTGGATGAGCCCGGCCTCCTCCGAGGCGCGGATGATATCCATGGCCTCGTCCATGCTCACCTCGCGGCCACTGCCCCTGTCGATGGTGTAGTCGGCCGCCTTGCCCAACTGCAGGCAGACCTCCAGGGGCTTGCCGCACTTGCCGTCGACCTTGCGGCAGGTGCAGTCGACCACGGCGAGCCGCCCCGCGTCCTTCACCATCTGCTCCACGTCCTCGAAAGCCAGGATGCTCTGCCTCGCCTCTACCGGCTGGTTGACGGGCACGACGCGTGTGAGTGGCTTCGGTATGACCATGCTCACCATGTTTATATAGTCGGGCAGTTCCTCACGCGTTTGACGGCCCCACAGCTCGAGATACTCCGGGGTGACGCCGTCCCAGAGGATGGTGGCGTCGTGGAACTGGGTGATGTCGCGACACATGCGGTACAGGGTGCCCTGCGGCTTGTCGGCTTTGAACATGAGGCCCTTGCGATAGAGGAGGTCGAGCTTCCCCTCCATATCCTCCGCGCTGCAGCCGAGTTTTTCGGCCAACTCCGCGGCAGTGCCGGGAGTCGCCAGCAGGATGCGCGCTTCGTCCTCGCTGGCGATCATGCGGAAGAGATCGGGGATGAACGCGCTTCCCTTGGTGAGGATGCGCTCAGACAACTTCTCATATAGGTCCTCGTCGTTCATGAAAATCCTCCTCGCTAGGGCCATCCGTCGCCGTGGGTCGACGTACTGATTATACACCCCGAAAGCAAGCGGGTGATTGCCGGCGCGCATCGCAGCCGGGCATTGACGAGTGCCGTAAAACACGGGAATGGGGTTGGTTACGCGGACCTTGCCATGGTCCCCGGAGTGGCGTCGTGTATCCCGGTCTCGTTTCTCATCCCGCCATGGTTCCCGGCATAGTGTCTTGTATCCTTATGCGACGTCCCGGACGGGAGAGGTGCGATTGCGATGGATCAGTGGGCGCCGCCTCCAGCGGGCTGCTCCTCCTCTTGAGGGGCTTCCTCCTCGCGGGTCTGTCCGGCCTCTTCCTCCGGGTGCTCGGAGGTTTCCTCCTCCTCGTGAGGCTCGGCGGAATCCCCCTCGCCATGCCCTTCGCCCTCGGTGGCCTCACCTACAGGTTCGAGGGTAGCTATAACGGACTCGTAGGCGGCCAGCTCGCCCTTGTACGATGCTATGAGTGCGCGATGGAAGTCCTCCATGCCCGCGGGCACCTTGACCTCCTCCAGCTCCGCGATCACTTCCTTCAAGACCTCGACCGTCTCTTCGAGCGCCGTTACCACGGCCTCGATCCGCCCTTCTTCCGTCGCCGGTGTTTCTGCGGATAAGAGGTGTGCCGTTTCCTCCAGTGACGCCGTGGCGGCCTCGTTGAGCTCGGTCACCTCCAGTTCGTATTCACCGCTACCCGCGCTTCCGCAGCCCGCTAAGAGCAGGGAGGCGCCTGTGCCCGCGAGGATGAGCAGGATGACCAGGGTCATGAGTTTGTGGCGCAACGCTTTCACCTCTTGTTGTTTCCATTTCAGTCCGAATGCACGGCCGACGTTGCACATTAATATACCTCGTTCTTCTTCCCAAGCCCAGGGGTTGGGCAAGGCTCGCGGGAGTGGGGCGCCTGAGGCCATATCGAGCCCTATCGAAAAGCCGTCAGGAGGAGCCTGTTGCATAAACCTCGTACGAATCCCGCTCTGCCAAAATTGCGGCAAAACAGGCATCATAATGGAGGGCGAACGGTCAATAATGGGCCATTTCGGTGAATATGTGGAGAGCAATATGTCTGGCGCAGGGCTTGTGCGACAGCCTCTGAGACCAGGCGAAGCGATCCCGTTCCGATGACGATGATCATCAGGATAGGATCACCGCGTTACTGCTTTCCTCGCGATGACCGGCTTCGTTGCATCTACGCTTCGGCTCCCGGAAATCGTGTGTTCGACCGTGAATCCGCTTCATCTGCTCGACAGGCTGATCCCGGATTTGAAGGTACCGGTCCGTAAACTCTCAGTTGGCCTGTCGATGAACGAGGCCCTTTTCCCGCAGAATAAGCATGGGCGACAGCCCTGATGAACGGGGTTGAAGAGTACGGGGGAGCAGACCGAAGCAAGGAATGCGAGCGGGCTCCTATGGCTGAACCGCCTCATGGCGCATGTTTATTGAGGGTAATAAGAAGGAATCATAGAGGTATAGATACATTCGGTATGAAAGGGGGAACCGAGATGGACCAGAAAGCGATGCAGAAGATAGCGGTGGAGGGAATGCGCACCGGCATGCGCATGGCCTTCGATACCACGAGCTCCATCCAGGAGCAGATGGTGAAGATGTGGAAGATGTTCCTGGAGCAGAGCGGAGACCTCCAGAAGGAAGGGGAAAAGGCCCTGTCGGATTGGCTGGAGAACCTGCGCAAGGGAAGGGAAGAATTCCGGCGCAACCTGGAGGAAGGCCTGCGCAAGATGGAGGAGCTCCTGGGGCAGGAGTAAACGGATAGAAGGGAAAGCCCATGCAAGAGGACATCACCGCCTGGCCCGAGATGTGGAAGCAATGGCAGGGCATGCAGGCGGACATGTTAAGAGCCTGGATGCAGGCCTGGGGGCGGATGGCGGGCGGATGGAGCGGAGGCGAGAAAGAGGCGGAGAGATCCTGGCCGGAAGCTCAGGGATTCTACCAGCGCTGGTTGGATTACATCCAGGAGATCATGGGCAGGTTCGGAGTACCCACGGAAGGTGTCGGACCGGAAGCCTACCAGAGGATGTTCCAGTCCGCGGATGTATACACCCGGCTCTACTCCATGTGGGTAGGGATGCTGGAGAGCTACCGCAGGATCGTCGGCGCGGAAGGCGGGTACGACTTCGAGTCCATGCGCAAGGTCCTGGATACCTGGGTCGAGGAATACCGGGACATAGTCCGCAAGGTATTCGCTCCCGCCCTCCCCGAGCAATTGCAGTGGATAGCCGAGCTCTACTCCGGCGACATCCCTCTCATGGCGGCCGGCCAGTTCATGCGCCTCTGGGCGCCCTGGTACGACTTCACGCGATGTATTACGGAGCGTGGATTGAGCCTGGAGAGGCCTTCGCCGGAGGCGGCGGTGGAGGTCTACGAGGAGTGGAGGAAGGCGTACGAGGAGAGTTTCGGCCGCCTGTTGCGCGCCCCGGTCATGGGCTATTATCGCGAGGCGCAGGAGAAGTTCATCCACACCATGGACTCATTCAACGAGTTCAACATCGTCCTCTCGGAGTTCTATGCCTCACTGCAGGGCGCGGGAGTCAAGGGGTTCGAGAAACTGCAGGAGCGGCTGGCTGCCATGCAGACCGGGGGGACGCCGGAGCCCATGTCCTTCCGAGAGCTCTACCGCCTTTGGTGGCAGACCAACGAGGACATATACGTGGAGCTGTTCCGGACGGAAGAGTTCTCCAGGCTACTGGGGCAACTGGTGGACAAGGGGATGCAGTTCAGGCGCGACTTCCAGGCCTACGTGGAGGAGGCGACGAAGGAGCTGCCCTTCCCCAACCGCTCGGAGATGGACCACCTGTACAAGACGCTGGACAGGCTGAAGCGCGAGGTTCGGGCCCTCAAGAAGGAGCTGAAGGAACTCAAGGGTGCCGGGGGGGAGGGATAGGAATGTTCAGGGAGTTCATGGACCCCAAGTTCTTCGTGGAGGAGCTGGAGGACATCAACCGCAAGCTGGTGAAGGGCGCCGAGATCCTCACCACCATCTCGGATATCGACGTGGAGCCCACGCCCAAGGAGTTGGTGTTCGAGGAGGACAAGATGAGGCTCTACCACTATCTGCCAGGCGAGGCCCTGGCCTGTCCTACGCCCATCCTCATCTGCTACGCCCTGGTCAACCGCCAGTACATGATGGACCTGCAGTCCGACCGCAGCCTCATCCGCAATCTGCTGAGCCAGGGGCTGGACATCTATATCATCGACTGGGGATACCCGGACCACGGCGACCGCTACGTGACCCTGGAGGACTACATCGACGTCTACCTCGACGACTGTATAGACTTCGTGCGCGAGCGCACCGGCTGCGCGAAGATAAACCTCCTGGGCGTGTGCCAGGGAGGCACCTTTACCGCCATCTACACCGCCCTCTACCCGGAGAAGATCCGCAACCTCATCACCATGGTAGCGCCGGTGGACTTCCACACCACCGACGGGCTGCTCAACGTGTGGAGCCGGCACATGGACATCGACGGCATGGTGGACACCATGGGCATCGTCCCCGGCGAGTTCATGAACATCGGTTTCCTCATGCTCAAGCCCTTCCAGCTCATGGTGGACAAGTACGTCGGGCTCATGGACAATCTCGACGACCCGGCGACGGTGGCCAACTTCATGCGCATGGAGAAGTGGATCTTCGATAGCCCGGCCCAGGCGGGCGAGGCCTACCGCAAGTTCCTGAAAGATCTCTACCAGGAGAACAAGCTGGTCAAGGGGGAGTTGGAGATAGGCGGCAGGCGCGTGGACCTCAAGAGGATAAACATGCCCCTGCTCAACATCTACGCCACCGAGGACCACCTCGTGCCGCCGGCATGCTCCATTCCCCTGAACGACCTGGTGGGCAGCGAGGACAAGACCCTGTACGGTTTTCCTGGCGGACATATCGGCATCTACGTGAGCTCGCGCTCCCAGAAGGAGCTGGCTCCGAAAGTGTCGCAATGGCTTATCGAGCGCTGCCCCAGGGACAGGGACGGCAACCAGGTGCGCGGCTTTCCCGCCTCGGGATCTGGGGGCGCACCGGAGCCGAAGATGAAGGCGGCGGCGAAGCCGGCGAAAAAACCCGCCGCCAAGGCGAAGAAGACTGCCGCCCGGGCAGGGAAGCCGGCAAGGAAGGCGGGGAAGACGGCTGCCGCTCCGGCGAGGAAGCCGGCTGCGACAAAGGCTAAGTACCCCGATCCGTAAATACGCTCGCAACAGGTCGCCGCTGCATCCCCGCCAACTGTGTTGCGCTCCCTGCGACGTACTCGCAGAGTACGCCTCAGTCGCGCGCCTTGTTGGCGTGGCGCAGCGACGCTCTCGATACGTTACCGTATTTACGGACCGGAGTACTAAGTTCCTGGGCAGCCACGATTTCTCTTTGCGAGCGAAGTCTTCCACAGGTGTGACAGGGTTGCTGCGCCCAACCCCAGCGTCCAGAGGTGGACGGCCAGCATGGTGGCGCGGTCGCTATCCAGAGGCCAGTACTTGCGGTTCTCCACTGAGTACAGGATGTCCATGAGGGAAAGGAAGATAAGCGAACTCCCGGCCGCGGTCCCCAGGAACTCCCCCTCCGGCTCCCCCCGCCACAGGTGCCATGCGCCCAGCATGCACAGGGCGCTCATCCACGAGTCAGCGAGGGGGAAGGCGCGCTCGAAAGCCTCGTCCTGCTCCGTCTCCGTCGCCTTGATCTTGCCGGAGAAGAAGAGGATCCAGAAGGTGGCGGTCCCCAGCCCCGTGAACCCGAGCAGTGCGGCGACGAGACGCCGCCCCCATGTCACGCCAGAGGTAGCTCGTTCCTGCATGGGACCATTATATCAGCGGTACATCCGTGCCGGGAGGAAGGCGGTGAGGAAAGCCGCCATTCTCTCCAGTGCCAGATCTCTCCCCTCGGCCATCTCCTTTGCCCTGGCAAGCGTGTCCGGGCCGGTAACGGTGAGCCGGAAGCGTTTGTGCCAGACGTTACGGCGCGACTGTCCCTTGTATTCGAGCAGATCCTCGAACCCCACGAGGTCGTGCGACAGCTCGTCGCTGATGGCACGGACCGCCAGGAAGGGCAGGCCGTCACCCGCCGCCACCTGGGCGGCCGCCGCTCCCTCCATCTCCACTGCGAGGGCGTCGAAAAGCTCTCCCAGGTGCGCGCGCAACTCGGGGTCGAGCACTATCTGGTCGCAGGTGAGGACCCTGCCCTGGGCATATGGCAGGCCGGCCGCTGCGGCTGCACGCCGCGCTCTCTCCACCAGGAATGCGGAAGTGGTGAAGGTGGGGTGGAACACCAGGCGGCCTTCCTCGCACAATCCTGGCCCGGTAGTGCTGAAACCGCCCGAATGGGCTACGCCTACGTCTCCCGGCACCAGCTCGCTGGCGATGACGATATCTCCCAGCCTGATCTCCGGCGAGAGGGCACCGGCGACGCCGCATACGACGAGAGCCTCAAGGGAGTGGTGGTCCAGCAAGAAACGCGCCCCCGAGGCAGCCGCCACCTTGCCGACCCCGGTCATGAGGACCAGGACCTCGCCACGGTTGAACGTCCCGCCTACGAGCCTCATTCCTCCGGGGGCCGCCTCGCCGCTTCTATCCTCCAGCATATGATGCACGCGCTTGAACTCGAAGGGGGTAGCGCACAACAGGCCTATCAACCCGGATCCCTTTCCTTCGTCATGACGGGCACCCGCTCCATGAACTCCTTCGCATCACGTTACCGCGTTCATGGACCCGGGTGCCGGGTTCCCGCTCGAACGCCTTGAAGGTAGAATGTGCCGTACCGGGAATATAGTATCAACGGCGGGATGGACGGGAAAGAGGAAGACGTGCCGGGCGAGGCGCGGCGATACCGTGGTCCCGTGGGTGCTGGTGGGATAGAAGAGGAGTGAATATTGGAAGAACCGGGGAAGAGCGGCCATAAGGCATGCCTGCGCTGTGGCAAGATAATGGCGGCGGAGGCCTCCTTCTGCAACACGTGCGGCGCCGACCTGCGTGCCGCACCCGTGCCGGGGATGCAGGGAGCGGTCGATCCCTACGATTTCAGGGGCTTCGGCGCCCCGGGAGCCGCGCCGGGCATGGCGGCAAGGCCTGCCGCCTATTCCGTCCCGCCCCCGCCGTCCATGGGGGTGGTTGCCCAGCGGGCTCAAACCGTACCTTTGCGGACGACGACCGCGGCCGGAAGACCATATGTGCCGGGTTACGAGCGGGGGAAGACCGACGGCCTGGCGATCGTCTCCATCACCTGCGCTATCGCCAGCTTCGTCGTCCTGCCGTTCATCGCCGCCATAGCCGCCATCGCCACCGGGTCCGCCTCGCGGGAGCGCATCCGCAAGAGCGAGGGAAGGCTCGAAGGAGACGGGCTGGCTCTGGCGGGTATCCTGGTGGGCGTGTTGAACCTGGTCCTGTGCCTCGTCGTGCTGCTGCTCATCATCGCGGCGGTGATATCGCCCTAGCCCCTCATTCGGACAGCGAGTCCTCCAGTTGGGAGAAGAACAGGGGGTCCTCGGCCAGCTCGCGCAGGGCGCGCAGCTCGTGCTCGTCGCGCTTGCTGGCCGCCAGTTCGATATAGAAGCGCGCGGCTTCGAGCACCTTGCGGAAGGTCTGGGGATAGAGCTCGCGCACGGCCATCTCCAGCGAATCGTCGAGGGAGAATCCCGAACTCCTCTTGCGCTGAGCCAGGGCGAATATCCTGGGGTAGTCGGCTATGGCTTCGGGCCGACGCGTGCCCGGGACGACCTTCACGCCCGCATCTCTGGGCTTGCGTCCGCGCATCTCTTCCGCCAGGCCGGGCTTGCCGGCGAGTTCCCGCAATGCCCGCAGAGATCCCCACTCCCTCTCTTTCTCGAGGCGGTAGAGGATGGATCTCGCCTCGGTGATGATCTCCCTGAAGGTGAGGGGATGGCTCTCCTTAAGGCATGTTTCCAGGGCTTCCGGGACGCTCATCCCTTTGCCGACCAGGGTCAGGGCCTCGGAGAAGACGGCCTGGTAGTCGACGAAGTCCGTAGGTCGTGGATGATCCTCCATACGTTAATTCTAACATCCCGTGACGTGGGTCAGCCCTGGTAGAAGAAGTACATGGGCCGCTCGCAGATCACCGGCTGGTCGGAGAGCACGTAGGCCGAGAGCTGCAGGTCGTTTCCGGCGTCCGCCCCCACGTCGATGGTGTAGCGCGACTGCGGCTGCACCACGTGGTTGCGCACGATGGGCGCTCCCCCCTGCACGTTGTAGGTGATCACCAGGTTGGCGGCCGCGCCCCCGGGGTTCTGCACCGTGAGCCATTCGTCGAAGCCCGGTCCGGTGTAGCCCTCGCCGAAGTACCACTTGCCCCGGTACAGCAGCTCCTAGCCGGACGCCCGCGCGGAGGGCGCCGGGAGGGCGGCGAAGAACAGGGCCGCGAGCAACAGGCAGAGTACCGTAACTATCGACTTACGCATGGCACACCTCCTGGACCCTGGGCAGATAACTCGACGGTACGATGGGAGAAATATGTTCACGCTACGGTTTTTCTTTCGCCGGCGGGCTACTTCCTTATTTTATGTCCACATCCGGTGAAAAATATGCTTGGCACCCTGTTTCAAGATCGCGGGCACAGCACGTAGGCGTCTTCGCTATGTTGCCGTGGTGGCGAAGCGGTGTGCCGGGTCGGCGGGGAAGAAACCATGGCTTCGTGCCATAATAGCGTATACCGTCCGGGTGGTTCGCGGAAACGATAACGGGGGTGTAATGCGGTGAAGAGACTGCTCGTCCTGGTATGCGTGGTCATCTTCGTGGACAGCCTTGGATACGGCGTCATCGTCCCGGTCATGCCCGTGTATGCGCGGGAGCTGGGCATAGGGGAGTTCGGGCTGGGCATGCTCTTCGCCTCCTACGCCCTGGGGAATATCGTGGCCGCCCTCCCCTTCGGGCTAATCTCGGACGGCCCTTTCTGGTCTTCGGGATGATGGCCATGGCGGGGGCGTTCGTGCTCTACGCCTACTCGACAACCTACATCTCTCTCTTCCTCTCACGTTTTCTAGACGGGGTCACCGCGGCGGCCAACTGGTCGGTGGGGCTGGCGATCATCGCCGACGTCTATCCCGCGGGGGAGAGGGGGCAGGGCATGGGCACGGTGATGGCGGTCATGGGAGCTGGCTCCATCGCCGGCCCCGCCCTAGGCGGCATGCTCAACGACTGGGCGGGGTACAAGGCGCCTTTTCTGCTGGTCGCGCTGATCTGCGTGGCGGGAGGCCTGTTCGCATCGTTGAGCCGGGAGCTGAAGGACCTTCCCCGCAGCGCGTCCGAGGCGGAATTCGGCAGGATGGCCCGCAAAGCGCTAAGCTATCCCGGCATGGTACTGGTGATCGTCGTCGTCGTGATGGGAACCGTCAGCTTGGGCCTGCTCGAGCCCCTCTTCCCGGTGTTCCTGCAGGAGAACCTGGGGCTGGGGAGCACCGGTATCGGGCTGCTCTTCGCCCTCACCGTCCTCGCGTACAGCGTCGCCAGCCCCTATACCGGCAAGCTCGCTGACAGGATTAGTAAAAAAAGCGTCATAGCCCTGGGGCTACTGGCCACGGCGGTGGTCGCCCCGATGCTGGTGTTTTCGCACAACCTGGCCCTTACGGCGGTGCTCTTCGCGCTCTGCGGTGTATCTAGCGCCCTTTTCGAGACCCCCACGCTTCTCTTCATCGCCGACCGCGTCTCGGGAGGTTATGGAGGGGAGGTCTACGGCACAGCCTTCGGCATCTTCAACATGGCTTGGGCCATCGGGTACCTGCTCGGGCCCGCGGCCGGCGGTTTCCTCGCATCCCGTCACGGCCTTCCCGCCACCATGATCATCCTCTCCGTGCCCCTGGTGCTCCTGGCATGGCGCGTCTGGGACAGCCTGTAGGTTCGGCTAATTGCGTACGATAGTATATGGAATCGGTGGTCTTATAATGTGACAGGACGGTGTATGATGGTTTGCACTTCTCACGAATCAAGGAGAATACCGTGATCGACGGTCCTGAAACCGGTGGTTCTAAGCGCAGAGCGCTGGTGCTGATGTCCGGGGGGCTGGACTCGGTGCTGGCGGCGGCTCTGCTGCGGCGCTGCGGCGTGGAGGTGGCCGGCATCACCTTCACCACGCCTTTCTTCGGGAGCGCCAGGGCCGAGAGGGCAGCGGCCAGTCTGGGCATGGAATTGATGGTGGTGGACATCACCGATCCCCACCTCGAGATACTCAAGCACCCCCGCTACGGCTACGGGAAGAACCTCAATCCCTGCATCGACTGCCATGCCCTCATGGTGAGGGAAGCGATGGAAAGGCTGGGCGATGCCGGGGCCGATCTCGTGGCTACGGGCGAGGTGCTGGGGGAGAGGCCGAAGAGCCAGAACCGGCAGGCCCTGGAGTTGGTGGCGAGCGCCTCCGGGGCCGGGGATCTGCTGCTGCGGCCCCTCTCCGCGAAACTGCTTCCCGAGACGAGGCCGGAGCGGGAGGGATGGGTGGAGCGGGAGTGCCTGCTGGACCTCTCCGGCCGCGGGCGGCGGTGCCAGATGGAGCTGGCGGCGGAGTGGGGGATAGAGGAATACGAGAGCCCCGCCGGGGGATGCCTGCTTACCGACGCCGCCTTCAGCGTTCGCCTGCGTGACCTCATGAGGCGCGTGCCCGGCTTCGACGGCGTCGACGCGGAGCTGGCGAAGGTGGGGCGACAGTCCTGGAACGGGAGCACCCTCATCGTCCTCGGACGCAGGCACGAGGAGAACCTGCGGCTGCTGGAGCTCGCCCTCCCCACCGATCTTCTGCTGCGGGAGAGGGACGTCCCCGGCCCCACCGCGCTGCTACGCGCCTACCCGCGCGGCGCCTCCCCCAACAGGAAGGACCTCAAGGAGGCCGCCCGCCTCCTGGGCATATACGGCAAGGGCAAGAAACCCATATCGCTCCGCGAGGTCGCAGAGGTTTCGCGTGATTCGGATGAGATGATGGGAAGGCAGGGGAACACTCGATAAGGATGATCCCGCAGTTGGCTTAGGGGCCACATCGGGAACAAGGCCGCCAGGGCAGACTCAAGCCGGTCTCACGAGGATTATCGGGGCAATGCATGCGACGGTCGGTACGGTACATTCCCTGGGGTCCGACGGAAACCCGGTATGGATACGATTGATCTCCATGCTGGCCAGGCCTGTTCCGAAAATAGCCTTTGCGGTACCATATCTTGTTTCCCATTCATGGCGCGAAGCTGTTTTCATCCTTTGCTGGTGCCGCGACCTTGCGGCATGAGGGACTGACCGTAAACATGATTGAGTGAAAGACTCTTCTCCAATATGTGTAGGCGGCAAGCAAGGAAATATATAATGACGAGATCGCTCTGACCCCAAATACTCCACAGCCACCCATACTTCTCGAGTAAGAACCAAGTTAAGTAACCGTAATATAATCCCGCCGGTATTACAGGAAAACGGGCACGATATCCTCGTACTGTGACTTGCGCGGGGCGGGGGCATAATTTACCTTTACTGTAACGCCGCGGAAAAGGGCAGACGGGCGCCGGTGTCGAGCGGCCTGGAAGAAAGCGGGTTCCCGGACGGATCATGGAAGAGAAATACGACTTCAAGTCCATCGAGGCGAAGTGGAGACTCCGCTGGGAGGAGGCGGACCTCTATGCCTCCAGCGAGGAGCCGGGGCGTGAGAAGAGATACGTCCTGGTCATGTTCCCTTATCCCTCGGGACCGGCGCACATAGGGCACGTGGCCAACTACAATCTCGGTGACGTACTTGCACGCTACCTGCGCCGCAAGGGCGTGAACGTCCTGCACCCCATGGGGTGGGACGGGTTCGGCCTGCCGGCCGAGAACGCCGCCATCCGTTCCGGGGTGCATCCCGCGAAATATACCCGGGACAATATCGCGCTGCTCAAGGAGGGCCTGCAGCGCCTGGGCTACTCCTATGACTGGGACCGCGAGCTGTCCACCTGCGCGCCCGACTATTACAAGTGGACGCAGTGGCTCTTCCTGAGGTTCTACGAGAAGGACCTGGCCTACAAGGCCGAAGCCAGGGCCAACTGGTGCCCGTCCTGCCGCACCGTCCTCGCCAACGAACAGGTGATCAACGGTCATTGCGAGCGTTGCGACACCCTGGTGGTGCAGAAAGCCCTGAGCCAGTGGTTCCTGCGCATCACGGACTACGCCGAGCGCCTCCTCGCGGACATGGACCAGCTCTCCGGCTGGCCGGAGAGCGTGCTCACCATGCAGCGAAACTGGATCGGGCGCTCCGAGGGGTGCGAGGTGGTCTTCCGCGTCAGGGAGACGGGGCGGGAGATGCCCATCTTCACCACGCGGCCGGACACCCTGTGGGGGGTGACCTTCTTCCTGCTCGCGCCGGAGCACCCCCTGGCGGACGAGCTGACCGCCGGCACTCCCTACGAGGAGGATCTGCGGGCTTTCCGGGAGCGGCTGCGCGGGGTCTCCGACATCGACCGCACGGCCATGGAGGCGGAGAAGGACGGCGTCTTCACCGGGGCCTACGCCGTGAACCCCGTGAACGGGGAGGAGGTTCCCATCTGGACCGCCAACTTCGTGCTCATGGAATACGGCACGGGGGCGGTGATGGCCGTTCCCGCCCACGACCAGCGCGACTTCGAGTTCGCCCGCAAGTACGGCCTTCCCATCCGCGTGGTTATACGGCCGCCAGGCGAGGAGCTGGACCCCGATACCATGGCCGGGGCCTACGTAGATCCTGGCACCATGGTCAACTCCGCGCGCTTCGACGGCACGGACAGCGAGGTGGGGAAGTACGAGGCGGTGCCCGATTGCCTGGAGGAGATGGAGTGGGGCAGGCGCACCGTCAACTACCGCCTGCGCGACTGGCTCATCTCGCGCCAGCGCTATTGGGGGGTGCCCATCCCCATCGTATACTGCGAGAAGTGCGGCACGGTGGCCGTGCCCGACGAGGAGCTGCCGGTGCTCCTCCCCGAGGACGTGCAGTTCGTCTACGAGGGGCCGTCGCCCCTTGAACGCTCGCACGAGTTCCGGAACACCACCTGCCCCGGCTGCGGCGGGCCCGCCGGGCGCGAGACCGACACCATGGACACCTTCGTCGACTCCTCCTGGTACTACATCCGCTATGCCAGCACGAAGGACGACGCGGAGGCCTTCGACCCCGAGGCGGTAAGCTACTGGCTGCCGGTGGACCAGTATATCGGCGGCATCGAGCACGCCATCATGCACCTGCTCTACTCGCGTTTCTTCACCAAAGTTTTGAAGGACCTGGGCCTGGTGGAGTTCGACGAGCCCTTCACTAACCTGCTCTGCCAGGGCATGGTGGTCATGGGAGGGGCGAAGATGAGCAAGTCGAAGGGCAACATCATCACCCCCGACCAGTTCTTCGAGGCTTACGGGGCGGATACCCTGCGCCTGTTCATCCTCTTCCTGGGGCCGCCGGAGGCGGACAAGGAATGGAGCGAGTCGGGGATCGACGGCGCGCACCGCTTCCTCCACCGCGTCTGGCGCCTCGTCGACCGCTATCTGAACATCCTCACCTTCAAGACCCAGCCGGTGCCGAACGATGCCGCCATACTCAGGCGCCTCGCCTTTCTCACCCATGCCACCATCAAGAAGGTCACCGAGGACATCGATCGCTTCGCCTTCAACACCGCCATCGCGGCCATCATGGAGTTCACCAACGGCCTGTACAAGGCCATCGAGGAGTCGCCCGACGCCTTCAACACCTACGAGGGCCACGAGGCCGTCCGCAGCCTGATATTGCTGCTCGCCCCTTTCGCGCCCTTCGTGACCGAGGAGCTGTGGGAGGAAGCGGGAGGCGAGTTCAGCGTACATCGGCAGCCGTGGCCGGGATTCGACCCCGAACTGGCCCGCGCCGAGCGCATCACCCTGGTGGCGCAGATCAACGGCAAGGTAAGGGACCGTATCGAGGTCGATGCCGATATCTCTCCGGAGGAGATGGAGGGAGTGGCCATGAACTCGGCCCGCATGCAAAAGCTCCTGGAGGGCAAGGACGTGGCAAAGGTCGTAGTGGTCCCGGGCAAGCTCGTGAACATCGTCGTCCGCTGATACTGCCTGCGTAAGGCCGAGGGATCTCGGAATCGGCCTGCAAGGCTTAAACCCGGATCTCTCATTCCAAATAGCAAGGATTCCTTGCCTGTATTGCTGTTGTTGACCTTCCAGTGCATATTTCAGCAATACAAGCCATTGTTCCTCTCGGGCACTATCTGAGAAATCAGGGTTGATGGTTCTTCCGCGGGAAGTATGGGTGGCAACAAGACCCCTCGACCTGGCAAGAAGTGTTTGTCATATGATAGTAGTATAAAATATATAATATATATATCATAGTATGTACGCAAGGCCCGCATGCTGACCTCGGCCATATGACGGCGGCAGGGTCCGCCGCGAACCGAACGCAAGGAATATGCTGGAAAAGATAACCATCTTTCTGGACAGGCTGTCCGGACTTCCGTACTGGCAGATAGCCGTTCTCGCGGTCGCCGTCGTAGCTGCCTTAACAGGCGCGTACTTCATCCTCAGGCCTCCGGCCCGTCCCGCAGGAGATTTCCAGGCCGCGGGAGAGGTGGACGGGGGGGAGGAGGCGGAAGAGGAGCCGCAGGAGCTGACCGTGCACGTGGCGGGGGCGGTGAGCCATCCGGGAGTGGTGCTCCTGGCGGAAGGGGACCGGGTCATCGACGCCATCGAGGCGGCGGGGGGGCCGCTGCCCGAGGCGGATCTGGAGAAGCTCAACCTCGCCCAGGAGGTGCAGGACGGCCAGAAAGTGGCCGTCCCCGTAAAGGGCGCTGGAGAAGGCGCGGGGCCGCCCGGCATGCAGGCGGAAACGGGCAGGGTCAACATCAACAACGCCGGCCGCGAGGAACTGGAGGAACTACCCGGTATCGGGCCTACCCTGGCTGAGCGCATCATCGCCTACCGCGAAAAGAAGGGCGGCTTCGGCAGCATCGACGAACTCAAGCAGGT
>CAZQFX010000047.1:0-18001 GCA_964592775.1 uncultured Actinomycetota bacterium
TGGCGCAGCGACGCTCTCGATACGTTACCGTATTTACGGACCGGAGTACTTAGTACTCCGGTCCGAGAGCGTATTTATGGATCGGGGTACTTAGAGGGCGGTTTTCCAGCGCAGGTAGGCGTCGATGAGCTCGTCCAGGTCGCCGTCGAGTACGGCGTCCACGTTGCCTATCTCCATACCGGTGCGGTGGTCCTTGGCCATGCGGTAGGGGTGCAGGACATAGGAGCGGATCTGACTCCCGAAGCCGATGTCCATCCTTTCGCCCCGCAGTCTCTCGATGTCCTTCTCCCTCTCCCTGCGGGCCTGTTCGGCGAGGCGAGCCTGCAGGATGCGCATGGCCGTCGCGCGGTTGGAGATCTGGGAGCGCTCGTTCTGACAGGAGGCCACGATGCCGGTGGGGACATGGGTGATGCGTACGGCGGAGTCGGTGACGTTCACGTGCTGGCCACCCGCACCGCTGGAGCGGTAGGTCTCGACGCGCAGGTCCTTGGGGTCTATCTCGATCTCCCCCTCCTCCTCGAGCATGGGGACGGCGTCGAGGGAGGCGAAGGAGGTGTGGCGGCGGCTGGAGGCGTCGTAGGGAGATATGCGCACCAGGCGGTGCACTCCCTTCTCGGCCAGGAAGAGGCCGTAGGCGTAGCGGCCGCGCACGGTGAAGGTGGCGCTCTTGATGCCCCCGCCCTCGCCGGGTTGCAGGTCGTTGAGGTCGATCTTGAAGCCGCGGGTATCGGCCCAGCGCAGGTACATGCGCAGGATCATCTCCGCCCAGTCCTGGGACTCCAGCCCCCCCGCGCCGGGATGGATGCTCACGATGGCGTCGCGCGAGTCGAACTCGCCCGAGAGCAGGCTCTCCTCCTCCAGGCGATCCACCTCGCGCCGCAGCTTACCCACTCCGCGCCGGAGGTCTTCGGAAAGGCTGAGGTCGTCCTCCTCCTGGGCCAGTTGCACCAGCTCTTCCAGCTCGCCCCGCTCGGCCGCGAGCCTCTCCCAGTTCTCGACGGTGTCTCTCATCGCCGAGAGCTCCCCCAGGATGCGGCGGGCGTTGTCCCGGTCTTCCCAGAGGTCGGGCCGGGAGGCCTGCTTCTCCAGCTCGGCCGCCTGGGACCGCTTGCCCTCTATGTCAAAGATACTCCTTAATCTTATCCAACCGGCCCGCGATCTCTTCCAGCTCGCCCCGGTAATCACTCAGCAAGTCTTTTCCTCCTAACGCTCGTCTGCTTAATCGCCTACGATGGTTTGCATCGCGTAAGCGACAGCGACGCCCGAAGGGCAGCGCGACGGTTTCCAGCGACTTCACGTTTCCGAGCCTTAAGGCCTGGCACGCGTACGTCCGTCAAGATGCACAACAAAACTTGTACTTCTTACCGCTTCCGCAGGGGCAGGGGGCGTTCCTCCCCACCTTCTGGGACTGCGCGGCTTCAGGCTTTCTCTTCTCCGCCTTCTCCCCGCCGCTCTCCACCACGCGCAGGGACGGCCTCTCCTCCGCCTTCACCAACTGCACGTGGAACATGTAACGCAGGAACTCCTCCTGGATGCCGGCGATCAGCTCCCGGAAAGTGCCGAAGGCTTCGTTCTGGTACTCCACCAGGGGATTGCGGCCCGCGAAGGAGCGCAGCCCCACGCTGTCACGCAGGTGGTCCATGTCGTAGAGGTGGTCGCGCCAGCGGTTGTCTATCACGCGAAGCATGACCATGCGCTCCAGCTCGTGGAAGTCCCGGCCCGAGTCGGCGAACTCCTTTTCCCTCGCCGCGTAGGCGTCGAGGGCGTCCTCCACCAGGGCGTCGCGGAGCGCGCCGTAGCTCACGGCTTCCATGTCGATGCCCTCGTGGTCGAAGCTCACCGGGTACAGGGCGCGCAGGTAGCGGAACAGCCCTTCCAAGTCCCAGTCCGTGGGGTGGTCCTGCCGGTCTATATACCTCTCCATGGCGGCCTCGACGGCTTCCGGGACCATCTCCTCCACCCGCGCGTGCAGGTCCTCCCCCTGCTGCAGGCGGTTACGTTCGGTGTAGATCACCTCTCTCTGGGTGTTCATGACGTCGTCGTATTTAAGGAGGTTCTTGCGCACCTCGAAGTTGTTGGCCTCCACGTTCTTCTGGGCCGTCTCGATCGCCCTGGTCACCATCTTGTTCTCGATGGGATGGTCCTCGGGGAGGTGCAGCCTGTCCATGAGCGAGGCGACGGTGCCGGAGGCGAATATGCGCATGAGGTCGTCCTCGAGGGAGAGGTAGAAGCGCGAAAGGCCGGGATCGCCCTGGCGTCCCGAGCGGCCCCGTAATTGGTTGTCGATGCGCCGCGCCTCGTGCCGCTCCGTGCCCAGGACGTAGAGCCCGCCCAGTTCGATGACCTTTACCTTCTCCGCCTCGCACTCTTCGCGCGTCTCCTCGAGGACCTTCCTGTATTCCTCCTCGCCGACCTCCTCCTTGCCCGCCAGTTTCTGCCTGGCCAGCATCTCGGGGTTCCCGCCCAGCATGATGTCGGTGCCGCGGCCGGCCATGTTGGTGGCGATGGTCACCATTCCCAGGCGGCCGGCCTGCGCCACGATCTCCGCCTCCCGGGCATGATGCTTGGCGTTGAGCACCTGGCGGGGGATGCCCCTCTTCTTGAGCAGCCCCGATAGCCGCTCCGATTTCTCTATGGATATCGTCCCTACCAGCACCGGCTGGCCTCGTTCGTGGCAGGAGACGATGTCCTCGACCACCGAGCGGAACTTGGCCTCCTCCGATTTGTAGATCACGTCGTTGTTGTCGGCGCGGATCATGGGCAGGTTGGTGGGTATCTCCACCACCTCCAGCCCGTATATCTCCTCGAACTCGCCCGCCTCGGTGGCCGCCGTCCCGGTCATGCCCGCCAGCTTGCCGTACATGCGGAAGTAGTTCTGCAGCGTGATGGTGGCCAGGGTCTGGTTCTCCTGCCGCACCTTGATGCCCTCTTTGGCCTCCACCGCCTGGTGAAGGCCGTCGCTCCATCTGCGGCCGGGCATAAGGCGTCCCGTGAACTCGTCCACGATGACTACCTGCCCCTCGGTCACCACGTAGTCCACATCGCGGCGGTAGTGCTCCTTGGCCTTGAGGGCGTTCTGGAGGTGGTGCACCAGGGGGGTGTTGAGGTGGTCATAGAGGTTCTCCAGCCCGAGGATGGTCTCCACCTTGTGGATGCCCTCCTCGGTGATGGACACGGTGCGCGATTTCTCCTCCATCTCGTAATCCTCGCCCAGTTTCAGGCGGGGCGCCACCTGGGCGAACTGGCGGTAGAGGCGCGCCGACTCCTCCGCCGCCCCGGAGATGATGAGGGGGGTGCGGGCTTCGTCGATGAGGATGGAGTCCACCTCGTCCACGATGGCGTAGTGGTGGCCCCGCTGCGCCATGCGCTCCCGCCTTATCTCGAGGTTGTCCCGCAGGTAATCGAACCCGAACTCGTTGTTGGTGCCGTGGGTGATGTCCGCGCCGTAGGCCTGCATCCTCTGTTCCTTGGGCATCTGGGCCTGGATGAGCCCCACCGTGAGACCCAGGAACCTGTATATGGCGCCCATCCACTCGCTGTCGCGGCGCGCCAGGTAATCGTTGACCGTCACCACGTGGACGCCCTTCCCCTCCAGGGCGTTGAGGTATGCCGCGAGGGTGGCCACAAGCGTCTTCCCCTCTCCGGTCTTCATCTCCGCGATCTTGCCCTGATGGAGGACCACGCCTCCCAATATCTGCACGTCGAAATGACGCTGCCCCAGGGTGCGCACCGCCGCCTCCCGCACGGTGGCGAAGGCCTCGGGGAGGAGTTCGTCCGGGGCGGCGCCGTCCCGCAGCCTTTCCTTGAACGTGCCGGTTCTGGCACGCAGCTCGGCGTCGCTCGCGCGCCGCGCCCCGGGCTCCAGCCCGTTCACCGTCCGCACCACTTCCGCGAGCTGTTCCAGCCGCTTGCGCTCGCCCATGCGCAGGACTTTTCCGAAGGTCTTGAGCAAGTGCCGTCATTCCTTTCACGCCATCGGGGCCGTATCCGGGATGTTGGACGATCAGGGCTTCAAACCCGGGCCGACCATATCTGTTGCATCAGGAGTTAACGTTTTGAGGTCTGACCCCAATGGTGTTAAGCGTTATTCCTCTTCCTTGAAGATCTCCTCGAAGCTCTCCTTGAGTTCCTCTTCCTCCAGGACCCTGGCCCTCTGCCTGATCTCCCGCTCCGGCCGCCGCCGCGCCCTCGCCTGCGATTCGACCACCTGGGAGAGGGTGCGCAGCACGATGGAGTCGTAGAGCTTGCCGCGCTCCATGCCCATCTCCTCCAGGGCCTCCTGTGACGCCAGTTTCTTCTTCGGGTGGTTGGTGAGCAGGTCGTAGTCGCTGACCACCCCGATTATCTTCGACCCCGCGGGGATGCGCGCGGTTCCCGCCTCCTCCTCTGATACGGGATGGCAGTGGCGCACGATGGCGGCGATGGGCCGCAGCCTCGGCACCTCGTCCAATACCTCTGCGCCCCTTTCCACGTGGCCCGGCGCCTCCTCGTCCCCCTCGTACTCGATGCGCCCGATATCGTGCAGGGCGGCCGCGTAGCGGATGTTGCGCGTCTCCTCGGCGGATACGCCCATCTCCCGCGCCACCTCGGCGGAGAGGTTGCTCACCCGCCCGGAATGGCCGGGCATCCCCCGCGCTAGGTCGAAGGCGTCGCCGATCACCCGCATGGTCTGGAAATACCTCTCGTCCAGTTCCTTGTCCCGGTTGGATTCCATGCGCACCAGCAGCAGCGGGATTAGGAAGACGAGGAAGTTCAGCCACGGAATGCGCGGGAAGTACAGGGCCATGAGGGCGCCCGCCGCGGTGATGGCCAGGTAGATGGGGAAGGTCTGGCGTATGTGCTGGGGCATGACCACGCGCCAGTTGCCCCCCAGCTCCACCGCCGTCTCCATGGAAGAGGTCAGCATCTCGCCCAGGTAGAAGACCAGGGCCATGGCCAGGAAGGCGACGGGAAACACCAGCGCGCGTTGCAGCACCACCGGGTTGTAGTAGGTGTGGAACTCAATGGCGCCGGCGGGGCCCGGCCCGAAAAAATGCGGCGGGTAGGGATTCCAGGTCATGTCCCATCCCAGGTTGGCGACGAGTTGATAGGCGATGCTGGCCAGGGCGACGATGTAAGTGCGCTGCACGATGTGCAGGAAATCCCCCTCCCCGGAGCGCTGGATGCGCGAGAACGCCCGCCCCAGCAGGCTTCCGAGCAGGAATATGAACACCACTTCGGGCACGGGCCGGATGGCGATGATGCAGAGCACGGCGGCCATGCCCAGCCGGAGCGGCCTCCCCCAGGGGAACTGCACCCTCCAGGTCTCCATGAAGGCGAGGACGAACGCCAGCCCGAAGGTGCGGGCGGGGTCCAGGCTGCCCCATTTCACGAAGGGCGCGCACGCGCCGAGCACCACCAGGAACAGCGCCACGGAAAGGTAGGTAAGCGCCTTGGACTGCGTATCTTTCACTGCGCCCCACCCCCTCCGGCGGGAGGGGTGCCCTCCGTATCCGTGCTTTCACCCGGGGCCCTTATGCCCGTCTCCCCGGGGGCTTCCATCCCCGCCTCCCCGGGAGGATAGCCGGGCTCCCCGGACGGCTCCTCCTCCAGGCCCCGCAGGGCTTCCCTCTCCATGCGTTCCCGCGCCTCCCTGCGCTCCCGCAGCAACTCCTCGCGCCGGCGGGCCCCGTGCCCTTTCCTCCGTGCCGCCTCCTTTTCCCGCCAGGCGGGCGCCGCGGGTCGGGGCTCCCCGGGCTCTGCCGCGGCGGCCTCGCCCTCCGCCCTCTCGCTCGCCTCGAGGGCGGCGACGAAACGCTCCACTATCTCCGGGTCGAACTGCCTGCCGCTGTTCTCGCGCAGCTCGGCCAGCGCCGCCTCCCCGCCCTTGGCATCCCGCCAGGGCCGCCGGTGGAGCATGGAGTCGTAGGCATCCGCCACGGCGATGATGCGGGCAGTCAGGGGGATGGTATCCCCCGAGAGATGGTCGATGTAGCCGCCGCCGTCGTAATACTCGTGATGGTGCCTTACCGCCTCGGCCATGTCCGCGAGGTACTCGACCTCCTCCAGGCGCGAGCCCCCCTCCAGGGGGTGGACCTCTATCTTCTGGAACTCCTCCTCACTCAGCGCGGACTGCTGCAGCAGGATATCCCGGGGGACGGCGGGGCGTCCCAGGTCGTGGAGGAGGGCGGCGTGGCGCAGGCGGTTGACCTCGTAGTGCGGGAAGCGCATCGACCTGGCGATGAGGGCCGCGTACCCCGCCACCCTCACCGCGTGCCCGTCCAGGTAAGGCTCCCGCCTCTCCAGGTGGGTGACCAGCACCTCCATGCTGCGGTCGTAAGCCTCGAGCAGCTCGATGTTCTTGCCGCTGTAGTGCCAGGCCACCCCCAGCAGCGCGGCCAGCGCGAGCACCGCGAAGAAGCCGCGCACGGCGCCCGCCACCGGCTGCATGAGGGTCTTGATGACGATGTAGTTGCCGCCCTCGGTGATCACCACCTGGCCGGCCTCGTCCTTGAGTATGTCCTCCACGTAGTAGAAGGCGTTCTGCGCGTAGATGACCCCCATGCACAAGCCGACCAGGGCATAGAGGATGAAGTTGGGCAGCAGCCGCAGCGCGTCCGACCTGAGGAACCGCAGCGGATCGGCGCCCTTCCGCCACATCACGGCCATGGCCATGAGCGCGCTGTTTATGGCCCAGAACACGGCGGCGGCCACGAGCAGGGGCAGGATGGACTTCAGGCCGGAGGAAAGGGTATAGGACAGCGTCGCGCCCCCCAGGGCATGGTAGACCGCGGCCGCCGCCCACGTCCCCACGGCGTACATCGCCCCGTTGAAGAGCAGCCTCCACGGGTCCTCCCGGCGCTGGACGAGCTGCAGGTGGAGGGCGCCGAAAAGGGCGACGATCATGGCCGAGGGCGTGTTCAGGGCGGCGATGGCCGCGAAGATGACGATGATCCCGTAGGTCGACCTGCCCTCTAAGCTCAGCCTCTCCCCCAGGGTCTCGCATATGACCATGAGGATGCCCAGGAACAGCGCCGACAGCCAGAATACCGGCTGGCCGGATACCAGGGTGAGGACGAGGATCACGGCCAGGGCTCCCGCCGCCATCAAGGCCGCCACGGCCTTTATCCGATTATCCATGACCTTCCTCCCTCGCGGGCGCCCTCACAGGCGCATGGAGGCCCCCCGCCTGACGACGTAATCAAGGACCTGGCGCGCCATGTCCATGAACTTGCGCATATCAGCCTCCGGGCTCGATCAGTCCGTAGTTCCCATCTTTTCTTCGATAAACCACGTTGGTCTCCTCCGTCTCGGCGTTGATGAAGACGAAGAAGTCGTGGCCCACCAGGTCCATCTGGAGGCAGGCCTCCTCGGGGGTCATGGGCTTCAGCGGGAAGCTCTTGGTCTTCACGATGACCGGCTCCTCCGCCTCCTCCTCCACGGAGCGCGAAGCCTCCTTGAAGGGATTCTTGGCGTGATGCGAACGGTCGATGAGTTTCCTCTTCACCTTGCGCGCCTGGCGTTCCAGCTTGTTGGCCACCAGGTCGATGGCCTGGTACATGTCCACCGACGATTCCTTGGCCCGGATGACCGGCCCGCTGGAGAACAGGGTGACCTCGACCACCTGGTTGTCCGGTATCTTGGGGTTTCTCTCCACGCACATCTCGATCTCCGTCTTCACGATGCCGTCGAGATATTTCTCCACCTTGCTCACCTTGTCGGTGGCGTATTTTCGCAACGCATCGGTAACCTCGAGGTTCTTGCCCTTGACGATCATCTGCATCCCGTTCGCTCCCTTCTTCTCCGCCTTGAACCCGGCCCTTCCCCTGACGACGCCGGTAGCGTAAGGCTTCCCGCCATCGGAGGCGATTCTCGCTTCCCCCTTCTCTACCAGTACTCCACGGGGAAGAACCAAAGACCCATACCAGGTTAAGAGCGGTATGGGCCGTCTTCAGGACCTATATAGCGGGCTATTCCTGGCCCCGGGCCGCAACCCGGTGCTTCTCAAATCCGACTCGCATAAGCCTAACATACGTTCAACCCTATGCCAAATTAGGGAAAGGCCTGGCATTTAACCTAAAGAAGGCTCCGAAACCCGGCTGACCTGGTCTTTGACCCCACACTCGCCTGCTGAGCGGCTCGCAGCGGGGGGAATCCCTTACGGGTCCCATCCCCACCCGCCACTAATGCGCTTCTCCGGCTTGTATGCCGGGCAGGTCTTACCCCTAAGCCGCACCATGCTCACCAACCAAGAGTTGGCTTACGTGGGTCGTTTCGCCTGCGGCTGGCATCGACTTTCAACCACAGACCCGGGCCGAAGCCTTCTATGTCCATTATAGGACGTTTGGCGATGAAAGGAGCCGAACTTGATTCTGGAACGCCAGTATCGGAGATGCCTTGAAGCCGGGGTAGTCCATCCAACCGCCAAGATAACGCTTGCCCTGGAGACGACGAGCAGCGCCGCAGCCCCAACGGCCAAGGCACCGCCGGCGTCAGATGGTCCGACCCGGAAGCTGACAGCATCCCGTGTTTCGCTCTTCGGTCTTTTTCGGAAAGCCGCCATGCGCCGCGGAGATAATAAGGCGGGCGGGTTGCAGCGGGACCGGTGGTCAGAGGAGGAAGTCCGCGAAGCGGCGGTTGATCATGCATTCCGCCACCCATTCCTCGGGCACGTAGTACCTGTCTTCCCGGATGGCCCGGCGCAGCGGGACGACCAGCTCCATGCGGATTTCCGGCATCCCCTCCAGCCGCCCGATGATGTCGCTGCCGATATCCAGGCCGTTGCTCCCGCCCTCCTGCCTCCAGCCGTAAGGCTGTGGGTCTTTGCCTTTTTCGTGTTCCGGCATGCGCATCGCTCTCAACTCCTTCGACTATTCAGATTATCGACATCCATTAGGGCGGCATTTAAGAGTAAAAAGGCGGACCGATTTTGGCCACGATCAACGCGCTCTGCTCCATCAAGGACCGAGAAGTCGGGTTTGCGGTGCCATCTGGTAATAAGTGCCATTATCCATCAGGCAATACGTGCTCCTTCAAAGACTGGGTCTTGCATTCCGGGCCGACCCGTTGAGTCCGAACCGGACTGGACTTCGCCGAGAAGGGAACTCGAGTTCTTCAGCACGGACAGGCCGGGATTCAAGATCGAGCCCTATCGCCAACGAACGGGATCTCACCTTCCGGGCGACGAACCCTGGGCGCGCCCTCCAGCAGGTCCCTCGCCAGGACGCAGGCGACCACCCTGGCGGCGTCGCATGCCTTCAGCACGGCCGCACACTCGCACAGGGTATACCCCGTGGTCAGGATATCGTCTACCAGCACGACCTCCGCCCCCCGCGGTCCGGCTCCCAGCGCGCGGAAGGCTCCCCGTACGTTGTGCCGCCTCCCTTCGTGGCTCAACTCGCTCTGAGCCCGTGTGGGGCGAATCCTCTCCAGCAGGGGCACGGTTTCCAGGCCGAGCGCCCTGCCTATCCCCTCCGCCAGTCTTCCGGCATGGTCGTAGCCGCGCGCCCGGCGCTTGCGCCGGTGCATGGGGACGAAAGTCACCAGCGGGCGGCTCGTCAGCAACATGGGTGCAAGCCGCGCCGCCGTCATGGCGCCCAGTGGCCCGGCCAGCCTCCACCCGTTGCCGTACTTGAGTCCGTGTATGAGCGAGCGCATGGGCTCCCGGTATGTCGAAAGGGCCGTTGCGGCATCGAGGTGAGCGATACGGCCGCCGCATTCCGGGCACCCCCCGGCATCGTATGGCATGGGGCTCCCGCAGCGGCGGCAGGCGGGGCCCCGTATGAGGGGAAGCGCGGCGTTGCACTCCGCGCAGATGAGCCGGCCCGCGTACCTCCCGCACCCCGCGCAGCGGGTGGGAAAGAGGAGTTCCGCCGCCGTCCCATAGTTAAGCATGTTGGTATTGTTATATATAATAATATATTTGTCAATATCCCGCCGATACGTGGTATGCCTCCGTCGTTATAGGCTAAGGTTGGCCTATGGTTCCGAGGCATGGACGACATCGAAGATGGTAAAAGATAACCCATGAAGGTCTGGCTGGAACGATCGGAGGCGGGACGCCTCGCGCTCGCCGTGCTGCGCAAAGGGCGGGCTCCGCTGCGCCACCTGGGTGCAGCCGCCAACCATGTGCGCCGCCGCTTCTTCCCCCCGCGCCCGCAGCCCAAGAGAGCACCAGCTCCCCTGCAATACGACAAGGGCTGGGAGCCGAAACACGAGCGGAAACCGACCTTCCCCGGCCTTATCTCGCAGGCATGCACCCAGGCACAGATGGAGTCGCCGGAGTGCAGGCAACTCGCCGCCGCTCTCGACCGCCGCGCCCTCATGCATCGCAAGCAGTGGGAGTGGTGCTTCATCGTACAGGCGCTACTCGAAAGGGGAATGCTGCGCCCGGGGCGGCGCGGGCTGGGTTTCGGGGTGGGGACCGAGCCGATCACCGCTTATATCGCGGCCCGGGGGTGTGAGATCGTGGCGACGGATCTACCCGGGGAGAGCGAGGACGCCGGCTACTGGACGAACGAGCAGCAGCACGCGTCGCAGCTCAAGGACCTGAATGCCCGTGGCTTGTGCGACCCCGATCTGTTTGCCGAGCGCGTGATCTTCCGTCCCGTTGACATGCGGGCCATCCCCGATGACTTGAGGGACTTCGATTTCACCTGGTCGTCGTGCGCCATGGAGCACCTGGGGTCCATCGAGGCGGGACTCGACTTCTTCAAGGAGCATCTCGCCTGCCTGCGGCCCGGGGGCGTCGGCATCCACACCACCGAGTACAACGCCAGCTCGAATGATGCCACGTTGGATAACGGGCCTATAGTGGTGCTGCGCCGGCGTGATATCGAAGGCCTGGCCGATGAATTGCGTTCGCAGGGGCACAAGATAGATGTGACCTTCGCATTGGGACGAGGCAAACACGATCGCCATGTCGAACCACCGCCGTTCACGGAACCGCATTTGAAACTCGAAGTCGGCGGCTTCGCGATCACCTCTTTCGGGTTGATAGTCGAGAAGCGCGGGGCCTGAACCGCGACACCTATTTGGACCTTTTTTCTTCCTCGTTCCCCTTGAAGTGGTGGTTCTTCTCGATGACCGAGCCGGGCATGATGCTCACGCTGGGATGGATGATGCTCCCCTCCCCGATGACCGTACGGTGTCCCACCACCGTGTCCGCGAGGAGGGCGGCGCCGCTTCCTATCTCCGCCTCCCAGCCCACGATGGTATCCATCAGATGGGCGTCCTTGCCCACGTAGCCGTCCCCCCACTTGATGCCGCGGTAGAGGATGGCGCCCTCGTCGATGATGGTGCGGTCCCCCACCACCAGGGGCCCGAACAGCCTCGCCCCCCTCTTGACCTGGCAATGGGCGCCGATGCAGATGGGGCCCACCATGACCACCTCTTCCTCGATGGCCGTCTCGTCCCCTATCCACACGTCGTCGCCTATGCGCACGCCGGGTATCTTCACCTTTACCCTGCCGGTGAGGGCGTCGAAGTTGCCCGCCTTGTATTCCTCGAGGCTGCCGACGTCGTTCCAGTAATCGTCATGCCGGTAGCCGTAGAACTCGATCCCCTCCTCCAGGAAGCGCGGGAAGAGCTGCGACCCGAAATCGTAGAAGCCGGCGGGGACCATCTCCAGCACCTCGGGCTCGAAGACGTAGATGCCGCTGTTGGCCACGAAGCTCCTGGCCTCGTCCCGGCCGGGCTTTTCCTGGAAACCCGTGATGCGCCCGTCCTCCTTCATGATCACCACGCCGTACTTGGACGGGTCGTCCACCGGAGTGGCCACCAGGGTGGCGATAGCGCCGTGCCTCTCGTGGAAGGCCATGAGGGAGGTGAGGTCGAGGTCCGTGAGGGCGTCTCCGCTGATGACCAGGAAGGTATCGCCGCCCAGCTCCTTCTCCAGCCTCTTCACGCCACCCGCCGTGCCCAGGAGCTCCTCCTCGAAGGAGTAGGTGATGGACAGGCCCCAGCGCTCGCCGTTCCCGAAGTGGCGCATGATGATATCGGGGTGATAATGGAGGTTGACGTAGAGGCCGCCGAAGCCGTGCCGGGCGAGGAGGTCGACGATGTGCTCCATCACCGGCCGGTTGACGATGGGGACCATGGGCTTGGAGATCTCCTCCGTGAGGGGCCGCAGGCGCGTCCCCAGGCCCGCGGCCAGGATCATCGCCTTCATGCCTTGTCCTCCTTCATGAGGCCTCGCAGTGCCGGACCGTAGGGCGGCCTCGCGACCCCCCTCTCCGTAATGATAGCCGCTATCAGCTCCGCCGGCGTGACGTCGAAGGCGAAATTGCGCGCCGCGGCGCCGCGCGGCGTCTTCATGCACTCGCCGTATCCCGTCACCTCGCCGGGATCCCTCTCCTCGATGGGGATGCCCGAGCCGTCCGCGATATCGAGGTCCACGGTGGAGAGGGGTGCCGCGATGTACATCGGCAGGTGGTGGTATGCCGCGAGCACCGCCAGGGTGTAGGTGCCGATCTTGTTGGCGCTGTCCCCGTTGGCGGCGATGCGGTCGGCTCCGGTGACCACCGCGTCCACCTCGCCCCGGGACATGAGGTGTCCCGCCATGTCGTCGCAGATCACCGCCATGGGCACGCCCTCGCGCCCCAGCTCCCAGGCGGTGAGGCGCGCCCCCTGCAGCAGCGGCCGCGTCTCGTCCACCCACACGTGGACGATCTTTCCCCGCGCGTGCGCGGCCTTTATCACCCCCAGGGCGGTGCCGTAGGAACAGGTGGCCAGCCCCCCGGCGTTACAGTGGGTGAGCACGCGGCAGTCCGGCGGGAGCAGTTCCGCCCCCAGCTCCCCGATGGCCCGGTCGGCGGCGTCCTGCTCCGCGGCGATGCGGCCGGCCTCCGCGAGCAGGGCGGCTTCCAGCTCTTCCGGGGCCGTCCTTCGCGCGAGATCGCGCATGCGCTTCACCGCCCAGGGCAGGTTGACCGCCGTGGGGCGGGTGACCGCCAGCTCCTCGCCCGCGCGCTCGACCTCGGCCGCGGGGTCCGCGGCGGACGCCGCCAGCGCCATGCCGTACGCGGCCGCTATGCCTATGGCCGGCGCCCCGCGCACCTGCATCGTCTTTATGGCCACGGCGACCTCGCGCCAGTCCTCCAGGTCTAGGTAGACCTCCTCGCCGGGGAGGCGCGTCTGGTCCAGGAGGACGGCCTTGCCGTCCCTCCAACCCACCGCTTTGAACGCCCTGTCTGACTTCAAACTACCCTCAGGTCCCCATGTCCCAACTACAGAGGTACTTCTCCTGCTCGGGGGTGAGGCGGTCTATCTCTATGCCCATGCTCTCGAGCTTGAGGCGGGCTATCTCCTCGTCCAGCTCCACCGGCACATCGTAGACCACGCGCTCCAGGCCCTTGTGGGCGTCTTTCACGTATTCCACTACCAGGGCCTGGTTGGCGAAGGACATGTCCATGACCGAGGCGGGGTGTCCCTCGGCCGCGGCCAGGTTGACGAGCCTCCCCTCGGCCAGGAGGTAGATCCTCCTTCCGTCCACCAGGAGGTATTCCTCCACGTTCTCCCGCACGCGGCGGTGGGAGGAGGACATGTCCTCCAGGGCGGGGATGTCTATCTCCACGTTGAAGTGGCCGGAGTTGCACACCACCGCCCCGTCGCGCATGGCCTCGAAATGCTCCGCCCTGAGCACGTGGATGTCCCCGGTAACGGTGATGAAGAGGTCGCAGGACGCCGCCGCCGCCGCCGCGGTGGAGACGGTGAACCCCTCCATCACCGCCTCCAGCGCCCGCAGGGGGTCGGTCTCCACCACGGTCACGGAGGCCCCCATGCCGCGGGCGCGAGAGGCCACCCCCCGCCCGCACATGCCGTATCCGAACACCGCCACCCTCCTGCCCGCGAGCAGGAGGTTGGTGGCCCGGAGTATGCCGTCCAGGGTGGACTGGCCGGTGCCGTAGCGGTTGTCGAAGAGGTGCTTGGTGCGGGCGTTGTTCACCGCGATCACCGGGTACAGGAGCACTCCCGCCTCGGCCATGGCGCGCAGCCGGATGACCCCGGTGGTGGTCTCCTCGGCCCCCGCCCATACCCCGCCCGCCTGCTCCTTCCTCTCCGAGTGCAGGGTGGAGATGAGGTCCGCCCCGTCGTCCATGGTCATGTGGGGCCCGAAATCCAGCGCGGACAGGATGTGTGAATAATAGGTGTCCTTGTCCTCCCCGCGGACGGCGAAGACAGGTATCTGGTTGTGTTCAACCAGGGAGGCGGCCACGTCGTCCTGGGTGGAGAGGGGATTGGATGCGCACAGGCATACCTCGGCCCCCCCTTCCTTCAGGGTGATCATCAGGTTGGCGGTCTCCGTGGCGCCCACCCGGATGCCCGCAAGCGGCTTTTCGGTCCCGAAGCGCTCGCGGATGGCGCGCAGCACCGGCATGTCGCGCTCGGCCCACTCTATCCTCAGACGCCCCTCGGAAGCCAGGGCCAGGTCTTTCACGTCGTAATCCATGTCACGCTCCTTGCACTCGTCCCTTAATCCACGCAGAGAAGTATATATGGAGGCTGTAGGGGGAGTCCAATGGGCCGCGTGGCCGTATCGTGTTGTTTGCGCCCGGCTTTGCGGTTGCCGGGGCCTCTCGCTCAAACCCTCTCGCGCCAGTAGTCGAGGAGGTCGGCGATGGTCTTCTCGAAGGGTATCTCCGGCTCCCACCCCGTGGCGCGGTTGAACTTGCCGTAGTCGCAGAGCAGCAGCTCCACGTCGGAGGGGCGCATGCGCTCCGGCATCTGCCTGACCTCGATCTCCACGCCGCTCATGGAGAGGATGAGGTCCAGCAGCTCCTGGATGGTGACGGCCCTGCCGGAACCGAGGTTGTAGGCCTCTCCCGCTTCGCCCTTCTCCAGGCTCAGCCAATAGCCGCGCACGATGTCCCTCACGTCGCTGAAATCCCTCCTGGCCTCCAGGTTCCCCACTTCGATGACCGGTTCTTTCCTGCCCTTCTCGATGAGGGCCACCTGGCGCGTGAAGTCGCTGGTGACGAAGACCTGCCCGCGCCTGGGCCCCTCGTGGTTGAAGGCCCGCGTGCGCACGGTGAAGATGCCGTAGCTCTTGTAGTACTGGTAGGCCAGGAGGTCCTGCGCCACCTTGCTCACCGCGTAGGGGGAGAGGGGCCGCAGGGGGTTGTCCTCCTTGATGGGCGCCTCGTGCTCGAAGACCAGGCCGTACTCCTCGCTCGAGCCCGCCACCTGGATGCGGGCGTCCAGGTTCAGGTCGCGCATGGACTCCAGGAGGTTCAGCTCCGAGAGGATGTTGGTGGTGAGCGTCTCCGCCGGGGCCTTCCACGAGGTGGGGACGAAGCTCTGCGCCGCCAGGTGGAAGATGTATTCGGGCCTTACCTCCTCCAGCGCCCTCTTCACCGCGACGCTGTCGCGCAGGTCGCAGTCGAGGATGGTGATGCGGTCCGCGATATGCTCAACGTTGTCCATGGGCGACCGCCAGCGCGCGGTGCCGTAGACCTTGGCGTCCTCCCTCGCCAGCGCGTAATCGGCGAGATGGCTGCCCACGAATCCGGTGATGCCGGTTATCAGTATGCGCAAAGTTCCCCTCCTCCTCTTGACCCATACGCCCTGCCGACGGATAGCGTCCCTTCTTCATTCCGTATATTATGCCGGGAAAGGCCCGGCTTTTCCACCGTTCCCAGAAGCGTTCTCAGAAGCGCAGGGTGGAGGGAGGGATCCTCGCCTCCGGCCATACCCTGATGCCGCACTTCAGCTCGTTATCGTCCCCCACCACCGCGCCGCCTCCGAGGACGACGAGGGCACCGATGTCGACGAGGCTTCCCACCTCCGCGCCGGCGGACAGGACGCAGTCCTCGAGCACGCTCCCCGCGCCCACCCGGCAGCCCGCGTGCAGGACCGCCCCATTGACGCGCGCTCCCCCGCCGATCACGCATTCCGGGCCCAGGACGGAGCGGGTCACCACGGCGCCGGCCGCGACGCGGCTTCCCGCGCCGATAAGGGCCGGGCCGCCGACGAAAGCTCCGGCATCGATCAGCGCGCCCTCCTCCACCCACACCCCCGGGGCTTTCTCCTCGCCGGGGAAGGCGAAGGGCAGCCTGCCGTCCAGGATGTCGTGGTGGGCCTGCAGGTACTTGGCGGGCGTGCCTATATCCAGCCAGTAGGCGTCGCTGGGGAAGCCGTACATGGGCTGGCCGTCGGCGAGCAGCCCCGGGAAGAGCTGGCGCTCGAACGAATGGCGCTCGCAGGCGGGCACGCGCTCGAGCACGTCGGGCTCCAGTACGTAGGTCCCCGCGTTGATGAGGTCGGTCACCACCTGGTCCCCGGTCGGCTTCTCCAGGAACTCGACGATGCGTCCATCCTCGTCCAGGGGGACCAGGCCGTAGGCGGTGGGATCCTCGACGCGCGTCAGGTACAGGGTGGCCTTGCCGCCCTTCTCGCGGTGAAAGGCGACGAGGCTGGTGAGGTCGAGGTTGGTGAGCACGTCGCCGTTGAAGACCAGGAAGGGGCCGTCTATATATCGCTCGGCGTTCTTCACCGCTCCGCAGGTGTCCAGGGGCTCATCCTCGGTGACGCAGGCGAGCCTGACCCCCAGGCGGCTGCCGTCGCCGAAACACTCGCCGAACACCTCGGGCTTATAAGCGGTGGAGAGCACGATGTCGGTGATGCCGTGGCGCCGGCAGAGGTCGATCTGGAACTCCAGGAAGGGCCGGTTCATGAGCGGCAGCACCGGCTTGGGCACGGTCAGGGTAAGGGGGCGCAGCCGCGTGCCCTGGCCACCCACCAATATCACCGCCTGCATGGCCCGCCTCCTTCGTCAGGTCCCGTATCTCCGCCGCGCCGGAGGGGTCAATGCGGCTCGATCCCCGCCGCCGGAGTTGCCGGGTCCCAAATAATATACTGAGTTCCGCGCCCGCTTTTCAAACCCGGTTCTTGCGCGAGAATTGTGGGCGGCAGCCGCAGGCATCACCCGCGGTTTTCCGTCCGTGGTTACTGCCTCACCTCTTCCCGCCACCAGGCGAGCACGTCCGCGAGAGTGCTCTCCAATGAGCGGCTGGGGGCCCAGCCTACCAGCTCGCACATCTTGGCGTTGTCGCCCCTGAGCACCGGGATATCCGCCTTGCGCAGCCTGAACTCGTCCACCTCCACCCTTATGGGCACCCCACTCATGGAGAGCAGCATCTCCAGTATCTCCGCGATGGAATGGTCGCTGCCGCCGCAGACGTTGTAGGCCTCACCGGGCGTCCCCTCCCGCAGCAGGGCCCAATAGGCCCCCACCATGTCCCGCACGTCCGAGAAGTCCCGCCGCGCCTCCAGGTTTCCCACCCTTATCACCGGCTCCCCGAGCCCGGCCTCCGCCTCGGCGACCTGGCGCGCGAAACCGGAGACCACGAACTGCGGGGACTGCCCCGGCCCGATCATGTTGAAGGCGCGGGTGATGACCGTCTCCATGCCGTAAGCCTGGCAGGAGAACACGGCGTGGTAGTCCTGCATCACCTTGCTCAGGGCGTAGGGGCTTGCCGGGCGCAGGGGATGGTCCTCGCGGATGGGCAGTTCCTCCTCCGTGACCCTGCCGTACTCCTCCGCCGAGCAGGCCACGTGCACCCTGGCGCCCGAGCCCGCCTCGCGCAGGGCGTCGAAGAGGTTGGCCTGGCCGTTCAGGGCGACTTGGTATGTGAAGGCGGGGTCCTCCCAGGAGCGCCGCACCGAGCTCTGGGCGGCGAGGTGGAACACGTAGTCGGGGCGGAAATCCCTCACGAGGGAGAAGACGCGATCGCGGTCCAGTATGTCGCAGACCCCGAACCCGCAGCGGTCCCAGGGGTCTTCCCGGCGGGGAGGCCTCATGTCCAGGCCCAGCACCTCGGCTCCCGCCTCGGAGACGAGGTATGCGGCCAGGTGCCGTCCCACGAAGCCGTCCGCGCCGGTGATGAGGACGCGGTCGGTCATGGGCTGCTCCTCTTGGCTATCATATCCGCGATAAGCCCGAGGACAAGGATCTGCAGCCCTCCCAGGAGGAGCATCACCGTGCTGGGCGTGACGCGCCAGCTGTAACGCACGACGTCCGCGA
>CAZQFX010000048.1:0-17874 GCA_964592775.1 uncultured Actinomycetota bacterium
TCGACTTGCATGTGTTAGGCACGCCGCCAGCGTTCGTCCTGAGCCAGGATCAAACTCTCCAATGAAAATGCAGTCCCCTGGTACCGAGGTACCCTGGGCTTACATGCTTGGAGCGTGTATCCGGGCTCCATACCGGCCGTTATCCACCTTGCGATGGATATGAACGGAATTGATTGGAGCTCATTTTCTCTCTGTTACGCTGTTTAGTTTTCAAGGAACGCGGTTCGAGCACCGAATTCAACAATGCTAAAAGGTAGCACTCGCGTCTTATCCTGTCAATGAAACGGCATCAAAAAGGCCGCTGCTCCAGCGGCATCCAGACCTAAACCCCCCAACGATTCCTGAGTATCCGGAATACCGCCTCCTTTTATCAAGCGGGCAAAAACCCGGCGGCCTTGCCGCAAACTTTATGATAGCACTTGAAAAACGGCATGTCAAAAGAGCGAATGGGATTCGAGTAGATCTGTTCATCGGCGTGGCGGGAGGGGCGGATCTGTCTGGGAATCGTATCGCGCTTGGTTTTCTCAGCCTTGACGTTCATGAAGGACGCGAGGATAAAAGCGGACAACGGCGTTCACCCGGGCGGGACGTACGGCGAAGACGGCGAAGAGGTCTTCCGGCGCCATTCACGTCCTTATCCTGCGGAAATGGCGTTTGCCTTTCTGGATCACGATGCCGTTCAGTTCCTCCGCACTCAGCTCCGTCTCTACATCATCCATGACGGAATCGCCCACCTTGATGCCCCCCTGGATGACGAGGCGCCTGCCCTCGCTGGTGGACGGGGCCAGGCCGGCGAGGACCAGGAGGCGAGGCAGCCATATCCTCCCTTCCTTGAACTCGCCGGGATCGATGGGCACCTCGGGGATCTCCTCCGGCCTTTCCCTCTCCACGTGCACGCGGTCGAAGGCCCGTTCCGCTCGCCGGGCCGCGTCGCCTCCCCAGTAGAGGCCCGTCACCTCCGCCGCCAGGCGCCGCTTCGCCCTGGCCGGGTGGAGCGAGCCCGCCTCCAACTCGGCCAGGATGGCGTCTACCTCGGCGGGTTCGAGGCCCGTGGTGAGGCGGAAGTAGTCGGGCATGAGTCCGTCGGCCATGGACATGAGTTTGCCGAACATCTCCTCGGGCGGGTCGGTAAGCCCCACGTAGTTGCCCAGGCTCTTGGACATCTTCTTCTCCCCGTCCAGCCCCACGAGGATGGGGAGGGTGAGGACGCTCTGCGGCTCCTGGCCCATGGCACGCTGCAGCTCCCTTCCGGCCAGGAGGTTGAATATCTGGTCGGTACCCCCGATCTCCACGTCCGCCTCCAGGGCCACCGAGTCGTAAGCCTGCATCACCGGGTACAGAAATTCATGCAGCCCGATGGATACGTTCTCTTCGTAGCGCTTGGAGAAATCGTCGCGCTCAAGCAGGCGCGCCACGGTGAAATTTGCCGTGAGGCGCAGCAGCTCCTCGAAGTCGAGGGGGGCGAGCCAGCGGCTGTTGTATTCGAGCACCGTCTTCCCCTCGTCGAGGATGCGGAAGGCCTGCTCGGCGTAGGTGCGGGCGTTGGCCTTTACTTCCTCCGCCGTAAGCTGGGGGCGGGTGATATCCCGAGCCGAGGGGTCGCCGACCAGGGCGGTGAAGTCACCGATGAGAAGGATGGCGGTATGGCCCAGATCCTGGAACTGGCGCAGCTTGCGCAGGGGCACGGCATGGCCCAGGTGCAGGTCGGGCCGGGTGGGGTCCACCCCGAGCTTGATCCTCAAGGGGCGGCCCTCCGCGATCGATCTCTCCACCTTGTCCTTCAGGTCTCCTTCGGGAAGGCATGCCTCAGTCCCCGAGAGGATGACCTTCATCTGGTAATCCGGGTCCTTCACCAAGGCCATACGAGATCTCCCTTCACATCGAGACAAGGATACTTCAAGCGCTCGCGGGCGGTAAAGACATGGGGAAATAGATTAGCGCCGTCTCCGCCAATAGGAGATTCATCACATGCACCGAACTACGGCTTTCGAGAACAAAGCCACGGCGAACAGGACGCGTGCAAAGGCATGCGAAGTGGCCGGGCTTCGGCAGCAACCGCGACACAGGACCTGGTGGAATCGACCGTGCCTGCAGCGCTTTGAGCGATCCCGCCATCCGCCGACGGCACTGTGGGGGGCAATATCGCTTACGGGGAGAGGAAAACCGGTGCCGGCGGCGAAGAAAACTCCAGGTTAAATGGAACAAATCGGCCTTCCGGGGAGGTCTAAGAAAGAGTTAAAATCTTACTAGCATGAATCGTTCGAGCGAGCAAAACAAGGGTGTTAGATGCGCGTCTTCATACGCATAGCGTTCATCGTCTTCCTCTGCCTGGCCGTGCTCGCGGGTGGGTTCTTCTTCTGGTTCTACACCGGCATCGGCCTGCCCCGGCTCGAGGACCTGGAGAAGCACCAGATGGACCAGACCTCCAAGATCATCGCCGCCGACGGCACCGTCATCACCGAACTGCACGGAGAGCAGAACCGCGAGAACGTGACGCTCGACCTCATATGCCCCGATCTGCAGAACGCGGTCATCGCCATAGAGGACGAGCGCTTCTATCAGCACGGCGGCGTGGACTGGGAGGCCATCATCAGGGCATTCTGGACCAACGTGGTACAGGGGAGGGTGGTACAGGGCGCCTCGACCATCACCCAGCAATACGTCAAGAACACCCTGACCGGCAAGGAGCGCACCTACTGGAGAAAGGTCGAGGAGGCCAGCCTCGCCAACCAGTTGGAGCGTAGGTACTCCAAGGACAAGATCCTGGAGATGTATCTCAACGACGTCTATTTCGGCCAGGGCTGTTACGGGGTGAAAACGGCATCCCAGACCTTCTTCGGCAAACAGCCGTCCGAACTCTCCCTCGAGGAGGCCGCGCTTCTGGCTGCGGTGATCAGGATACCAAACTACTATTCACCCTACCTGAACATCAAGGCGGCGAAGGAGCGCCGCAACGTGGTCCTGGTCAAGATGGAGGAATTGGGATTCATCACCGCGTCCCAGGCAACCGAGGCGAAGGGCAAGGAGGTGGCCGTGCAACCCATCCCCGAGGAAGCTTCCAGCCCCCTCGCCCCCTATTTCGTGGAGTACGTCAAGAAGTACCTCTACAACGTCTTCGCGGCTGATCCGCAGATGCGCGCCAAGTTCGGCGACCTCTCGCCCGACGACATCATCTTCCGCGGCGGCCTGCGCGTCTATACCACCCTCGATCCCAGTTTGCAGAAATACGCTGAGGACGCCATCGCCAGCACGCTCGACAGGCCCGGCGATCCCGGCGCCGCCCTCTGCGCGGTGGACCCCCGTACGGGGGAGATCAAGGCCATGGTGGGGGGTAGGGACTACAGCCAGCTCCAGTACAACATCGCGGCCCAGGGTGGAAGGCAGCCGGGCTCCTCCTTCAAGGCCTTCGTGCTCACCGCGGCCATCAGTAACGGCATCTCCCCCTACAAGACCTACGATTCCTCCCCCACCACCCTGGAGTTTCCGGACGGCACGAAGTGGAAGGTTGGCAACGCCGAGGGCTCGAGCTACGGGACCATTAACGTCTATACCGCCACCGTGCGCTCGGTGAACGTCGTCTATGCCCGTGTAATCAGGGACGTCGGCCCCCAGAGAGTGGCGCAGATGGCGCAGGCCATGGGCATAAGATCCACCATCCCGCCCTATCCATCCATCGCCCTGGGGACCAGCGAGGTGAACCCGCTGGAGATGGCCAGCGCCTTCGGAACTCTGGCCAACAACGGCACCTACAACGAGCCCATCTGCATCACCAAGGTGACCGACGCCGCGGGCAACATCGTCTTCGATAAAACCCCCAAGGGAAAGCGCGTGGTGCGCGAGGACGTGGCCGCGGTGGTGAACTCCATTCTGCAGGACGCGGTGAGGTACGGCACGGGACGGGCGGCCCGTATCGACCGCCCCCAAGCAGGCAAGACCGGCACTACGGACGATTACGCCGACGCCTGGTTCTGTGGCTATACCCCCGACCTCTCGACGGCGGTGTGGGTGGGCTACACCGAGGGCAGGATACCCATGCGCGGCGTGCACGGCATAACCGTCTACGGCGGCACCTTCCCGGCCCAGATCTGGAGGAAGTTCATGAAGCTGGCCCTGGCGGACGTGCCCCCGTCCGAATTCCCGGAGGCGGAGTTCGGGAGCGAGGAAGATGTTTCGGAGTGGGTCACGGTGACCATCTGCACGGACAGCGCGATGAAGGCTACCCCTCTGTGCCCGCATACCGAGAGCAGATCCTACCGGCGCGGCGATGAGCCCACTTCGCCGTGCAGTATACATAATTCGCAAACCGCGCGGGTGACCGTGCCCGGGGTCACGGGCATGAACGAGGCGGAAGCGTCGGCCGCGATCCGCGCGGCGGATCTCAACCCGGTCGTCAATTACGCTTATTCCAGTATCGCGCCCAAGGGAAGGGTCATAGGCCAGTCGCCCCTCGCGGGAACGACGGTGAATTCCGGGTCGTCCGTGGCCATCACCGTGAGCCAGGGGCCGGCTCCGCAGTCGAGCGTTCCGGGCGTGGTGGGGATGGATGAGACCACCGCCAAGGAGACCCTGACCGCCGCCGGTTTCACCTACAAGGTCGTCTACAGCCCTGGCGATGCCTCACAGGCGGGCATCGTGATCAGCCAGTTCCCGGGGGCGGGAGCGTCGGCGTCGCCGGGGTCCCAGGTGATCATCACCGTGGGCAAAGCCACGTGATCACACAAGCTCCAGGGTCAGTCCTGTTCCAGGGCTGTTCCGAAAATAGCCTTTGCGGTACCATATCTTGTTTCCCATTCATGGCGCGAAGCTGTTTTCATCCTTTTCTGGTGCCGCGACCTTGCGGCATGAGGGGCTGACCCCAAAGTGTGATTTAGGGGTCCCCGGTAAAAGGGGTTTACGCATCGGGTGTAGGGCCGGGTTGTTCGAGGAGGCGGCGAAATGCCTCGCTGCGGCGCAGTTTCTCCAGGCAGATGTCGCGCAGGGCGTCTTCCTTGAGAGCGGGGTCCAGCTCCAGGGCTTTCTTGAGATACGCCAGACATGACCCCTTCTCCCCCCGCAGTGCGCTCAGGCAGGCCAGGTTGTAGTAAGGCCACGAGTACTCGTCGTCGACCTCTAGGGCGCGCAGGAAATACGCCTCCGCCTCCTCGAGCTTTCCCCGCTCCATGAGGGCGGCGCCCTTGTTGCTGAGGGCGAACTTGTTCTTCGGGTTGATGGACAGGCATCTCTCCAGGTATTCCAGTTCGGTCTCCACGTCTCCCATGCAGCCCAGCGCGTAACCCTTCTCGAGGTAGGCGCTGTCGTTCTGGGGATCGAGCTTGATGACCCGGTCGAAGTATGCCGCCGCTTTCTCGTACTCGCAGTTGTCGAGGTGGATGGAACCCAAGCTGACCAGAGCCTCCAGGTTGTCCAGGTCGAGCATGAGTATCTCGCCGTATATCTCCACCGCCTTCGCGTCGTCGAGCATGTCCTCGTATACGCCGGCCAGCTCAAAGAGGACGTCGGTCAGCTTCTCCCTCTCCCCTTTGTACAGGCTGATTGCGGTCTCCAGGTTCTCTATGGCCTCCTCGTATCGCTCCCTGCTGACGAGCAGCCTGGCCTTGTTATAGTACGGATAGCCGAAGTTGGGCTCCAGCTTGATGGCGCGTTCGTAGATGGCGAGGGCTTCGTCCTCGTCCCCCAGCTCGTGATAGGCGATCCCCAGCTCGTTCAGGAGGTCGGAGTTGTCCGGATCCCTCTCCAGGGCCTCCTGGTAGTACCGGACCGCTCCCTCGAAATCGCCCTTCTCCATCATTACCAGGGCCATGCCGTCGTAGGACCGCGGGTCTTCGGGGCTGAGCCCTCTTACCCGCTCGAAGCGCAGCAGGGCCTCCTCGAGTTCCCCCTTTTCGTAGAGAGCTATCCCCAACTGATACTGCCCGTCTATATCATCGGGGTAGCCGTCCAGGAAACGGCGGAAGCGTTCGATGGCCTCGTCGACGCGGTTTTCGGCCAGCAGGCGTTCTCCCTGCTCGAGCAGTCGGTAACCCTCGCTCATCCTCTCCTCGGTTGTCTTTGCGGGCCTCGTAGCTGCGACGCCGTATGCCTGCACCCCTATCCACGGTTCCGCCCCCAGGCGACCACCGCCGCGTCTATGCCCCGCGATGCTCCCGGTACGTTGCCGTGACCCGGGTGCCTAATCTACCTGTAAATGATTTGGCCCTCTTTTTCAAGCAAGACTTGCGGCACTCCCCGGCCTATTTCCTGCCGCGCGCCGGCTTCTTGCGCGCCCGCGACACCCTCACCAGGCCGGAAACGGGCAGGATGCGCACTCCCTTTTCCTCCAGGCGGTCGAGGATGACGTTCATGCCCAAGGAATCGGACACGATATGCCCGGCGACGATCACGTTCATCTTCTGCTTTTCCGCCTCTTCCTTGTGCTTCTCGGAGTAGTGCATGCACACGATGGTCCCCACCCCGGCGTCGGCAAGCTTCTCCAGGATCTCCTGCGGGCCCTCCGTGCCCCCGGTCATGTCCACCATTATCTTGCCCGCCCGGTTGTCCCTCGCGCCCACTATCGCCACCGGGCCGGACTGGGTGCGCGCGGCGGCCCTGTATTCCGGTATCTCCAGCAGCCGGTCGATGACGTCTCCGACCGTACGGGGCTTCTTGCGGGCGAAATAATCCGTGAGGAAGGCGTGCACCTGGTTGTCGGCCACGGTATGCATGCTCATGAAGGGGATGTCGAGGACGCGGGCGGCATCGAGGGCCCTCTCGACGTTGCGCGGCAGGAAGGCGCGGTATATCTCCTGCATGCGCTTGCCGATAAGCGCCTCGCCGATGTTGATGGGCACGCCGTGGCGGTACCATTCGTCCGCCTGCAGGGCCATCACCTTGTCCAGGTTGATCAGGCCCTGTCCCTCGGGGTGATGGGCGATGATGAGGTCGACCGTCTCGCCCTTCTCGCGCAGGCGGTCGGCCAGGAGGACCTCGGGCACCTCCATGTCGATACCCACCAAGGCCGATTTCACCTCCGTCCCGGGATCGCCCACCAGGATGCGCGAGTCCGGGAAGGGGTTCTCCAGGCTTTCGGTATCGAAATACTCCCGCTCCTTTTCCGGAAGCTTCTCGTGTTTTTCCTTGTTCACGGCCAGCAGGCGCTTTATCTCCGCCTTGCCGCGGGGGTCTTTCTCTATGCCCATCTGCACGGCCAGCTTGTAGATATCCCCGAGCTTCAACTCAAACCTCCTTATCCTTCAACATGGTCTTTCGTGACTGCCGACGCTAGGGTGCCGCTCAGGACAGGAAAAGGGAGCCCTGGTCGAAATCCTCTTCCTCGTCCTCGCGGGACAACACTTTCCTCACGCGCAGGATGAGGTCGTCGATATCCAGCCCCGTCTCCTCGCGGATGCTGCGCCGCAGCATGGGCCCCACCCTCTCCATCTCGTGCATGACGCGCTCCAGCATGCCCACGGCCTGGGAGGCCTCGAACTCCTCCCGCGAGATGGCCAGGTCCTTGATGATCGCCTCCTCCGTGCGCGAGGCCACCACCGGCTCCACACGGTCCTCGATGTAGACGTAGGTGCGTCGCGCGGGTCCCCGCTCCTCCCCTATGGGCTCCAGGCCGACGATCTTGTCCGAACGGTAATATTTGCCATATCCCAGGGGTATGATCTCGTTCCGCTTCATCTCCATTCTCCACCCCTTCCTCGCTCTCCGCTCCGCCTACGCGTGCCCGGGAGCGGAGTATCCCCGCAGTGCTCCAGCCAGTCATATTATATATTGGCCGGGCCGGGGGGTCATGCCCGGAGTTCGGGGGTCATGAGTTGGGAGATCATGCCTCGGCCCTGATCATCCGCGGGAGCGGCCATGCCACAGCAAGGCCAGCAGGTCGTCCAGTTCCAGGGTATTGAGCACGTCGTCCCTGCCCAGCCAGCCGCGCCTTGCCGTCGCCACCCCGTAGAACATGAAATCGAGGTGCTCGCGGCGGTGGGCGTCGGTGCCGATGGCTATCTTCACTCCCATCTTCCGGGCCTCCATGAGGCGCTCGTCGTTGAGGTCGAGGCGGTCGGGGAAGGCGTTCAGCTCAAGCGCGGTGCCCGTCTCCGCCGCTTCCCGCATCACGACACGCAGGTCAACGTCGTAGGGGGGGCGCTGCCCCAGCAGCCGCCCGGTGGGATGCGCCACTATCTTCACATGGGGGTTTCGCATGGCGGTGACCATGCGCGCGGTGAGCTGCTCGCGGTCCTGCTTGAAGCCGGCGTGCAGCGAGGCGATGACCACGTCCAGAAGGGAGAGCATCTCGTCGTCGTAATCGAGTCCTCCGTCGTTGCCTACATTCAGCTCGGTCCCGCTGAGCAGGGTCACGGGGGAGTCGCCCGCCGCGTTCATCTTCCCTATCGCCTCCACCTGGGCGAGTAGCCGGTCCCGCTCCAGTCCTCCCGCCACGCGCAGGTTCGCGGCATGGTCGGTGACGGCGAGATAGCGGTAGCCGCGCTGCTCCGCCGCCTCCCTCAGTTCCCCCAGGGTGGTGATGCCGTCACTGGCATCGCTGTGCACGTGCAGGTCCCCCAGGATGTCCGTGCTTTCGACCAGGGCGGGCAACTTCCCCTCGAGGGCGGCCTCGATCTCCCCGCGGTTCTCGCGCAGTTCGGGTGGCGGGCATCCCATGCCCAGGGCCTTGTAGACCTCCTCCTCCGTCTTGCCGGCCAGGCGGCGCTCGCCTTCGAGCCTGAAGACCCCGTATTCGTTGATCTTCTTCCCGTCCTTCTTGGCGATCTCGCGCACGCGGATGTTGTGGGATTGCGACCCAGTGAAGTACTGCAGGGCGGCGCCGAATTCCCTCGGCGGCACCACCCTCAGGTCCACCTGCAGGCCCGAGGTAATCACGATGGAGCTCTTGGTGTCTCCGCGCAGCAGCACCTTGTCCGCAAGGGGAAGGGAGGTGAAAGCGTCCATGGCCGCATCCGCCTCCTTCGCGCTGACCAGGATGTCGATGTCCCCGATGGTCTCCTTCATGCGGCGCAGGCTCCCCGCCGGCGAGATGGCCAGGCTGGGTATCCTCTCGCGCATGAGCGCCGTTATCTCCTCCAGCACGCGGTGGGCCTGGTGGAGAAGAAGCCGCCCCGAGGTCGCCTGCATGTGCCGGATGCCCTCGAGGATGTTGCTCTCCGCCTTTGGTCCCAGACCGTGCAGCTCGGCCAGCCTGCCCGCCTCGGCCGCCTCCTGCAGCTCCTCTATGGTGCGCACGCCCAGTTCGTCGTAGACCAGCTTTGCGCGCTTGGGGCCCAGGTTGGGAACCTGGAGGAGGGAGATGAGTTCGACCGGTACCTCCTCTTTGAGCTCCTCCAGCTTGGAGATGGAGCCCGTGTTCTTGAACTCGAGGATCTTCTTGGCGATCCCCTCCCCTATGCCCTGGTACTTGCGCAGTTCCTTGACGCTGTCAAGTTGCAGGAGGTCCTCGCCCTCCGCCCTCACCACCTCGGCGGCGCGGTCGTAGGCGTTGACCTTGAAGCGCACCTCTCCCTTGATCTCGGACAGCTCGGCCATGGCCTCGAAGGCCGCGGCCAACTCATCGACCTCGCCCACATGTTCTCCCGTCTTTATACCCATCGAGAATACGCTGTTCGTGCGAGCACCCGATTCCGATTCCCCTTCGACTTCAGTATATCCCAAGCGGTAAGGGGCGAATCAAAGAGAAGCACAGTAAGCGGTGGCTGTTGTGCAAGACAACCGGCTCTGATGTATTGTCTCCATCTTTTAGCTTAATAAGCGGTTTCATCTCGTTGTATGGGGATTTGGCGGCAGATCGACCAAGCATTGCCCGTGTTGGTACGTACCCGTGTTCGGCACATGCCTGCCCGCGAGTTCGAGATCTAGCCTGGACGATCAAGGGGGGTACGGGATAAAGGGGAAACCGGCCCATATTGTTCTCATGTTGTCGCTTATCTTCGCTTGCTTCACCGCTGTTGCACCATGGCAAGGGCATGCCTCATGGGCGGAAAGATCGCCGGGCAATGATGCACCTATGGAGATAACGATCGCCGAGATGGTCGCCTCGGAATACGTTCCGGGGAATGTAATCTTGCGCTTGCGCGAAGGGATGAGCGAGGAAGAGACGGACGGCTTCTTCTCGGCCCACGGTTTCGACTCCGAGGAGGTGGAACAACTCGACCCGTATCTCCGTATCTTCCTGGTCCATTTCGAGGTCTCCGGATCCGAGGCGGCGGACGTGCTAACGGCCTCGCTGCTGAATGAATTCCGGCAGGACGATGGGGGGAATGCCTGGGTTGAGCAAGTTTCTGATTATCATGAAGGTCTAACCAGCGTCTCCGCCGCTGATCCCCACAACGCCTGGGCAGTCGGAAGAAATGGAACCATCCTCCACACCGCGGGTGGGGGCAGGTTCACCTTCTACTTCGCCGAGGGCTACACCGGACCCGGCTTCGAGGAATGGATCTGCGTGCTCAACCCCGAAGACGCCCCCAAGGGCCTCACCTTCCGCTTCCAGACCGAGGAGGAGGGGGAGAAGGTGGTGGGGGGGCAATCCGTCCCCGCCCACTCCCGGGCGGCTTTTCCGCGAACCAGCTCCTGGGTGCGGGATACCAGCTTTCGTGTGAGGTGTACGGGTTATCCGGCAGCAGCTTCACGGCCGAGAGGCCCATGCACTTCGTTTGCAACTGCTGGGACGGGGGGCACGACGTAGTGGGATGCCCTCCACCATAGCCTCTTAGCCGTTACCCGGCGGCCCGGGCAAGCCAGGCATGCGCGTAGGTGAGAGCCTGTTCCACCCGCTTGGGGGCGGTGCCCCCCGGGAGGTCGCGCGCGTTTACGCAGGCCTCAAGGGAGAGGTGCTCGTAGACGTCCTCGCCCACTCGGGGCTCTATGCCCCGGTAGTCCTCCAGGGACAGCTCCTCCAGGCTTATACCTCTGTCCAGGCATAACCTCACCAGCCTGCCGGCCGTGTCGTGGGCCTGCAGGAAGGGCACGCCTCTGCGCACCAGGTAGTCGGCGAGGTCGGTGGCGTTGGTGTACTCCTCCGCCGCCGCCTCGCGCATGCGCGCGGCATCGAAGGACGCGGTCGCCAGGGCGCGGGTGGTCACCTCCAGCATGGCGTCGAGCTGGTCTGTGGCGTCGAAGAGGCCTTCCTTGTCCTCCTGCAGGTCGCGGTTGTAGGCTAGCGGAAGCCCCTTGAGCATGGACAGCACGGCCACCAGGTGCCCCATTACCCTGCCCGTCTTCCCCCGCACCAGCTCCGCCACGTCGGGGTTGGCCTTCTGGGGCATGATGGACGATCCGGTGGCGTAGGCCTCGTCCAGCCTGATGAAACCGAAACGCGGCGTGGACCACAGGACGATCTCCTCCGCGAGGCGGCTCAAGTGCACGGCCGTCACGGCACAGGCGTAGAGATGGTCGGCCACGAAATCGCGGTCGGCCACCGCGTCCATGGAGTTCTCGGAAAGCGCGCCGAAGCCCAGCTCTTTCGCCATGGCATCTCTGTCCAGCGGGAAGGTCACCCCGGCCAGTGCGCCGCTCCCCAAAGGGCAGGAATCCGCGCGCCGCTTCGCCTCGGCGAGGCGTCCCACGTCGCGCTTGAACATCTCGAAGTAGGCCAGCAGGTGGTGCGCCAGGAGCACCGGCTGGGCGGGCTGCAGGTGGGTGAATCCGGGCATGATCGCGTTCCTGTTGGACTCCGCCTGCTCGACTATCGCCCGCATGAGGTCCAGCATCCGCCGGGTGATGAGCCCGTTCGCCTGCATGAGGTAGAGGCGGAGGTCGGCCGCCACCTGGTCGTTGCGGCTGCGTCCCGCCCGCAGCCTGGCACCGGTATCGCCTATCCTCTCCACCAGCACCCTCTCCACCGCGGAGTGGATGTCCTCGTCATCGGCGAAGGGGAAGGTGCCCGCCTCCACCTCGGATTTCATTTCCCGCAGGGCGGAGACGACGCTCTCACGTTCCTCCCGCGAGAGCACGCCGCAACCCTCCAGCGCCATGGCGTGCGCCTCGCTCACCGCGAGGTCGTACGGCGCCAGGCGGCGGTCGAAGGCGAGGGAAGAGCTGAAGGCATGCGCTTGGCCGTCGGCCTCCTTCTCGAACCTTCCTCCCCAGAGTTTCATCTCTCCTCCTTTACGCCGGTTTCGCCCACCGAACCGCTCTATCTCCTTAGCGAGGGAAGGCATCGCCTCGTATATAAATGCCTCTACAAACTACTCCGAAAATATGCGCTCGAATACCATATGTTCCGCCGCCAGTCGCCGTATATTTTTGTAGAAGGGCCTCTATTCCACGCCGCGTTGAGGGCCGCCCTGCCTGATGCCCCACACCTTCAGCGGCAGCCCCCACAGCTCGATGAACCCCTCGCTGGAGCGATGGCTGAACTCGTCAGCGCGGTCGTAGGTGGCCAGCCCGTAATCGTAGAGGGAGTATTCGGACTCCCGGCCCACGACGGTACACGAACCCTTGAATAACTTCACCCTCACCCCGCCGCTCACCTTCTCCTGGGTGGAGCCGATAGCCGCCGCCAAGGCGGCGCGCAGCGGGTCGTGCCACAACCCGAAGTAGACCAGCTCCGAGAACTTCGCCTCCAGTACCGGCTTGAAGTGCATGGTCTCCCGCGTAAGGGTGAGCGACTCCATGGCGCGGTGCGACTCGATGAGTATGGTGGCCGCCGGCGCCTCGTATATCTCGCGCGATTTGATGCCCACCAGGCGGTTCTCCACCATGTCGATGCGGCCTACGCCGTGCCCGCCGCCCATTTCGTTCAGCTTTCCGATGAGCTCCACCAGGCCCATCTCCTCGCCATCCAGGGCGGTGGGGCGCCCCGCGGCGAAGGTTATCTCCAGGTAGAGCGGCTCGTCCGGCGCCCGCGCCGGCGCGATGGTCCACTCGTAGGCGTCGTCGCGCGGCTCCACCATGGGGTCCTCGAGCACCCCGGCCTCGCAGCTCCTGCCCCACAGGTTCTCGTCCACGGAATAGGGGCTCTCCACCGTCACCGGCACGGGTATGCCATGCTCCTTGGCGTAGGCCATCTCGTCCTCCCGGGACATGTTCCACTCGCGCAGGGGGGCGATGATCCTCAGCTCCGGGCCCAGAGCCATGGTTGTGAGGTCGAAGCGCACCTGGTCGTTGCCCTTGCCGGTGCAGCCGTGGGCCACCGCCGCGGCCCCGCGCCGCTTCGCCTCCTTTACCATGGCCGCCGCGATCAGCGGGCGGGCGAGGGAGGTGGCCAGGGGGTACTTGCCCTCGTAGAGGGCGTTCGCCTGCAGGGACGGGAGGACGAACTCCTCGGCGAAGGTCTCCTTCAGGTCCAGGGTGACCGCGTCCACCGCGCCCACCTGCAAGGCCTTGAGGCGGATGGCCTCCATATCCCCGGGCTGCCCCAGGTCGGCGGCGAGCGCCACCACCCGCATGCCGTATCTCTCCTCCAGCCACTTGATGGCCACCGAGGTGTCCAGCCCCCCGGAATAAGCCAGTATCACCGTGTCCTTCATGGTCGATCTTCTCCCGTCTTGCCTTTCCTCATCCCATATTCTCCCCGGGATATACCCCGTTACGCCGCTGCCGGATGATCCCTGCGACCCGTTTCGGCTGCCCCGAAAATAGCGGGCGGCATTTTCGTCCTCGGTGGTGTCGCGGCCGCTCGACATGTACAACTGCCCTGTAAATACTCTTTCCAGTATTATATGTTGGCGTGTCGCCAGTCGCTTTAGGATTCTCCTCCGCGGCGGTGTCGCGGCCGCGCGACAAGGATGGCTACCCTGCCGCCCCTTTGAACCAGCCAGCCATGTCTTTCGCTTTGAATCCCTCTCTCACCACCACCAGTATGGTGTCGTCGCCGGCCACCGTGCCCGCTACCTCTTCTCTCCGGCTCCTGTCCAGGATGGCCGCCATGGCCTGGGCGTTCCCGGGCGCCGTGTGCAGGATGACGATGTTCCCGCTGGCCTCGACGCCGGTGAGGAAACCCCTCGCCCCGCGCCGCAGTTCATCCTCCGCGGCGGGCTGGCCCTGTTCTCCCGCGAACCCGTATACCAGCCCGCCTTCGCGGCCCGGCAGGCGTACGGCCCCCAGTTCTCTCAAGTCGCGGGAGACGGTGGACTGGTCGGCCTTTATCCCCCGCGCCGCCAGCTCCGCCACGAGCTCCTTCTGGTTGGCGACGCGGCGGGAAGCGACCAACTCCCTTATGATATCCCTTCGCCGCCACTTGTCCACGCCCGGGCCTCCCGCCTCATTCTCCCGCCAGGAGGTCGAGCAGCGCAGCCTGGGCATGCATCCGGTTCTCCGCCTGCTCCCACACCACCGACCGGGGACCGTCCATGACCTCGTCGGTGATCTCCTCCCCGCGGTGGGCCGGAAGGCAGTGCATTACGATGGCCTCCGGGTCGGCCACAGCCAGCAGTTTGGCGTTCACCTGGTAAGGCTCGAGGTCGTGTTTCCTGCGGTGGTCCTCCTTCTGGCCCATGGACGTCCAGACGTCTGTGTATATCACCTGCGCGCCCGCCACGGCCTCCCGCGGGTCATGCACCACCCGCATGGCATCGGCACCCGCCAGGCCGCGCGCGTATGCGATTATCCCGGCATCCGGCTCGTACCCCTCGGGACACCCGATGGTGATGCCCATCCCGGCCAGTGCACAGCCCAGGGCGAGGGAATTGGCCACGTTGTTGCCGTCGCCCACATAGGCCAGGCGCAGGCCGGCCAGCTTTCCCTTGCTCTCCCTCACCGTCATGAGGTCGGCGAGCGCCTGGCAGGGGTGTTCCAGGTCGGTGAGGGCGTTTATCACCGGCACGTCCGCAGCTTGCGCCAGTTCCTCCACCTCCGCATGCCCGAAGGTGCGCAGGGTGATGGCGTGGACGTAACGCGAGAGCGCCCTGCCCGTGTCGCCTATGGTCTCTCCCCGTCCCAGTTGCAGCTCCGACACATTGAGGGTGATGGGGCTCCCCCCCAGGTGATACACCGCCGCCTCGAAGGAGACCCTGGTGCGGGTGGAGGGCTTCTGGAATATGAGGGCCACGATCCTGCCCGCCAGGCTCGGTCTCACGCCGCCGCTTCCGAGGTCCCGCTTGAAGGCGTCGGCGGTGTCCAGCACCTTCACAAGCTCGTCGGCGTTGAGGTCGGAGACGCTGAGGAAATCCCTGCCTTTTATATCCTCCATGGCTGGACCTCCTCCCCGTTCCTGTCCTGCTCGGCGCCGAGCAGCTCCGCCAGAACCGCGACCAGGCCATCAACCTCGCGGGTGGATATGGAGAGCGGCGGCAGGAAACGCAGGATGTTGTCGCCGATGTTGTTGACCACGTATCCCCTCTTCAGGCAGGCCAGCACGATCTCTTTCGCCCTGTCCTGCGCCAGCTCGACGGCCAGCATGAGGCCCATCCCGCGCACCTCCGCGACAGCCGCCGTGCCGGCATGCAGCGCGAGGAGTCTTTCCTTGAAGTAGCAGCCCACCCGCGCGGCGTTATCGATCAGGTTCTCCTCCCGCAGCAGCGTCATCACCGCCAGGGCCGCCGCGCAGACCACCGGATTGCCGCCGAAGGTACTGCCATGATCGCCGGCCGCGAACCCCCTTGCCACCTCCGCCGTGGTCAGCATGGCGCCGATGGGCAGCCCCCCCGCAAGCCCCTTGGCGACGGTCATGACGTCGGGGGTCACCCCGAAATGCTCGTGGGCGAAGAGTACGCCGGTGCGCCCCATCCCCGTCTGCACCTCGTCCAGCACGAAAAGGGCCCCCTTGCGCCGGCAGATCTCCCATGCCCCTTTCAGGTACGAAGGCTCCGGCACATAGACGCCTCCCTCGCCCTGGATGGGCTCGAGGAGCACCGCGCAGGTGGCCTCATCCACCGCCTCCTCCAGGGCCTCGAGGTCGTTGAAGGGGACGTGCGCGAAACCGGAGGGCATGGGCCCGAAGGGCTCGGCCTTGGCCGGCTGCCCCGTCGCCGCCAGCGCACCGTAGGTGCGGCCGTGGAAGGACTTGAGGGCGGACACCACCTTGTATCTCTCCTCGCCCTTCACGTCGCGCATGTACTTGCGCGCCAGCTTAATGGCCGCCTCGTTGGCCTCGGTGCCGCTGTTGCAGAAGAACGCCTTTTCCGCGAAGCTATATCTCGCCAGCATCTCGGCCAGCTCGCCCTGGGGCTGGGTGTAATAGAGGTTGGTGACGTGGACGAGCTGCGATACCTGGCGCGCCACGGCGGCGATGATCTCCGCGTGGCAGTGGCCGGCCACGCAGGCCCCCAGCCCGGAGACGAAGTCGACGTATTCCTTTCCGGTATCGTCCCACAGGCGCGTGCCGTGGCCGTGCATGAAGAGCACCGGCAGGCGGCTGTAGTTGGCCACCAGGTACACCTCCTCCTGGCTCTTGGCCCTCTCCAGGTCGTACTCCATGTCTTCCTCCCTCTTTCTCTATACGTCATCGCGCCGGCGCCGGCGCCCTTCTATGCCCGCACCATGGTGCCGATACCCGCGTCCGTGTACAGCTCGAGCAGGAGGGCGTGGTCGATGGTGCCGTTGATGATGTGCGCCCTCCTCACCCCCGACCTGAGCGCCGCGAGGCAGCTCTGCAGCTTGGGAAGCATGCCGCTGCTCAATCCGCCTCCGCGCATGAGGCCGTCTCCCTCGTCCGCGCCCAGTTCCGGGATGAGGCTGGACTTGTCCTCGAAGTCGCGGTATATGCCGTCCACGTCGGTGAGGTAGATGAGCTTGTCCGCCCGCAGGGCCTCGGCCAGGGCCCCCGCCACCAGGTCCGCGTTGATGTTGTAGCTCTGCCCGCTCCCGTCCACCCCGATGCTCGCCACCACGGGGATGAACTCGTCCCGGATGAGGTTGTTGAGAATCCCGGGGTTCACCGCCTCCACCTCCCCCACGAAGCCGAGGTCCACCTCGCCGCCGTTCGCGGCGCCGGTCTTCTTGCGCGCGCGCAGCAGGTTGCCGTCCTCCCCCGACAGCCCCACGGCCAGGGTGCCGTGGCCGTTGATGAGGGATACGATCTCCTTGTTCACCTTTCCCACCAGGACCATCTTGGCCACCTCCATGGCCTCGGCGTCGGTCACGCGGTGGCCGTCGACGAAGCGCACCTCGAGGGAGAGGCGCTCCATGTAATGGGTGACCTGCGGCCCCCCGCCGTGCACGATGACCGGGTTCATGCCCACGTAGCGCATGAGCACGATATCGGAGGCGAACATCCCCTTCAGTTCCTCGTTCTCCATGGCGTTGCCGCCGAACTTCACCACCACCGTCTTGCCGTAGTACTCCTTGATGTAGGGGAGGGCCTCCATGAGCACCCTCGCCTTTTCATGCGCCTTCTCCATGTCACGCCATCCCTTCGGTCCGAAAAACCCTTAAAACATATGCCTGCCAGGCCTCCACCTTCGGAAAGCCGGAGGCGCAGGCACCGTGCCGCCTTCCTCCGGGCGCCGTCAGCGCTTTCGCGCCGCAGAATTTCCAGCCTTCGTTAATAAGTGCTACCTACGTATGGTATTCCGCATTTATTTTCACGTAATCGTAGCTGTAGTCGCAGGTCCAGACCTCGACGTCCGCCTCTCCCCTTCCCAGGGAGACGTCGAGAGCTATCTCGTTGCCCGCCATTGCCGCTTCCAGTTCCGCGCGATCGGCTTCCGCCGGCTTTCCCGCCACCGCGGCCGTGACGCCGCCTATGCTGACCTCCACGCCCCGGGGATCGATGTCCTTGACCGCCTGACCCAGCGCCTGCACAACCCGCCCCCAGTTGGGGTCGCCGCCGAAAAAGGCCGTCTTCACGAGGGCCGATTCCGCTACGGCCATAGCGGCGCGTTTCGCCTCCGCCTCGCTCGCGGCACCCTTTACGCGCACGGCAATGAAGCGGGTGGCGCCCTCGCCGTCCTCCACGATAGCCCGGGCCAGGGCCGAGCAGGCTTCCTGGAGAGGACCGGC
>CAZQFX010000049.1:0-15736 GCA_964592775.1 uncultured Actinomycetota bacterium
GTATGGACGGGGGGACACATCGTCATGGGCTTCACCCCGTAGCTTGTCACTTCCGGGGCCGGGCCAGGACGGTGACAAACTTGTCGCACCCATGCATGAGGTGCTCTAGAGCTGTCTTGGGGGGCCAGGTCTTGCTTTGCGCTTGGAAGAGGCCTGGTCCTCCCCCAAAGCAGCTGCTCAGATGCGGGCGAGTCAAAAAGTGCGAAAGTCCACTAGCTGAGCTGGGAACTAAATTCGGAGAAAACCGCTCGGAGATGCGCGGAATGGGAGTCAGGTGGTGACGACGGGTGGGTTGAACACCCTCTGGGCCAACTCGCGGTCGAGCATCATCAGGGCGTTGCCGTCCTCCTTCACCATCTCCAACTGGTCCAGGATCTTCTGTGGTGAGGCAACTTCCTCCACCTGCTCCTTCACGAACCAGTCCAGGAAACCGGCACTGGCGTAATCTTTCTCCTCGTGGGCCAGGGCCATGAGGTCGTTGATACGCCTGGTCACGAGCTTCTCGTGTTCCACCGTCTTGCGGAATACGTCGGTCACGGAATCGTACTCGTTCTCCATCTGGTCGAAGGCGCGCACGTCCGGCCTGCCGCCGGCTTCGGCGATGTAGTTGAAGAACATGGTGGCATGGGCATGTTCCTCCTGGGTCTGGATCATCATCCAGTTGGCGAAACCGTCCAGGCTCCTCGCCTTGAAGTAGCCGGCCATGGCCAGGTATAAGAACTCCGAGTAGAACTCCCATTTCATCTGGTCGTTCAGGGCCTCCTGCATCTTCTCCGAAAGCATGGCGGTTGCTCCTTTCCCTCTCAGCGGGGGCGCGGTGAGCGCCCTCGGCTTCCATTGCTTCTGTACAATTCCTTTGTACTAATTCTTCCCCCGCGTAGCCAGGACTAACATCATATTCCCGCCGCGTCCCCCTGGTCAGCGACAATTAGAATTCCAGGAAGATATAGTTGGTGTCAATCATCCCCCTCAATAAACCCTACCATACAAATCGTAAGGTTATGTCGTTTTTTACATTGACTCGCGTGTTCCGCGATGATAAAATGTGACAGCCAGTCATATTTGATTCGCAGCTCGATTCTTCGTAACATTTTCAGGCAGGCGGCAAATCGCGTCTCGCGGTTCCGGAGACGGGCCACGAGGCGTCTCGACAGGGGAATGGCGGCCTGGAGGGGCAGGCGCCGTCGAGAGGGGTAGAGTGGCGGAAGGTGCTAGCCGGGATCCCTCCCTCTTTCCTTCCAGGAAATGGCATCCGCCGCTCCTGCGGCGATGAGGAGAAGGAGGTCGATACAGCTTGGCCGAACCACGGGGCATATGCGTACTCGCGGAGACGAACAACATCGGGAACCCCACTTCGCTCACCCTGGAGCTGCTGGGGCTGGGCGGAAAACTGGCCTCGGACATGGGAACCGGCCTCGGCGCCGTGCTGCTGGGAAGCGGCGTCGAAGGGGCGGCGAGGGAACTCGCCCAGCGCGGGGCGGACGAGGTGTTCTACTTAAACGATCCCCGCCTCGTCCCGTACGACCCCGAGATATATGGAGCGGTGCTCGCCGCTTTCCTGCGCGAGCGGCCCCCCCGGGCTTTCCTGGCCGGACATACCTCCATGGGGCAGGACCTCCTCCCCCGCCTCGCCTTCTCTCTCGAATGCGGCCTGGTCACCGACTGCGTCGGCCTCGAGGCCAGGAACGGTGAACTCCTCCTCACCCGCCCCGTGTACGGGGGCAACGCCATGGCCACGCAGAGGGCGAACACCCCCACGGTCATGGCCACGGTGAGGGCCAGGGTGGGTGAGGCGCCACCGACGTCCGACAAGGCGGGCGCGGTGACCGCCCTGGACGTCGAGCTGCCCGCGGGGTCCCGCCTGGAGTACAAGGGCAGGGAGACCCTGACCGCCTGGGAGTGCCCGCTGGAGGAGGCTCCGGTGGTGGTGGCGGGAGGCAGGGGTATGGGCGGCGAGGAGGGCTTCGAGCAGTTGCGCGAACTCGCCGGGCTCCTGGGCGGCGCGGTGGGAGCATCCCGTCCCCCCGTCGACTCGGGCTGGGCGCCCACCACCTGCCAGGTGGGCATCACCGGCAAGGTGGTCGCCCCCGACATCTATTTCGCGGTGGCCATCTCCGGCTCCACCCAGCACCTCTCGGGCATGGGGGAGGCGGGGAAGATAGTGGCCATCAACAAAGACCCCGATGCCTACATCTTCAAGGTATCCGACTACGGCGTGGTGGGGGACTGGAAGCGGGTGCTCCCCGCCTTCACCGCCGCCCTGAAAGAGATAGTAAGGGAATAGGGTGTACGGCATGGGACTCGATATCATCGTGTGCGCGAAGCATGTGCCCGACCCCGAGGGGCCTCCCTCCTCCTTCGAGGTGAACGAGGCGGAACGCAAGGTAATCCCCCGGGGCATCCCCCCGGTCATCAATCCCTTCGACGAGAGCGCCCTCGAGGCGGCGATACGCATCAAGGAAGCCGTGGGCGCGGCGATTACCCTGCTCTCGCTGGGCAAAGCTCTCTCCCGGGCGGTTATCCTGAAGGCGTTGGCCACGGGCGCGGACGCGTCCCTCCTCGTGGAGGGAGACGACGTGGAGGCCGCCCTCCTCGACCCCTACACGACGGCCGGGCTGCTCGCGGCGGCCATCGGGAAGAAGGGCGGGTGCGACCTCGTCCTCTGCGGCCGCCAGGCGGCGGATACCAACGCCGGCCTGGTGGGACTGGGGCTGGCCCATGTCCTGGGCATCCCCGCCATCACGCTGGCCCAGAAGGTTGAGGTCGCTGACGGCAGGGTCGTCGTGGAGAGGGTGCTCCCCGACGGCTTCGAGGTGGTCGAGGCGGCCCTCCCGGCCCTGGTGACGGTGTCGGGCGAAGTGGGCGACCTGCGCTATCCCAGCCTGCAGGCGATAAAGGCATCCAAGAACCTGCCCCAGACGGTGCTGGGGACCGCGGACCTGGGCGCGGACCTCTCCGGCCCGGGCCGGGTGGAGACGGTGAGCCTGGCCGCCCCCTCACGTGAGAGGCGCTGTACGCTGGTGGAGGGCGACACCCCGGAGGAAGCGGGGAGCGGACTGGCTCAATTGTTGCGGCAGGAGAAAGTCATCTAGACATTGGAGAAGTCACGTTGGTTTTAGGTGATGGGAAAGGGGGCCGGGCCTTGGAGGTCATGCCGGTTCGGAGCGTAAGCAGCGGCGGACCTCGGGAACGATACTCGAGGCCTGACCCCACCCTTCGGGAAACAGATCGGGTGAGGTAGGTAGGTAACGGGAAGCGGGGCCGGGCCTTGGAGGTCATGCCGGTTCGGAGCGGAAGCAGCGGCGGACCTCGGGAACGATACTCGAGGCCTGACCCCACCCTTCGGGAAACAGGACGTACGTTTGACGGATAAGTTGGAGGTGAGGGTTTTGGCACTTGATCCCGCGGAGGTGTTCAAGGTCATGCAGTGCGCCTATCGCAACGGCGTGCTGGACAAGTTCATGGTCATCCAGGGGGAGGCCCTGGAGGGGGTGATGGCCGCCACCGGGCAGAACATGGGGGACCTCCTCAACCGCCTGGACGAGGCCAAGGAGGAGACGGTACAGAAGATAGACCGGCTCCTCGACAAGGCCGGCCCCTTGATGAAGTACCTGGACAACGACCGGCTGATGCGGCTGGCCTCCCGCCTGCTGGACATCCCCCTGGTGAAAAAAGCCATGGTCAAGAACATGCAGACCACCATGGTCAGGGCGGTCAGCGGGTCCGCTCCGCCGTCCCTGGGAGCGCGCATCCGCGCCATGGCCGGGAAAGCCGCGTAGGAAGGGAGGACGGGAGATGGCGATAAGCACGGAAAAGATCTCCGCGATAGTCGGGAGCGGAAACATCTCGGATGACCCCTCCCTCCTGGCCACCTGGAACGAGGCCGGGGCCGTCTCGGGCGGGGAACCCGCCCTCGTCGTGCGGCCCTCCTCCACCGCCGAGGTCAGGGAACTCATCAAGCTGGCCCGCGCGGACGGGATCAACCTGGTCTTCTCATCCTCCGCGCCGCCGCGCCTGCGCGGGGACTCCGTCCCCCGGGGGGAGGGAGTGATCGTGGACATGTCCCGCATGAACGAGATCGTGCGCCTGGACCGACGCAACAAGGTGGCCTTGATCGAGCCCGGCGTGACCTTCGAGCAGCTCATCCCCGTGGTGGACGCGGCGGGCCTCAAGGTGCTCATGCCCCTTCGGCCCAAGGCGGGCAAGTCGGTGCTGGCCTCGGCCCTGGAGCGCGAGCCCATCCTCATCCCCAAGTACCACTGGGACATGACCGACCCCATGCTCTGCACCGAGCTGGTCTTCGGTACCGGCGACCTCTTCCGCACCGGCTCGGCCGCGGGCCCCGGCTCCCTGGAGCAGCAGTGGGCGGCGGGGGGAGCGCAGAAGAACCCCATGGGCCCGGCCCAGACCGACTTCGTGCGCGTTGTGCAGGGTTCCCAGGGCACCATGGCCGCGGTCACCTGGTGTTCGCTCAAGCTGGAAGTAAAACCCAAGATCCACAAGATATACTTCGTCCCCGACGAGAAGCTCTCCCGGCTCTCGGACTTCACCTACCGCGCCCTCAGGCCCAAGCTGGGGGATGAGTGGCTAATCCTCAACGCCCGCCAGCTCGCCACCCTCATCGCGGACGATCCCGCGAAGACAGACGGCCTGGCCGCGAGGCAGGCCCCCTGGACGGTGGTCTACGGGGTCTCGGGCTACGAGTACCTGCCGGAGCAGCGGGTGGCCTACCAGGAGAAGGACCTGGGGCGCCATGCCCAGGCCGCGGGGGTCGTCGCGGTGCGCGAGGTGCCGGGGTGCTCGTGGAAGAGGATGGAGCGCATCCTCGCCTCCCCCTCGGGAGAGCCCTACTACAAGGCCGCCCCCAAGGGCGCCTTCGCGGATATCTTCTTCATCACCACCCTGGACCGCGTGCCCTCGTTCCTGGAGGTCATGAACTCGGTGGCGGAGGAAGCCCACTATCCCGCGGAGAGGATCGGGGCCTACATCCAGCCCATCCAGCAGGGCCGCAACGTGCACCTGGAGTTCACCCTTTTTTACGGCCCCGCCGACGCGGCCAAGGCCGGGGAGCTCTTCTCCTCCGCCTCGCAAGCGCTTTCCGAGGCCGGGGCCTTCTTCGGCAGGCCCTACGGCCCGTGGTCCGACCTGGCCTACGCCCGCTGCCCCGACACCGTGGCCGCGCTGCGCAAGGTCAAGGACATGCTCGACCCCGATCACGTGCTCAACCGCGGCAAACTCTGCTTCACGAAGGAGGAGGTGTCCTAGATGCACGCTTCCATAAGCGCAGCCCTTTACGTGCACCGGAGTGGGAACGGAAGGGACGTGCACGGGACGGCTTCCCCCGTGCACACCCTCGGCCTCCGCTCTCGCCAGGCCAGGGAGGAGGTGGTCTAGATGGCGCTGTCGGACTACAAGCGCGACATGGAGGGCTGCAGCCGCTGCTCCTCCTGCAAATGGGTGCCCTTCAACCAGATCAAGAGCTGGCGTTTCGCCAAGAACTGCCCCTCCATCTGCCGTTACAACTTCCACGCCTACTCCGGCTCGGGAAGGATGATCATCGGCAATTCCATCCTCTCCGACCGCTCGGAGCTCAACGACGCGGTGACGGAGATCATCTTCCGCTGCCAGCTCTGCGGGGCCTGCGATACCGCCTGCAAGGTGTACCGCGACGACATCGACCTCACCGAGGTGCTGCTGGAGCTCAGGTCCCACTGCATAGAGTCCGGCCAGCTCATCGTGGAGCACATGGCGGTGATCGACGCCCTCAAGCGCGAGGACAACGTGCTGGGCGAGCCCAAGGCCAAGCGGGGCGAGTGGGCGGAGGGCCTTCAGGTCAAGGACATCAACAAGGAGCAGTGCGAGGTGCTCTTCCACGCCGGCTGCCGCTACTCCTACGACCCCGACTTGAGGGACACGGTGCGGGGGGCGGTGCAGCTCATGCTCCGGGCGGGGGCCGACGTGGGCATCGCCGGAGCCGAGGAGTCCTGCTGCGGGGGCCGCGCCTACGAGCTGGGCTACCGCGGCGAGGCGCGCAACTACGCCGAGGACCTGCAGTCGCGGGTCAAGGCCTCCGGGGCGAAGATCCTGGTGTCGCCCTGCGCCGACGGCTACGCCCACCTGAAATACCTCTACCCCCGCATGGGCATAGAACTCCCCTGCGAGGTGCTGCACATCACCCAGTACCTGGAGAGGCTGGTGGCGGAGGGAAGGCTGCGCCTGCGGGAGGAAGTCCCCCTGCTCGTCACCTACCACGACCCCTGCCACCTGGGCAGGATGGGCGAGCCCTTCCTCGCCGACTGGAAGGATGACAAGCTGCAGCGCCCCATGTCGCTGAAGCGCGCGGGCCGCAAGGGCATCTTCGATGAGCCCCGCAACCTCATCAAGTCCATCCCCGGCATGGAGCTCACGGAGATGGAGCGCATCCGCGAGTACGCCTGGTGCTGCGGCGCCGGGGGCGGGGTGTTCGAGGCCTTCGAGGACTTCGCGCTGTGGACGGCCACGGAGCGCCTGGAGGAGGCCGGCGCCACCGGGGCCGAGGCCCTGGTCACCGCGTGCCCGTGGTGCGTGAGGGTCTTCCGGGACGCGGCGGCGGAGTCGGGCATGGACCTGCCCGTATACGACCTCACCGACCTGGCCATGATCTCGGCCGGCATCGCGGAGCCCGCGAAGATATAGGGGGCGATGGACATGTTGCAGGAAATGACGCAGACATTCGCGACCATCTCCGACGAGGCCTACCGCGACCTGGAGGCGGCGGTGGGTCCCGAGAACGTATCCCGCGAGCCCGGCGTGCTCGACGGCTACACCTGGCAGCCCACCATCAACGACGACCCGGCCAAGTGGGTGAAGCGCCCGGTAGCGGTGGCCCTCCCCGGCTGCACCGAGGAGGTGCGGGAGGTGGTGCGCGCCTGCAACCGGCACGGCCTCAAGTTCAAGGCCTTCTCCACCGGCTGGGGAGTCTATTCCGGCCCCACCTACGACAACGTCGTGCAGGTGGACCTGCGCCGCATGAACCGCATACTGGAGATCGACGAGAAGAACATGTACGTGGTCATCGAGCCCTACGTCTGCGGCGCCCAGCTCCAGGCCGAGGCCATGAAGCTGGGGCTCAACACCCACATCATCGGGGCGGGGCCGGCATGCTCGCCCCTGGCCAGCGCCACCTCCGGGTGGGGGGTCGGCTGGGACGGCGTGTACATGAGCTACGGCCACCGCAACCTCCTGGGGGCGGAATGGGTGCTGCCCGACGGCGAGGTCTTGAGCGTGGGGGCCCTCGACTCCGGCCAGGGGTGGTTCACCCCCGACGGCCCCGGCCCCTCCCTGCGCGGCGTCATGCGCGGCTCGGCGGGCGCCCTGGGCGGCCTGGGAATATTCACCAGGTGCGCCCTCAAGCTATACAACTGGCCGGGCCCGGCGCAGATGAAGACGGAGGGCGTGATGCTCGACGCCCGGACGGAGCCGCCGGAGCACCTGAGGTTCCACCTCTGCTTCTTCCCCGACCGCGCCAGCCTGGACGAGGCGGTGTACAGGATGGGCGAGAGCGAGATCGCCTACGTCTTCACGCGCACGGCCGTCGCCGCCTACATCAACACTTTCGCGCCCCACTTCCTCCACCATGTCGCCAGGACCGGGGCGTTGAGGGACGTCCTCTCCAAGACGGTCAAGTGGGGGTGCACCATCGTGATGGCGGGCAACTCCGAGGAGGAGATCGACTTCCAGGAAGGGGTTCTCAAGGCGATCATCGCGGAGTACGGGGGCCTGTCCATGGAGGCCACGCAGGCCGCCGCCATCGGCCCCATGATGATCATGAACTTCCTCCGGGTGAGCGCCATCCCCATGGTCTTCCGCGCCGGCGGGCTCTTCAGCACCGCCCTGGCCAGGAACGAGGCATGGGACACCCAGATGGACTGGGCGGACGTGGGCGAGGAAATCAAGCGGTTCTGGATAGACAAGGGCGGCATCATCGACGACCTCGCGGACAATCCATTCATGGCCCTGTACGAGAACAACACCTGGGGGCACTGCGAGGAGATCTTCCAGTACAACGCCCGCGACCCCAAGCAGCTCGCGTCGCTGGAGCCCCTGTTCGTCGAGTTCTCGGTGGCCGCCATCGAGATGTGCATGGAGCCGCTCTCGGTCACCGACGCCCGCCTGCGCGAGGTCATCAGCCCCATGATGGGCAACTACAACGCCTGGCAGAAGAAGATATCCGCCACCCTCGACGACAACCGCGCCGCGGACACCGGCATGTACTGCGACGAGGTGGACTTCGACTTCACCAAGGTGGACCCGGCGGTAAGGGCGAAGCTGGACCGGCTGGCGTCCGGTTTTACCTGGACCGAAGACGGCCCGCCCGCCTGACCGCTTGACGCCATTGCGGGCGGGGGGGGCGGAGCAGCGCACGATACCGTCATCGCGGGCGGAGGGAGCGGAGCGAGCGGAGCGAAGCAACCTCATACACGCGGTGCGTGCCGTTATGCGGATGGGTTGATGTAACACATGGCAACGGGTGGTTCATCTGAAGGGGCGGCTGTGGGAATGCGATCATGGGAGATAGAGGTTGCTTCGTCACCTCCTTCCTCGCAATGACGCTATTCTGGCCAATGCTTTGCGAGCATATCTCCCGCAATGACGTTAGCGGTATATGCCTTCACATCATTCCTGGCGATAGCGTCGAGAAGAACTGAGGGATTTCGTGACCTGAGGGGTAGAACTGGAAGGGGGTAGCTGTCGTATGGAAAAATGGGACGTAGTCGTAGTCGGCGGAGGTCCCGGAGGGTCCTATGCCGCCAAGACGGCGGCGGAGGCCGGCCTGAAGACGGTCTTCTTCGAGCGGGGGCGGAAATCGGGGGAGAAGAACTCCTCCGGCTGCGGCCTCGGGCAGAGGTGGTGGCGCGACTTCCCCGAGCTCATGGAGAAGCTGCAGGCGCTGCCGTCGGTGCGCAAGATCGAGATGGTGGTGATCAACCTCATCGACGAGCACGACCGCCTCAGGTACCGCTGCGGCACCACCGGTTCCGATCTCTGCGCCAACCGCTGGCCGCACGGCATGGACGGTATCAGCATCTACCGCAAGGACCTCGACCCCTTCCTGGCCGACCTGGCCGTGGAGGCGGGCGCGGAGCTTCGTACCTCCACCCTGGTCTCGGACGTGATCATGGACAACGGCAAGGTGATTGGGGTGAAGGCGGAGAAGGGGGAGCCCATGCAGGCGGAGGTGGTCATCGCCGCCGACGGCGCCATGTCCACCATGGCCCGCAAGGCGGGCATGCGCAGCCGCTGGGGCGGCGGCTGCACCCTGGTGCCCCAGCTCGACTTCGGCTGCAACGAGGAGAAGATGGACGACATCATCGGCAACGCCGAGTGGGTGTGGTTCGGGCCCCTGTACGGCACCTACCAGGTCAACTTCCGGGACGGCTTCCACATCGGGGCCGGGCAGTGGCTGCGCGACGACTGGGACGAGAAGCCCCTGGACATGATGAAAAAGGTGGTGCAGATACCCGGCTTCCAGGCCATGTGCAGGGCAGTGGAGGCGAAGCCGCGCGAGTATCAGGCCCACATGCTGCCCTGGCTGAAGAAGCCGCCCAAGACCTACATGGGGGGGATGATGCTGGTGGGAGACGCCGCGGGATTCCCCTGCCCGCTGGAGGCGGAGGGCATCTGGCACGCCGTCATCTCCGGCCGCGAGGCCGCGAAGACCGCCGCATCGGCCATCTCCAAGGGGGATACTTCGGAGAGGGCGCTGGCGGAATACGAGCGGCTCTGGAAGGCCTCCGACCTTGGGAAGGAACACGAGTTCGGCGAGGAATTCGTCAACCTCTGGAACTCCTCCATCTTCGATCCCAAGCTCATGGAGAGGCAGATACAGCTGCTGCTGGAGTTCTCCATGCTCCATCCCTTCTCCGTCGTCTTCGACTGGGGCGACGCCCACATGGACTGCTTCAACCAGCACCTGGAGCACATCATCGAGCTGGCGCCGGAGTTCGGCGACTTCGGCAAGCAGTACATCGTCCCGATGGCCCGTGGCATCTGGCCCAGCAACGTCAAGAAGCTGCTGCTCGCCGCCAAGCCCAGGATCCCGGCCCTGCGCCGTCTCTCGGACGAGAACTACTTCAAGGTCATCGCCAGGCTGTCGAAGAAGCTGGCCCCCTTCCTCGACCCGGCAGCGGCACAGAAGGCGCCCCTGCCGCGCGGGGCCCTGCAGCGGGAGGTGAGATAGATGGACCTCGAGAACATCGATTTCTTCGAGCTGGTGAAGCGGGTAGATACGGATAAGATGGGTGACTTCATCCACTACGACCGCGAGAAGTGCAACGGCTGCGGCCTGTGCTCACTGGTATGCTCGTTCAACCTGTGGGCGGTGAAGGCGGGCAAGGCCAAGCTGGCCGTGCGCTACCAGGAGCTGTGCCTGGAGTGCGGCGCCTGCTGGGAGGTGTGCGAGCCGGAGGCCATCGACTTCTCCTATCCCGCCGGCGGCACCGGCGTGGTCATAGAGTACGGCTAGATTTTTCACTACGCTCGACCGTTTGCACCGCGTAAGCGATTGCGACGCCTGGAGAGGCGGCGCAACGGAGCCTGTGCCTCCATGCTTCCCGGCGTGGAGGCCTGGCACGTGTACGCAGGGACGTGAAGGCGTAAGCGAGGGGGGTTGGGAAAGCCATGTCGGAAGAGCAGCCGAAGATAGACGTACACCATCACGTGGCGCCGCCGGAATACGTGTCGGCCCTGGCGGCCCGGGGCATCACCAGTGCCGGAGGGCGCCCCTTCCCCATCTGGGACCTGGAGGAGAACCTGTCCTTCATGGACAGGCACGGCATAGAGACGGCCATGCTCTCCGTCTCCGCCCCCGGCGTCTTCTTCGGGGACCTCGGCCTGGCAAAGGAGCTCGCTCGCGCCTGCAACGAGTTCCTGGCCGGCCTGGTGAACGCCTATCCACGACGCTTCGGGGCCTTCGCCGTCCTGCCCCTTCCTGACGTGGAGGCCTCACTGGACGAACTGGCCTACGCCCTGGACACGCTGGGGCTGGACGGCGCCGGCCTGCTCAGCAGCGTGGACCGGCGGTACATGGGCGACCCCGCATACGGCGCGCTCTTCGACGGGCTGAACCGCCGGCGGGCGGTCGCCTTCATGCACCCGCACACGCCGGACGAGGACGTGCCCCCGGGGATGAACATTCCAAGCTCCCTCATCGAGTTCGTCTTCGAGACCACCCGCGCCGTCGCCACCCTTCTATTCACCGGCACCCTGGAACGCTGCCCGGACTTGCGGCTGATACTCCCTCATGCGGGCGGCACGGTCCCTTACATCGCGCTCAGGCTCAGCCTGGGCCAGTTCTGGCCGGGATTGCAGGAGCACGTCCCGCGGGGGGTCCTGGCATACCTGCAGCGTTTCTATTACGACACCGCCGTCTCCGCCGCGCCCTTCGCCCTGCGTTCGCTGCAGGAGCTGGTGGACGACTCCCATATCCTCTTCGCCAGCGATTACCCCTTCGCCCCCGAGTTGGCCACGGTGGCCACCATCGGCGGGTTGGAGGGATACGACGGTTTCGACGCGGCCGTACTCGCTTCCGTATACCGCGGCAACGCGCTGGGATTATTTCCGCGCCTGAAGGAGATCTGACGAGGGAGGCGACGAGTCCGCTCAGGCCGATCAAGACCGGCATCGGGAGGAAAGACCATGTACGGCAACTGGGGCAGGCTGCTCAGGGTGGACCTCACCACCGGGGATATATCGGACTGGGAGATCGAGGAGCGCGTGTACCGCGACTTCCTGGGCGGCTCGGGCCTCGCCGCCTGTCTCTTCTTTAAGATGAGAGGATACGAGGCCGATCCCCTCTCGCCCGGCAATCCCCTCTTCGTCGTCAACGGCCCGCTCTCCGGCACCAGCCTCCCCGGTTGCTCCCGGCTCTCGGTCTGCGCCCGCTCCCCCCTCACCGGCATATGGGGGGAGGCGAGCATGGGCGGGTATATATCCCCGCAGCTCAAGGCCACGGGGTACGACGGCATCGTGTTCGTGGGCGCTTCCCCGGCGCCGGTCTATCTCTGCCTCGGCGGGGAGGGCGCCGAGCTGCGGGGCGCCTCCCGCCTGTGGGGGATGGGGACGTTCGAGACCGAGGAGTCGCTCAAGGCGGAGGTCGGGGACAAGCGGGCCGCGGTCATGAGCATCGGGCCGGCCGGGGAGAACATGGTGAAATATGCCGGCGTCGTCCACGACCGCGGAAGCCTCGCGGCGCGCTGCGGCCTGGGAGCGGTGATGGGCTCCAAGAACCTCAAGGCCGTCGCCGTGCGGGGGAGCAAGAAATACCATGCCGCGGATGAAGAAGCCTACAAGGCGGTGCGCCACCAGGCGGTGGAGAACATCAGGAGAAGCCTGTTCGCGGAGGGCCTCAACCTCTTTGGGACCGGCGGCGGTGTCGACCTCTCCTCGGCCATCTGCGACATGCCGGTGAAGAACTGGAGGGAGGCGCAGTGGAAGGAGGGCATGGAGAACCTCTCCGGCGTGCGGATAGCCGACACCATCCTCACCGCCAGGCGCTCCTGTTACGCCTGCCCCATCGCCTGCAAGCGCGTGGTGAGGATAGAGGAGGGGGACTACGCCATGCCTGATGGCCCGGGGCCCGAGTACGAGGGCATCGGCGCGCTGGGCTTCATGCCCAGGATAGACGACCTGCACGCCGTGGTGCATGCGAACGCGCTCTGCAACTCCTACGGCATGGACGCCATCTCCACCGGGGGCACCATAGCCTATGCCATCGAGGCCTTCCGCGAGGGCCTGATCGGCGAGGATTGCACCGGGGGGATGCGCCTGGACTGGAACCGGCCGGACCAGCTCATCGAGCTGATACACAAGATCGCCCGCCGTGAAGGCTTCGGCGACGAGCTGGCCGAGGGATGCCGCGCCCTGTCCGGGAGGTACGGCGGCGGGGATCTCGCCATCCAGGTCAAGGGGATGGAGTGCCCCATGCACGACCCCCGCGCCCTGTGGTCCATGTCCCTGGGCTACGCCACGAGCATCAGGGGAGGCTGCCACAACCGCGACACCAACCTGGGGCTGGAGATGGGCATGGACGACCTGGGGGAGATAGGGTTTCCGCGCACCCGGCCCCAGCGCGCCGAGGGCAAGGCCGCGATGACCATCCATTCCCAGGCCATCTCCTCCGTCTGCGACTCCTCCGTGATCTGCGTTTTCGCGTGGAAGGGGATGGGCTCGACCGTCGCCGTCTTGAGGGATATGATCGACGCGGTCACTGGTCACAGACATTCCATCGACGACCTGCTGGAAATCGGGAACCGCATATGGTACCTGAAGCGCGCGCTCGGCAACCTCTGTGGGATCACGAGGTCGGACGACCTGGTCCCACGCCGCATCATCGAGCCCCACCTGGAGGGCAGCGCCACGCACCTGCTCGGGACGCTCAACCCCCTGATCAGGGTGAACAACGGGGTCATGGGCATGATAAAGAGCGACCGGGTCCTGGAGTACGTCAAGCTGTTCAACGCGAAAGTGCTGCTGCGCAACACCTTCCGCACGGTGAACGTCGCGGGCAAGCTCTTCCCGTCACCACGGCGCATGATGCGCCGGCTGCGCAAGGCGCAGGCTGCGAATACGGACGGTTCCCGCGTCGCCTTCGACCGCATGCTCGAGGAATACTACCGCTTGAGAAGGATCGACGAACGGGGCCGCCCCGAGAGCGCGGTGCTCGAGGAAATGGGGCTGGGGGAGGTATCCGCGGTCCTGCACGGCGGAGTATAACGGTTCCCCGCGCTTCTCGGCCCGCCTAACCATGAGGTTTTCCGGGGGTCAGCCCGGAACTTGTGGTGAGAAGCGTAGCGGCGAACCGATTTCCACATCCGGGGTCAGGCCTACACGCAATGACCCATCCTAGCTACATAGAGTTCTCCCAAAAAAGGATATGAGATCGTTGAACGTGTTGTGGAAAATGGAGGGCTGGCCCCCGGAGAAAAACCGCCCGTGATGCATATCATGGTTGACCTCATTGCTCTGGTGGAAATATATTTACGCACGGGTGGGAAGAATTAATGGGAAGAATGGGAAGCGCGTCTTTGAACAGAGGAGGTAGAACGTGAGCACCATGGACGACCTCAAGGAGGCCTTCGCCGGCGAGTCGCAGGCGAACCGCAAATACCTGGCCTTCGCCGCCAAGGCGGACGAGGAGGGCTACGCCCGGGTGGCCAGGCTCTTCCGCGCCGCAGCGGACGCCGAGACGGTGCACGCCCACGCTCATCTGCGGGTGATGAAGGGCATCGGCGGCACGGACGAGAACCTGCGCTCGGCCATCGACGGCGAGACGGCCGAGTTCCGCACCATGTACCCGGGGATGATGGAGCGGGCGAAGAGCGAGGGCAACGACGCCGCCTACATGTCCTTCGCAAACGCCAACGCCGTGGAGGAGATCCACGCCGGCCTCTACCAGAAAGCCCTCGACAACCTGGGCGGCAACGAGGAGACCGACTACTACGTCTGCCAGGTCTGCGGCAATACCGTGGAGGGGGAACCCCCCGACAAGTGCCCCATCTGCGGCGCCCCCAAGAAGATGTTCAAGCGGATCGACTGAACCTACCGGGGTCCCCGGTACCTGAATCCGGGCGGCCACAGGGTGAAGAGCATGGCCCAGGGGAAGGAGTCCGGGTCGTAGGTGGAAAGGATGGCCCGCGTCAGCGGCTTGAGGACCGCGTGGGGCAGGTATTCCCTGCACTTGCGGAAGGCGAACTGCGGCCGGTAGAGGGGCGTGAGCCGCTTGAACTCGCGCAGCGCGGCGTCGCGGTCCTCCACCGCCAGGGCGGCTATCTTCCCCGAGACCAGCGCCCCGTTCACCGCGAAGAGCAGCACCGGGCTGATCAACCCGGCAAGCGTCCCCGCAAGTATCTTGTCCCCCTGCAAGAGGCGCCGGTTGCTCCAACTCCCCAGGGGCCAGGCGGCCCAGGTGGCGACGCGGTCGTCCCAGGTGTCGAACTCGATGCCGTCCCCCGCCGCCAGCTTGTCCTTGAACTCCTCTTTCTCGCCGTCGGTCAGCGGCCTCTGCACGCCGAACACCAGAGCCCCCGCAGCCTCCCCGCGCTGGAAATAATAACCAAACTCTCGCGTAAACGAATCCAGGTAGATGATCACCCCGGGCCGCGAGGGGTCTCCCCTGCCCGTAGCCATGTGGCAGAAGAAAGGACGGCAGGGGACGTCCATGGCCTCGAAGGCCTCGCGGTCCAGGCCGGTGGCGATGATGGAGCCGGGCGGCAGCTCCTTTATCTCCCGCTTGGAGAGCCTGCTGCCCAGGAGCACCTCCACTCCCTCCGCGAGGGCCTGGCGGTAGAGCACGTTCTCCAGGGAATGCTCCCCTTTGCCCCGCTCCACCGTGAAACCCTCCACGCCGCGCGGCAGCCCGAACTCGTACTTCTTCCCGTAGGCCCAGGCCCGGGTGAGGGTCCAGGGCTCCAGCGCTTCCTCCACCTCCACGCCGAGCTGCTCCCTCACCGCCGGCACGTCCATGATGGTGGAATCGGCGTAGGACAGGTCTCCCCCCATGTAGTCCCGCCCCTCGTGCACCTTGACCCGAAAACCGCGGCGGGCCAGGTTTATGCCCGCTACCAGTCCGGCCAGCCCCGCCCCCACGACCTCTATCTCCCTGGCCATCTTCCCTCCCTTGCCGTTCGATCGTACTGAATACCAGAAATCCCCTTTGGGGTCAGCCCTGGAACGGGATTTCCCCTTTGGGGTCATTTCA
>CAZQFX010000049.1:15836-17815 GCA_964592775.1 uncultured Actinomycetota bacterium
TCCCCTTTGGGGTCATTTCAGGCCTGGAGCCGGAACAGGTGACGGCGTTCAGCCAGATTCCGAGGCTCGACACCTTTACTTCTGTCATGAATCCCCTTTAGAACCGGCCGTGTTTGCCTTCCCCCTGGGTGAAGCGCCCCGCGCCCGAGACGGATTCCCCGCTCTCCAGCGTCTTAATGCCCAAGCGGTACTCGAGCTCGAGGCCCGATTCGAAAGTCAGGCCGATACCGCGGTAGAGCGCCTCGCGATCGTTGCGCATACAGGTCTGCGGGAACTCGGCCAGTTGCGCGGCCAACATCTCCGCTTCCTCCCTGGCCTTGCCCTTTTCCACCACGCGGTTGACCAGCCCCATCTCCAGCGCCTCCCGCGCTCCCACCGGGCGTCCCGTGAGGATCATGTCCAGGGCGCGGCTCATGCCGATGAGGCACGGCAGTCGCTGTGTACCGCCGTCGATGAGCGGCACCCCGAAGCGGCGCTCGAAAATGCCCAGCACGGCGTCCTCCTCGGCCACGCGCAGGTCGCACCATATCGCCAACTCCAGGCCTCCTGCCACGCAGTAACCGGATATGGCGGCTATCACCGGTTTGGAGAGCAGCATGCGAGTGGGGCCTAGAGGTCCATCCCCGGACATGTCCTCGTTCAGGCGCAATGCCTCCCGCAACGGGTCGGACGCCAGCGCCTTGAGGTCGGCGCCGGCGCAGAAGGTCCCGTGTGCTCCCCACAACACCGCGGCATACATGGAGTCGTCGGCCTCGAAGCGGCGGAATGCATCGGCGAGTTGCTTCGAGGTCTCGTAGTCGACGGCGTTCCTCACCTCGGGCCGGTTGATGACCACAGTGAATACCTTGCCGCTTTTTTCCACTTCGACCTGCATGCCGGGACCTCCTTGACTCTCGCGGCCTTCAAACAGAAACACGCCGTACGAGCACTATAGTAACCCCGAAGCACCGCGCAGCGGGAGAGGCGATTCAGTACCCGCGCCGCCGAAGAAGGCGGACAAATGGGTGCGGCGCGAGGATTCCTCCGCCAGAGGCGAGGAAACACAACGCGAATGCCTTGGCCAGGAGTGACCATATGGTGTCCGGTTTCTTCTCATAATGCCCGCCGACCACCACGGTATGCCGGCTCATGTAGATATCATCGGGAGATACGCCGAACCACGCGGGCCGGCGCGAGAGGTCTATCCGGCCTTCGCTGGCATGGAGAAAAGCTGCCCAGATGAGTTCGCTGCAATACCAGCCTTCCGCGTCGTTCTGCTTGCTCAACCAGTTGATGTCGTATGCTTGGCCTCTCTGCTGTCGCGCGAATGCGACGGCTTTCCCCATCGTCGCGTCATCCGCGCTCTTCACCCTCATGTATACCACCCAGGTCATATCGGGATAGGTCCACGCCCCTATGTCGGTCTCGATGACCCCCGAGCGTGGGTTGGATGCCACGATGAGCCTGCCCCCGCCCGCATACAGCGCGGCATGCGTCCACCCGTTATGTGGATTAAACGAGGGCACCAGGCTCCACCTACACCTGCCCAGCAATATATCCCCTCGCGCGAGTTCATCCGCCATCGCATCCGCTTCCGCGGAAGCGGCATGTTCCTCTTCGCCACCCGGCTCTTTCCCAAGACGGTTGAAGGCGAAGGCGGCCTCACGGAAGTCGCCGACACTGTCGGCCCCCGGCGTTCGCTTTCCCTCTCTCGTACGGGGCCGGTCGAAGATCCCCGCGAAGAGCATGGCGAAGATAAGCATGTAGAGCAACACTATCGGCGTTATCGTCCACAAGGATCTCGTAAGCGCCTTATCCTCCGAGCTTGCTTCCACGGAAAACACCTGCCCCGTCGCGTCTAGTCGGGAACGTATTTCGCGGGCAAGATTCGCTGTTCCTGTTTCGATTGTATATGGTTCTCGTTCCCCTATCTATCTTAGTACTTCGGTCCGTAAATACGGTAACGTATCGAGAGCGTCGCTGCGCCACGCCCGCAAGGC
>CAZQFX010000050.1:0-16430 GCA_964592775.1 uncultured Actinomycetota bacterium
GGCGGTAATGCAGGTCCACTATCCTGTCGCCCAGCCGGTACAGTTTCTCGAGCGCGTTCCCCTCGCCTTCCGCAGCCTCCACGACCAGTGCCATGAACTCTTCGTGCGATTCCTCGACCAGGGAGAAATAGAGCTCCTCCTTGGACTTCCAGTACCAGTAGAGCGTCCCCTTGCCGAATCCCGCCTCCATGGCGACCTCCGCCATGGTGGTCTTGTGGTATCCCTTGGCGGAAAAGACCTTGAGCGCCGCCCGCTTGAAGGCCAACTCCCGTTCGTCTTTCGCCGGATTCTTTCTTATACCCAGTGACTTGGCCATCTCGCCCCTCATCTTAGACCGACCGGTAGGTCTTATAATATCCGGTGCCGCATCCCCCCGTCAAGCCAAGAGGTCGAGCCCGGCTTCGGGCCCAGGCATTGTTGCGGGAAACTGTCCCGATCAACGTCATTGTGCGTTCCTATCCGTCATCGCGAGCGTAAGCGAAGCGATTTCATGCGGGCGGCGGGGGTGAGGGTAGCGCAAACATTGCGAGCGCAACGAAGCAACCTCGTGCTCGTGGTGCGTGCTGGTACACGGACGGGTTGATGTAACACCTGCCGGATCCTGGATGGCTTCTGAGTATCTCTGCTATATGCCGAATACTGGCATGATCTTCAGGATCCGGGACCCGGCCCCAAAGCGGCGGTGCCGGCCTTGATGATACGGGCCAGCTCCACGGCGCGGGAGACGGTGGAGACCGCGCCGGCCAGGCCGAGCTCGTCCCGCAACACCAGCAGTTTGTCGTCACCGTCACGGCGGCCCATCCCCTCCAGGGAGGAGAAAGCGGAGCCGCCCTGCAGGCCGAACTCCGACGAAGCGATGACCATGTTCACGGCGTAGAAGAACTGGTTCATGGTGAGCAGCGCCATCTCCAGGCCGGCCATGCGGAACCAGGCAACGGCTACGGACCCGCCTACCTTGTTGCGCAGCATGCCGCCGCTTATGTTGCCGTGCACGTAGGGCCGCATGCGGTCGATGAAAGCCGCGATGTGGCCGGAGAGGCGTCCGAAATAGACCGGTGTCGCGAAGAGCAGCACGTCCGCCGCTTCCACCCGGGGATAGATCGCGCTCATGCCGTCGCCGACAGAACAACGGCGGTCGCCCTTCTGCTTGCGCAGGCACCAGTTACAGTGGACGCAGTCCCCGACCTCTGCATCCGCCAGGGTGACCAGTTCGTAGCTCGCTCCGGGCACGCCGTCCTGGCTCCGCAGCACCCGCTCCAGAAGGGCTTCCACGTTGCCGCCCCTTACCGGGCTGCCGCAGACCGCGAGGATCCCGACCTCCGGGCCGATCCCGGAGCTCATACGCCCTCACCTATGAAAGGCAGCACGCGTATCCTGATGAACGCGGTGGTGCCGTCGCCCGGCCTGCCCTTGACGGAGAAATCCCCTCCCATGGCCGCAACGTACTTGCGGCACAGAAAGAGGCCCGAGATGCCTATCCCGCCACGGTCCTGCGGGCTTGCCTCGTCCGGCTCCCAGCGCATCAACTCCTCGACTATTTCCACCGGGATGCCCGGGCCCTGGTCCTCCACGCGCAGCAGGACCTCGTCACCCCACCTCTCCGCTCCCAGCACCACCGGGGCGTCGGGAGGGGAGAACTTGCGGGCGTTATCGATGAGCTGGACGAGAGCCTCACGCAGCAGCCGCCTGTCCGTATGCAGCCGGGGGAGGTCCTCCTCGATCTCGAGGAAGATCTCCTTCTTTCTCTCCCCCCTGCCGTAATAATCCCTCATATCCCAGAGGAATGCGGCGAGATCGATGCCCTTCGTGGAAGGCACCGGCCGCTCCACCGCCTGCTCCCCGAAGAGGGCCAAGTTGTTGGGCGGATCCTCTCCTCCCTTTACCTCCTTGGCGATCTCGAAGTAATCGTGTTCCCTCCCCTTGGCCGGAGCGAGAGTGGGTATGACTCCCCCTCCGCCGCTCTTGACGCCAACGCCATCCTTGTGTTCTCCCAACTCCTCCGATTCTTCTTCCGCAGCGCTATCATCCTCTTCCTCGAGCGGCATCGACGAGGAACCCGGGGCCTCGCCCGCATCCTCTTCCTCGGGCGGTACCGGGGGCTTCTCGCCGCTCACGGCATGAGAAGCAGCGGGAGAGCCCCCGCCGGCCGGAGATGAAGACGCGTTTCCGGTGCCCCTCTCCTCCAGGGCTGAAAGCGCCAGGGCGATGGCTTCGCCGGTCGCGGCGAAGGCGAGGTCGCCCGCGAAGTCGACCTTGATGGGATCGCTGTCCGCCAGCACCAGGGCGCCAAGCGCCTCCCCTCCGCTGCGCACGGGGAAGACCATGATGCCGCGCCACCTGCGCTCCCTGAGCAGGGGGAGAAGCGTATCCGCTTTCTCGATGAACGAATGGACTTCATCCCAGCCCCTCCTGGGCACCCCTCCGTGGATCTCCACGTTTATCCTCACCAGCATGCCGCACAGCCTGGCATGGCCCGGGCGCAGCTTCAACTCCGAGAGGGTTTTCGCCTCGCTCTCCGCGAGGCCCTGAGAGGCGCGCAGAACAGCCACCCCTCTCTTCACCGTGAAGAGGGCCGCGGCGGCGGCTCCGAATTCCTCCCGCAGATCACGCAGGCACCGCTCCAGGAAGTCCCGGTGCTCGCGGCCGCGCACCGCCTGCTCCAGCACCTTCTCCTTTCTCCTCGAGACCTTGAATAGCGCCTCCGCCTCCTCCATCTCCGAGAGCTCGCGCGTCGCCTCCCTCAGAACGGCCATGTACTCCCGCGTCCTCCCGTTTGCCGCCATGGCGGGCTTTACGCTCACGAACAGCGCCCGCTTTTCCTTCTTCCTGCCGGCCTGTACCATCACTTCCTTGATCTCCTCGCCCCCGACGGCCCGCTCCAGGATGGATACGACATCCTGCCGGGTATCGGGATGGAAGAGGTCGGGGAGCAGGGCGCCAATGGCACGGTCGCTGGTTGTCGAGATCATTTCTTCGGCGGAATGGCTGAGAAGGGTCACGCGGAAGTCCGGCGTAAAGCAGATCAGCGCCACTCCGACCCTTTCGAGCAGGCTCCATACGCGTTGCAGCTCGTCCTCCCTCTCGCGCCGGATACGCGCCTCGGAGGTGCAGTCCCTCCCGATGCCCAGCAGCCTATCCACCCTGCCGCGGCCGGCCTCGAGGGCATCCACGGTGACGGCGATGAAAGAGGTGGTACCGTCGCCGCGGTTGAATTCCAGTTCCCCGCGCCATGGAGCCGCGCAGGCCGCTTCCACCAGGCACTCCAAGGCCTGCTTGGCGTCCTCCCTCAGCATGAAGAAGGACAGCGGACGCCCGACTATCTCGTCCTGTTCGTGCCCCAGCAGGGCGCACATCACCGGGTTGGCGTAGGTGAAGTTGGCGTCCAGATCCAGGAGGAAAGCCGGTTCGGCCAGGGCATCCAGGAGTTGCGGCAGCCCTGGCGCCTCCTCGGGTGCGGCGGCCGGCGGAGCCTCCTCCCTGGCCGGGCGTTTCTCCGCCGTGGGGCGCATGCCCACGCTTCTTATGGTGATCAGGGTACCCGTGGTCCCCAGGGCCTCCAGGGGATAGGGCGACATGTTGATGTTCAGCCGCATCAGGCGCTTCCCCACCTTGTAAGCCAGGGCATAGTCTTCCACTCCCCGGCCGCGCTTCGTCTTGGCCAGCAGTTCCCTGAGGGCCGAGTACAGGGGGGGGTTCGCTTTGTAAAGCGGGGCCTTGCGCACCTCTTCCATGGGTCTCTCGAGGAAGACCTCGGCGTCACGGTTGCCCTCGAGGATCCTGTCCTCGCCGTCGAGCAGAAGCGAGGCGTTCAGGACGGCGGACGACTCCCTTCCGTTCATCTCACATTCACCTCCCCGACGCCGGACATGGAGATATATGACGCCATACGCCTTTTGCCCGCGTGCTCCTCGAGCCGTTACGGTCCGCGTGAGGTCGGATGCGGCTCGTATCGATCCCAACATTAGAGTATTCGAGGAGCCGTGACTTCCACCCTTCCCAGCGGTTAAACTAATACTTCATCGCAGTCGATAATTCCCACGATATACGTAAAGGGGGCAAGGCTTGGTGGCCAATACGTACCGCTTTCCCGTGCAGGTGGTGTTCGGGGAAGGCTGCCTCGAGGAAACCGGGGCTTTCGTCAAGAGTCTCGGCGAGCATGCGCTCCTGGTTACCGGTGGCGGACCTACCTCGCGTTGCCAGGCCGTGGAGGTCCTGCGCCGCATACTGGCCGAGCAGGGCGCCTCCCTCTCCCATTTCGCCGAGGTGGAGGCGGATCCCAGCGTGGAGACGGTGGAGAGCGGTGTGGCCTTCGCGCAGAAGCGCGGCTGCGATTTCGTCATCGGTCTGGGGGGCGGCAGCCCCATTGATGCCGCTAAGGTCATAGCGGCTAGGATGGGCAGCGAAGGGGACGTCGCGTCCTGGGAGGGCGTCGGGCGCGTCCCGCGCCGCTCGAAACCCCTCATCTGCATCCCCACCACCTCGGGGACGGGAAGCGAGGTGACCTGGGTCGCGGTGATCACCGGGGGTAAGCGCCGGCAGAAGATGTCCGTGGTCAGCCAGAACCTCTACCCCGTGCTCGCCGTCATCGATCCGCTGCTCACCTATTCCATGCCCCCCGAGCTGACCGCGGCGACGGGGATGGACGCCCTGACCCATGCCGTGGAATCCTTCGTCGCCCGCCGGGCCTGGGAGCCCACGCAGGCGCTCTCTCTCAAGGCGGCGCAGCTCGCCTATTTCCATCTGGAGAGGGCATGCGCGGACGGCTCGGACGCGGAAGCCCGCCATGCCATGTCCATGGCATCCTTCGTGGCGGGGATGGCCTTCACCTCGGCGGGCCTGGGCCTCACGCACGCCCTCGCCCACGCGCTGGGCTCCCATTTAGGGATATCCCACGGCAAGGCCAACGCCCTCCTCCTCGCGCATGTCATGCGGTTCAACCTGGAGGCATGCCCGGAGCTTTACCGCGAACTGGCCGTGGCCATGGGTTTGAACGTCTCCGGCCTTCCGGCGCCGCGCGCGGCGGAGGAGGCCGCGAAGGCGGTGGAAGGGCTGGCCTCGTCTCTGCCGATCCCCTCCAACCTCAAGCAGGCCGGTATCGCGGAAGCGAGCGTGGAGACGATCGCGGCCGAGGCCTTTCTGAACACGCGCCTGCGCTCCTCCAATCCCAGGGATACGGTCCTGGAGGACCTGGTTCAGGTATTGCGCAGCGCGTTATAGGGATCCACGCAGATAATATCCACCGGTAACTCGGTTTCGTATATCCTCGCCACCGATGCATCCTTGTGGGTTCAGAAAAAGCCCCGGCAAAGGGACAGCTCCCGGGAAAAGCCTATCTCTGCATATGCCGCGGAGATCCCCGCAATCTCGCTTATTCTCGGGAGCTGATTTCCATCAACCTACTAACTATACTCTACCACATTTCGCACGCGATTAAACCTACCGCTCCCTTCTCCGGAGATGCTTGTGGGAGATAGCCCCGGCTGATATAAATCAGAGCCGGGGACCCCACACGGCTCTAATATACCCCTAGCGGTATATTAGGAGCAGGCGATGAGAAGCAAGATGCCGTGGATAGACGTGGAGAGATGCGACATCGCGGAACGTTGTTCCGACTGCAAGGCGGTACGCTTCTGCAAGCACGGGGCGTTCCGGGTCATAGCCGGAGACAACGGGTCCGGGCAAGCCTGCAGGGTGGCGATTGACTTCGAGAGATGCCGTCTCTGCGGAGATTGCTCCCACGCCTGCGAGCTGGGCGCGGTAAAGATGATCTAGCCGCAGAAGGGGGGTAGAGCATGGAGGAGATGGACCGCGAGTTCTTCAAGAAGTATCACAAGGCCGTGGTAAAGGCGAACGCCAAGGATGTAGAGAAGCTGAAGGCGAAGATAGGTTCGGAGTGGGCGGAGGAGTTCCACGCCCGGACCGGAACCGGATTGCGGGGTGAGGAGTTCAACCGGGCCTTCGAGGATTACCTCAACAACGAATTGCGTTTCTGCGACCGTGTCGAGGTCAAGGGAGACGGTGACGATCTGAGTATCCAGGTAGTTGGGTGCCACATCTGCCATGGCAACGAGTTGCTCAAGGCCGAGGGTGAGCCGGCATTGTGCCCCATAGTGCCGACCGGGCTCTTCTCCGTTTCCCGCGTATCGGGGCGCAAGGCGAGCCTGCGGGAAGTGCGCAAGCACGGTGTCGTCGGGGAATGCGAGATATGCTATAAATTGGGTTGAGAGAATAACGGGGAGGAGTTTCCGGGATTCATAAGGAGGTGCCTGGATGAAGCGTTACATGGTTCCGCGGGTGGCTCATTGTTCCGAGGGCTGCAGACCTTAGTACCCAGGTTCATAAATACGGTGACGTACCGAGAGCGACGCTGCGCCACGCTCGCAAGGCACGCGACCGAGGCGTACTCTGCGAGTACGTCGCAGGGAGCGCAACACAGCGGGCGGGGATGCAGCGGCGGTCGAATACCAGCGTATTTATGGATCGGGGTACTTACCCTTCGGGGCCACCACCGACACTGACGCCCTTATCAAAACGGGCCGAGGTAAGCTGGCTTTGGGGCGCGGGAACCCGCGCCCCTTTCCTTTTAGCCGCTGGCCGGCAGGAGACGGGGCCGGCCCCGTATTTGCCCATCTTTGCGACGACTGTTCCCGGCCCTGCTGCATCATCCTTTGCTTTCGTGATACTATCGATAATCAAGGACCCGGAAGACAGCAGCCTGTTGTTCCCTTCTGAACGACCGGATATACGGGGAGGAAGAGCCACATGCCTAAGACACTCTGGGACCATCTGCCGGCCAAGCAGTACCTGGCGGCCCAGGAGCAGCGCCTGGCGCGTTTTATCCGCGAACTGGTCTATCCCTACAGCCCCTACTACCGCGAGTTGCTGGACTACAACCGCATCAAGCCAGGAGTGGTCAAGACGGTGAGGGATCTGTCGTGCATACCTTTCACAACCAAGGCGGACATCGCTCCCCTGCCGGAAGACCCCGCCATCCCGCTGTCGCTGGTGCTGCAACCGACCCCCGAGCGCATGAGGAACGCGAAGACCTACCTGCGCATGAGGCAGAGGGGCCTGAAGATCACCCACGGCAAGAAAGGCTACGCCAAGTTGATGGATTGGGAGTTCCTCCCCATCCACTATCATTTCACCATCGGGAGGACGGCCCTTCCCACCCCCATCCTCTATACCGGTTACGACCTGCAGCGCATGCGGGAGGCGGGAAGGCGGCTCTTCGAGCTGCTCGAGCTCTCCCGGGAGGACATGTTGATAAACGCCTTCCCTTTCGCCCCCCACCTGGCCTTCTGGATGACCTGCTTCGCCACCGAGGCGGCGGGCGTGCCCGCGCTGCATACGGGCGGCGGCCGCATCCTCGGCACCCACCGTATCCTGGAGGGGTTGGAACGCCTGGGAGGGACGGTGCTCACAGCCACGCCCAGCTATGCCTACCACCTCCTGCGCCTGGCGGTCGCGGAGGGGAGGGACCTCTCGAGCCTGCACACCCTGATCATGGGCGGCGACCGCCTGCCGGACGGGCTCAAGGGTAAAATACAGGAACTGCTCGTCAAGGTGGGAGCGGAGAAGGCGGCCGTCGCCTCGACCTACGGTTTCACCGAGGGGAGGGTGGCCTGGAGCGAATGCCGGCCCGCCGCCATGTCCAAGGAGGAGAGCTCGGGCTACCACCTCTTCCCGGACATGGAGATCATCGAGATCATCGACCCCGAGAGCGGCAAGCGCCTGGGGGAGGGGGAGGACGGGGAGATCGTCTATACCTCCCTGGACTGGAGGGGCAGCGTCCTGCTGCGTTTCCGCACCGGGGACCTGGTAAAGGGAGGGCTGGATACCTCCCCCTGCCCCCACTGTGGACGCTCGCTGCCCAGGCTGGGCCCGGAGATAACCCGCACCTCCGAGTACAAGGAGTTCGAACTGACCAAGCTCAAGGGCACCCTGGTCGACCTCAATGCCTTCTACCCCCTGCTTTCCGGGCATAAAGACGTGCTCGAGTGGCAGCTCGAGATACACAAGCACAACGACGATCCCTTCGATCTGGACGAACTGTACCTGCACATCACGCCGGTAGAGGGGATATCCAAGAGCTACCTGGAGAAAGAGCTGGGGGGGCTGCTTCAGCGCGAGATCGAGGTGGCCCCCTCGCGGATCGTCTTCCACAGCCTGCCGCGCCTCTTGCGGCGCCTGGGCCTGGACACCGAGGGACGCGAGCGCCGTATCATCGATCTGCGGCCGGAGGCCGGCGGCAGGACGTCGGATATAGGGGGGGAGCCGGAGCCCCAGGAGAGCATGGAATTCGAGGATATGCCGGAAACGGAGGATTACGAAGAAGGGATGGAAGACGACGCTCTTCTCGACGAGGACTAGACGACCACCTTCATCGCTACCCGAGGGAGGCGGCCCGTGATCATCCTGGCCATCGACGAGGGTACCACCGGGACCAGGTGTATCTGCTACGACCGCGACCAGCGCATCGTATCCAACGTCTCCCTGGAGTTCACGCAGTATTACCCCCAACCCGGATGGGTGGAACACGACGCCGAGGAGATATGGGAGCGCACCCGCGAGGCGGCGCGGCAGGCACTGGACGCGGCCGCTGTAAGTCCGGCGGAGGTGGCGGCCGTCGCTATCACCAACCAGCGGGAGACCGCGGTGCTCTGGGACCGTGCCGACGGCAGGCCGGTACGCAAGGCCATCGTCTGGCAGTGCCGGCGCAGCGCCGACATCTGCCGCCGCTGCGCGGAGGACGGCCTCGAGGACATGGTGCGAAACAGGACCGGCCTGGTCCTGGACCCCTATTTCTCGGGCACCAAGCTAGCCTGGGTCATGGAGAACGAGCCCGATATCGCGCGCCGCGCGGAGGCGGGCGAGCTATGTTTCGGCACCATCGATTCCTGGCTCCTCTACCGGCTCACCGGGGGGCGCGTCCATGCCACCGACGTATCCAACGCCAGCCGCACCCTCCTCTTCGACATCCGCGACCTCGCCTGGGATCCCGAGTTGTGCGGGATGTGCGGGGTGCCCATGTCCATCCTCCCCGAGGTGAAGGAATCCAGCGGTGACTTCGGGGACACCGACCCCGACGCCTTCCTGGGCATCACCGCCCCCATCGCCGGGGTGGCCGGGGACCAGCAGGCGGCCCTCTTCGGGCAGGCTTGTTTTCGCCCCGGCATGACCAAGAACACCTACGGCACGGGCAGTTTCGTGCTCATGAACATCGGGAGCGAGCCGCGCTTCTCCCGCAAGGGCATGCTGACCACCGTGGCCTGGTCAATGGGGGGGCGGGCGACTTACGCCCTGGAGGGTTCGATCTTCGTCACCGGGGCGGCGGTGAACTGGCTTCGCGACGGCCTGCAGATAATAAGGAAGGTGTCCGAGATAGACGAGCTCGCGGCGGAGGTCGAGGATACGGGGGGTGTCTACTTCGTCCCGGCCTTCGTAGGGCTGGGGGCCCCATACTGGGATCCCGACGCACGGGCTCTGCTCATCGGCATGACCCGGGGGACGAACAGGGCCCATATCGCGCGAGCGGTGATCGAGTCCATGGCCTTGCAGACCGCCGACGTGGTGGAGGTGATGCGGGAGGAGGCGGGCATTCCCCTGCAGGAGCTGCGCGTGGACGGCGGCGCCAGCGTGATGGATATGCTCCTGCAATACCAGGCGGACCTGCTGGGCGTCCCGGTACGCCGGCCGGCCATCTCGGAGACGACCTCGCTGGGGGTGGCCCTTCTTGCTGGACTGGCGACCGGTTTCTGGAAGAGCCTGGAGGAGGCGGAGGAGCGCTGGCGGCTCGACCGCGAAGCGCTGCCCGATGAGTCCGCGGCCGGGCGCGTGCGCATGATACGCAGGGACTGGAAGCGGGCCGTGGAGCGTTGCCTGGATTGGGCGCGCGAAGACCAGGTCCCCGAGACGGCTACATGAGGCGGAGAGGCCTTGCTTGCGGCAGCGGGTGCGGCTTCGTCAGGGGACGCCATGCACTGCATCCCGCAAGTGGATGGATGGCAAGCCGAGGTGGCGGTCTCGCCGCCGTCCATGGCGCCAAGCCCTGAATCCGGCGTACAAACGCGAGGTTTGGAGAGAAGAAGGAGGGTTACGATGGCGGAAGAAGTCTGGCCCGACGCTCAACCGTTCTCTTTCGACGGAGGCAAGACCGGCGTGCTGGTGGTGCACGGCTTCACCGGCTGCACCCAGAGCATGCTTCCCCTGGGCGAGGGACTGGCCGCTGCGGGCTTCACGGTGATCGGACCGTGCCTTCCCGGGCACGGCACCTCGGTGAAGGACCTGAGCACGCGCAGGTGGCAGGAGTGGACGGGAGAAGCGGAAAAAAGCCTGCGGGAACTCCTGCAGCGCTGCGACAGGGTCTTCGTGGCCGGCCTCTCCATGGGAGGGACCATCACCTGCTTTCTGGGGGAGCGCTACGCGGAAAAGGTGGCGGGCCTCATGCCCATCAACGCGGCCATCGCCAAACTGAGCCCCTTATTGCCGCTGACCCCGGTGGCGAAATACGTGCTCAAGACCATCCCCGGGGTGGGCAGCGACATCAAGGACCCGGCCATGAAGGAATCCTGCTACGACAAGGTGCCGGTGCCCGCCGCCGCCCAGCTGCACGCGCTGATGAAGACCGCCAGGCGTGACCTGGCGAGCATAAAAGCGCCGGTGCTGGTCTTCACCTCGCGGGAGGACCACGTCGTGCCCCCGTCGAACGGGCCCTTTATCGTCGAGCACGCAGGCTCGTCGGACAAGGAGCTGGTGTGGCTGGAGAACTCCTACCACGTGGCCACCCTGGACAACGACAGGCAGCTCATCATCGACCGTTGCGTGGAGTTCGTAAACCGCCTCTCCTGAAGCGCCGTGCATGGTTGGGGCCAAACCCTGCCCGCGAGTCGGCCGCATACTTCGGATTGGGCCGCATCTTTGCTCTCGGGATACCTGTATACCCGGGAAGAACGGCTTTCCCACATCGGGTTCTTCCTCGAGGGGCGTGGGCGGCGAGTATGGCAAGGCATGGGTGCGGGGCCGGGCCGTGTCTCGACGGGTTGACCGATAATTCAACCATGATGTACGTCCCGTGTACGTTTTCCCTGGCTGAAGAGCGCGATAGCTATCATGGATCCGCCGAAAACGCAGTTCTCGATCAGTCCCTCATGCCGCAAGGTCGCGGCACCAGCAAAGGATGAAAACAGCTTCGCGCCATGAATGGGAAACAAGATATGGTGCCGCAAAGGCTATTTTCGGAACAGCCCGGCGAATCGGTAGCCATCGCCGTTGAACCCCCGGCTTGCATGCCGGCCGAAGCCCCTTGCCTTCGGCCCCTGCGATATGTATTATGGCTCCGATAAGTTAAATATATCGTTTTTATAATTTATTTTTATGAATGAGTGCAACTGCTTCGTCTTCCTCTTCGAGTCGACGCATCATGCCTTGAGCGCGGAGAAGGCGCTCAAGGACGCAGGGATAAGACATGCCGTCATCAACACCCCGAGGGAGCTCAGCGCCAGTTGCTGCATCTCCCTGCGCATAGATCCCGCGTTGAAGGACGAAGCCGTATCCATCCTGGACGAGAGGGGGGTGATATACGCGGAGGTCATTCCCTATCGTTCGCGGTGGGCCTAGCCAAGCCATGCGGAGTGGTCCCACCTTCGGGAGACGGAACAAGGTCCGCGGGAGAAAGCGGACGGTTTTTCTTCGAGAAACGTGGGTGATGGCAGGGGTGATGTGGTCGGCAGAACGCGCGAAGGCCCGTTCCATCCCATCCCTCGCTCCTGCGGTCGCTATTCCCAGGCGCCAGGATCCCGCGGATAAGAAACAGGCGGGATCGCGAGTCAAAGGAGAGAAGGATGACGGATTATCGCGACATGTGGGAGGAGCTGGGGCTGGACCTTGAGGCTCACGACAGCCTCTTGAAGGTGCTGCCGCCGCTGTACAAGGATTCCATCGTCAGGCAGGAAGGCCGCCCGGAAGGGATGTCCTACTTCGACTTCGTCTTCTCGGAGATCCACGGCCTGCGGGTCAAGGAGCTGGTCGATCACCGCGCATCCGGCGGGGTGGTCATCGGGACTTTCTGCACCTATGTTCCCGAGGAGCTGATCATCGCCGCGGGAGGCATCGGCGTGGGACTCTGCGCGGGGGCTCGGGTCGCCGAGGACGTGGCCGAGCAATACCTTCCCCGCAACCTCTGCGCCCTGATCAAGTCCTCCCTGGGGTTCAAGCTGGCGAAAGTCTGCCCCTACATGGAATGTTGCGACCTGCTGGTCGGGGAGACCACCTGCGACGGCAAGAAGAAATACTACGAGATACTGGGCGAGTTCCAGCCCGTATACGTCATGGATCTGCCACAACGCAAGAGCGAGTCGGGCCGGCGTCTATGGGGGGAGGAAGTCCGCCGCCTGCTCGCACAACTGGAAGAGCTTACCGAAAAACGCGTCGAGGAGGAGGTGCTGCGTGAGGCGGTCCGCGTGGTGAACAGGAAGCGCAGGGCGCTCCTCCGCCTCGCCATGTTGCGCAAGAGCGACCCCCCGGTCATCTCCGGCCGCGACGCCCTGCTCATCAACCAGATCGCCTTCTACGACGACCCGGTACGCCTGACCTCCAAGGTCAACGAACTATGCGACGAGCTGGAGGAAAGAACGGCCGACGGCGGATGCATCGGGGGGGCGCACCGTCCCCGCATGCTCCTCTCGGGGTGCCCCATGGCCATACCCAACTGGAAGGTCCCGACCATCATCGAGAAATCGGGAGCCGTGGTGGCCATGGACGAGATGTGCACGGGCATCCGCTATTTCCGCCACCTGGTGGACGAAGATGCCCCGGGCATCGATGGGCTCCTTGATTCTATCGCGGAACGCTATCTCAAGATTGACTGCGCCGTTTTCACACCCAACCAGGAAAGGCTGGACCACATCCGGGAGCTGGTGCGTGATTACCATATCGACGCGGTGGTATACCACGCCTTGCAATTCTGCGACCCCTTCACCGTGGAGGCCTTCCGGGTGCAGCGGGCCATGGAGGGGGACGGCGTGCCCTTCCTCTACCTGGAGACCGATTACAGCGCCGAGGATATAGGCCAGCTCTCCACGCGCATCCAGGCCCTCATCGAGATGGTCGGAAGCAAAGGCGCGGTTTGACCTGCTGTAGATGCGTTCGGGAAGACGCCTCTTGTTCGGGCGCGGCATCCGCGGGAGGCGGCTTCCTGTTTCCGTTTTATCCATGGCGGAATAATCGATGCCAAAGCAATCCCTTTACCGTAGGAATATAGAGGCGGACAGGGCCCGCTAGCATGCGGGATACGCGGCGGCATGTAACCGATAGCGGTCCGGCTTCGTTTGTTGTATGTTACTTCTGGCGGATGCCGCCTTGCGGTATGCGACGGTCGCGGAGGACCGCCGCGGGCGCTTCCGGTCACGGAAAGGAAAAGAGCATGACCACGGCAGGCCTGGACATCGGCTCGCGCACCATCGCCCTGGTGGAGATGGACGGCGGCGGCATCATCAGCAGCGAGGTGGTGGAGACGACCTTCGACCCGCTGGAGCAGTGCCGCCTCCTCATGAAGGACCGCAGTTTCGACTTTCTGGTCGCCACCGGCTACGGCAGGCACCTGGCCCAGGCGAACTTCGCCGACCGTACCATCACGGAGATCAAGGCCTTCGCCCTGGGTTGCTGCAGCGTGTTCCCCGGGTGCCGGACCATCCTGGATATAGGCGGGCAGGACACCAAGGCCATCTCCCTGGGGCCGGGGGGCAAGGTGCTGGACTTCCAGATGAACGACCGCTGCGCGGCGGGTACGGGCAAATTCCTCGAGGTGATGGCTGCCGCCATGGGCCTTTCGCTCGAGGAGATGGGCCTCATGGCGATGGACACCGGGAGCGAGGTGAAGGTATCCAGCATGTGCACCGTGTTCGCGGAGTCCGAGGTCACTGGGCTCATCGCGCGCGGGACTCCCCGGCCAGAGATAGCCCACGGGCTGCACGAGGCCATCTGCGACCGCGCGGCGTCCCTGCTCAAACGGGTCGGGTTGGAGAGTGAGGTGGTCTTCGCCGGAGGGGTCGCCCGCAATCCATGCCTGAGGGACCTGTTGGAGAGGCGCCTCGGCCTGTCCCTGCTCATCCCGGAAAACCCGCAGATCGTGGGGGCTCTCGGCGCCGCCCTCTCCGCGTCCTGATGGGGTCGGAACAGCCTGCCATCAACCGACCTCGTCATTAGACGCCGAGTTCGCGCAGGCGCTCCTCGTCCATGCCCGCGCGGTGTCCCAGCTCGTGCAACACTACGCTGCGCACCTTCTCGCGGATATCCCCGTCGCTGCGAAGTTCCGACAGGATGGGAAGGCGGTAGATCCTGATGACGTCGGGTGGGCGCGCGACGCGGTCCCTCCCCCACTGCGTGAAGGGTACACCGGAGTACATGCCCAAGAGGAGCATGGGGTCGCGCACCCCGACCTCGGCGGCATCAGCGGGTGTGGCCATATCCTCCACCACGACGGCCAGGTTATCGAAGACCAGCCGCTGGAAGTCCTCGGGGAAGCCGTCCAGCGCCTCTTCCACCAGGGCCCGGAACTCGTCCAGGCCCGGCATGTCTCTCTTTCCCTTCACGTCGATACCCGCCTCCCTTTCACCATCCTCGCAAGCGCTTCTTCAATGTCATCCTGGGCCTTCAGAGACATATCCATATATCGGCCCCTGCTTTCACCATCCTCGCAAGCGCTTCTTCAATGTCGACGCGAGCGCCAGCGAAGAGATCTCGTACGGACAAAGACCGACGTCCGGAGGACATCGCCATGACCGTCCCCGGGTTTCATGATACACGAATACGGGTCGGGCCCGGCCTCTACCCACATGTCCGGTTGAAGAACCATGAAAAAGGCATTCCGGCACCCTCCGTCTTTCACGCCATGATTTCACGCCATGATTATATATGCCGGCGATGATTGTATTTCCATATGGTTCTTCTCCGAGAAATGTGGGTGGCCATGGAGTCTTTGGGGTCTATCCCCCGGTGTAGCCTTCGGCAAAGAAGCGGTGCTGCGAGGGCCCTTCCACTGCGGTACAGTTCGTCCCTCCCGAGTAATCCTTGTAGTAGAAGTACATGGAGCGCTCCGCGAACAACGGCGCTTCGGAAGTGACCGAGGTGGAGAAGGCGCAGTCCTCGAGGCCCGGCACCTCGTTGGCCCTCAGGCTCAGGCGCGAGAGCGCCGGTATGGCCACGTCCCGGGTGACCACCGACCCGTCCTCTCTGGCGAAGGTCAACCTGGCGCCGGCGGACTCGCCGTTCGGGTTGGCCAGGAGTATCCAGGTATCGAAATCGCCGCCGGTATAGCCCTCGGCCATGCAGAACTCGCGCGCGGGCTCGTTCACCGCCGCGGAACAGTGGCCCCCCGCGATCTCGCCGTGATAGTCGAAGTACATGGCGCGCTCCGCCACGATGCCCACGCCGTTGAGCGAGGTGATGGTCACGCCGAAGGACTTGTCCGCTACCTTTTCCTCCGCGTTGATGGTCAGGCGGGACTGCGCCGGCACCGTCCTCCTCTCGGTGACGTTCTGCCCCTCCTGCACCAGGTAGGAGACCTCCACCTCGGCGGGCTCCCGGTTGGGATTGGCCAGGAGGATCCAGGTATCGAAATCGGGCCCCGTGTGGCCCTCGGCCAGGTAGAGCTTCTTGGAGGTCTCGCTTATGGCCTGGGAGCAGTGGCCGTCCCGCAGGCCGCGATAGTCGAAGTATACGGCGCGCTCCGCCGCCACCCTCGCCCCGTTCAGGGAACGGAAGCTTATCCCCACGCTCCCCGGCGCCAGCCCGTCGACATCGTTCACCAGCACGGTGAAACGGCTCGAGGGGGCCAGGTCGTAGATCTCGACCACGGGCGCGCCACCCTCCCGCAGGTAGCTCACCTCCACCTGTGCCTCCCGTTCCTCGGGGTTGGCGAGCAGCAGCCAGGTATTGAAGCCCTCGCCGGTGCAACCCTCGGCGAAGTAGCCTTGCAGGGACGCCTCTTCCGTGCCCACCGCGGCATGGCCCCCGTCCGCCCAGTCCCGGTAGTCGAAGTACATGGCCCGCTCCGCCACCACGCCCGGCGCCGGGGCGCTCACTTCCATGGAGACCTCGTCCCATGGGAAGAGGACGTCGACGGGGACGTTGAAGCGGCTGTGCGGGGCCAGGGTATAGGTCTGCGTCACCTGACCGCCGCTCGGCCTCAGGTACCTCACGTCCACGGGCAGCTCCTCCTGGGACGGGTTGTAGAGAAGGAGCCAGGTGTCGAAACGGTCGTTATAGGGTCCGCCCACCACCCTCCTGCCCCAGGCGAGATGGGTGCCCCAGTAGTCGTTGTTGTCCAGGCAGTCGATGCTCACGCCGCCGTTGGAACCCGTGGAATGGATGAAGAGGCCGTTGCCCACGTACATGCCGGTGTGGCCGTCCATGAGGAAGATGTCGCCGGG
>CAZQFX010000050.1:16440-17622 GCA_964592775.1 uncultured Actinomycetota bacterium
ATGCCCGCGTGGCCGATATAGCTGCCGGGGCCGGCATCGGCGTCCTCGTAGAAGCCGATGACGTCGCCGGGCTGCAGGGCGCCGCGGGTGACGTAGAGGTAGCGGCTGTCCCGCAGCTGGTCGTCGGCCACGCGCATCATGGGATAGCCCATGCGGATGGAGAGGGTGTTGTAGACGAAGCCCGAGCAGTCGAACCCGCCCTCCGATTCCCTCTCGCCGCCGTACACGTAGGGGCAGCCCAGGCGCTCGAAACCGAAGCTCACCGCCTGGAACTGCCCGGAGGTCGCCTCCGGGAGCACGCAGCGCGCGGCGGTGAAGGACTCGCTCACGTACCACGGACGCCAGTCCTCCACGTTGTCGATACGGTAGAGGGTGAAGGCCATCTCTCCCCTGGGATAGGTCTGGCCCGGCCATATCCTGCTGTAGCGGTACTTGAGGCGAAGGTCCATGAACACGGCCATGGCCCCGCCGTAGTAGGGGGCTCCCCCGATGAGCGTGTTGACGTTCATCGCCGCGCCATTCAGCCCCATCCCCGCCGCCGCCCCCTGGGCCACGCGCTCGAAGAGCACCCCCTGGTCGGGGGCGAAGGAGCCGTCGGGATTCTTATCCATGAGGCCGTATTTCACCGCCAGGTTGGCCCATACGTGGTTGGGGTCGGAAGCCGGCAGGTCGGTGAAGGTGATGGACGGATCCGCCCGCTCTCCGGCGTGGTCGAAGATGGTGACCAAGGCCCTGGCGCAATCGAGCCGCGTGGTCGCGTCCTTGGGGTGGAAGCCGCCGTCCGGGAATCCCGACATGTATCCCGCGCCGCAGGCGTAAGCGATCGCCTGCTGGATCTCGGCGGGCTGGTCGGCGATGTCTTTGAATGCGCCCTGGGCGAGCGCCGCCTCCCCTCGCATGAAGGCACAGGAAAAAGAGGCGGCCACGAGCATGGCCGCCATCAGCAACACGAAAAACCGCTCACCCGGTGGCTTGTGACTCATGCAATCCCTCGTATCCTCTAGTCCCTTAAGACATCGTCCTTTACCCGTCCCGCCTTTATCTTGCTCTCCGTCTAGCAGGTTTTTTGCCTGGCCCGCCCACGATGCTACCAGACGTTTACGGCCGTTGTCCGGTTCCACCCTCCCCGGCGGCTTTCCCATCTTGCTATCTCAGCATCATTGTCCGTCAATGATTTACGGC
>CAZQFX010000051.1:0-17568 GCA_964592775.1 uncultured Actinomycetota bacterium
GTTGAAGGCGGGCATCGCGTTGCGCGTCAACCCCGACGTGGACACGGAGACGCACCCTTACATCGCCACCGGGTTGAAGGAGGCCAAGTTCGGCATCGGCATCGAGGAGGCGGTGGCGGTATACGAATACGCGGCCTCGCTGTCCAACGTGGAGGTCGTGGGGGTGCACCAGCATATCGGTTCCCAGATAACCCAGGTGGACCCCTTCCGTGCCAGCCTGGCGATCGTCGGGAAGCTGTTGGAGCGTCTGCAGTCCAGCGGGCTCACCATACGCTACCTGAATATCGGCGGCGGTTTCGGCATCCCCTACAGGCAGGAGGAGGTGCCGTACCCCCGGGACTACGCGCAGGCCCTCGAGCCCCTGCTCGGGGAGTCCGGCTGCAAGGTCATCCTGGAGATCGGGCGCATGATCGTGGGCAACGCGGGCGTTCTCCTGACCCGGGTACTCTACCGCAAGAGCACGGGGGACAAGGACTTCCTGGTCGTGGACGCGGCGATGAACGACCTCATCCGGCCCAGCCTCTACGGCTCATTCCACGAGATATTGCCCGTACGCAAGACGGGACGTGAGGGCGAGACCGTGGACGTGGTGGGACCGGTGTGCGAATCGGGCGACTTCCTGGCCAGGGAGCGGGAGCTGCCGCGCTCCGAGCCGGGAGAGTTGCTCGCGGTGATGAGCGCCGGCGCGTACGCGTTCACCATGTCGTCCAACTATAATTCCCGCCGCCGCGCCGCCGAGGTCATGGTGGACGGCGACCGCTTCGGCGTGGTGAGAGAGAGGGAATCGTACGAGGACCTCGTTCGCGGGGAGCGAACCTGGGATTGAACCGGTGGCCACGGAAGACGCCGTCGCGTGGTGCCGGAGTCGATGGGGAGGTGAAGCGGCATCCAAGAGGGGGGCCCCAATATCGGTATTTCCCATACCGGGCTGAGGAAGACCCCGCCCGACGCGCCCTTCTTCGTCCTCAAGATGAAGGAGGGCGGAAGCCCGTCCGGGCTGGTCTTCGCGGCTGGTCTGTGCTCCGAAAGCGATAGCCTGGAGGAACTCGAGGCAAGGCGCTACGCCATAGCGCTCCTGCACGAGTTCTTCAAGCAAAGGGGGCGCGACCTCGAGGTCCCGGACTACGGCCGCATGCTCAGACGGATGTTCCACCACATACATCGGTACATTCTGGACAAGTGGCCCGATGAGGGTATGAAGCTGGACCTGGCCGTAATGGTGGCCAACACCGCGAATGCTTACACGGCCCGCAGCGGCGGGGGCGGACTGTTCCTCTTCCATGACGGAGAAGCGCGCTCGGTGTTCCAGCGGGAAGGCGAGGATCGAGCGCTGCTCGGCACGAGCTCCGGCGAGGCCGTCGAGGTAGAGGAGGCGAAATTGTCGCCCGGGGATATGGCGGTGTTGTGCGATCCCGTGGTGGCCAGGGTGATCGGGCCGCGCGACGTCACTCTCATCCTGCGCCGCGCCTCCGATCCCGCCAAGGCCGCCCTGTTCCTCTCGGCCATCGCCGAACGCAAGGGCGCCGGGGGCCCTTTGACCGCCTTGATCTGGCAGGTACCCAACTACCAGGGGGCAGTCCTGCTGACCGGGGAGACCCCTCCCGCGAAGCAGCCCCAAACCGGTGGCGAAGGCCCGGAAGAAGAGACGCCGGCCGAACTCGCCAAGAAGCAATGGCTCAGCAAGTGGCGCCGCCGCAAAGAGTAGCCGGTCAGGCCGGGGCCTGAGAGCCTGTTGCATAAACCCGAAGTTTCATGGTGCGTTCTCGGAACGGGGTCGTATCGGCCTTCGGTTATCCCGAGGCCTTGACCGTCGATTCGCGTAATGGGAAGTAGGGTCAGGTTAAGAAGCACATCCCATCGAAGACCGAAGATACGACCCCATTCAACGTTCGGTTGTGGCTCATGCAACAGGCCCCTGGCCCCGATTACTTCTTTTCCCATTTCTCGAGGTAGGCCACCTGGGAGAGGGTGGAGCCCGCCTCGATCTCCCCGCGCAGGCGGTTCTCCTTTTCCAGCACGTCCATGGCGCGGTTGGCGATCTCCACCACCTTGTCCCTGGGGATGACCACCACGCCGTCATCGTCGCCCACCATCCAGTCGCCGGGGAAGACGCGCCTCCCTCCCACCTTGACGGGTACGTTTATCTCGCCGAAGCCCTTGGGCTCTCCGGCGGTAGGGGTCACCAGACGTGAGAAGGCGGGAAAGCCGAGGGCGCGTATCTCCACCGTATCGCGGATGGCGCCGTCGATCACCACCCCGGCAACCTTTTTCTGGAGGCAACTGTGGGTGGCCAGCTCCCCCCACAGCGCCGGCCCCAGGCCGCCGGCGTCGATGACGATCACGTCGCCCTCCTCCGCGAGGTCGATGGCCTCGACCGGTTTCGCCCAGTCGCCCGGGTAGGAGCGGACGGTCAGCGCCGGCCCCACCATATTGAAGCCGGGGCTGATGGGCGGTATGCCTTCCAGCTCTCCCGAGCGGTGCATGGCATCAGAGATATTGGGAGTGGATACGCGTTCCAGGATTTCCCTGACGCTCTCCATGCCGACCCTCTTGTAGAGGCCGGTCTCCACCGCTTCGCCGGTCAGCATGGCCTTCTTTATCTCCTCCGTCGCCTTGCGGGCGTCCTTGCTCTTGATGATCGCGCCGCCTATGATCACTATGTCGGCGCCGCTCTTCACGGCCTTCGCGGCCGTTTCGGAGTTTATCCCCCCCGCCACGGCGATGGGGATATCGACGGTGTTGGCGACCACCTTCAGCCTTTCGAAAGGGTCCCCGCCGCGCATCTGCATGTCTATGGCCGTATGCACGGCGATGTAATCGGCGCCCGCCGCTTCGGCGGCGCGCGCCCGGTCCACGGGATCCCCCACTTCGATGAGGTCCACTATGATCTCGGCGCCGTAGTTGTCGGCCGCCTCCACGCATTCCCTTACCGTGGCGTCGGAAGCGGCCCCCAGGACATCGATGATATTCGCGCCGGCCTTGGCCGCCGCCTCCACCTCCGCCCTCCCCGCATCCATGGTCTTCATGTCCGCTATGATGACATGGCGGGGAAAGCGCCGCCGCAGTTCCCGTACCGCGTTGAGCCCCTCGCTCTTGATCAGCGGGGTGCCGACCTCGATCCAGTCCACGCCGCCGGCGACCGCCTCCTCCGCGACCTGGATCGCCCTCTCGAGGTCCACGAAGTCGAGGGCTACCTGCAGCACGGGTTTTTTCAGTTTCATATCCGGATTATATCACGCACGATTTAGCATCCTGGTAGAATATCGTTACAACTGGATAGGAACCGGAGGGACCATGGAAGAAGGGAAAAGAACCGTCCATGTCGGGCAGATAGGTTGCGGCACCGTGGGATCGGGCGTGTTCAGCATCCTGCGGGACAACGCGGAGGTCATCTCCAGGAGGACGGGCTGCGAGATCCGGGTCAAGAGCGTCGCGGTGAGGGGCCTCGCGGAGCCGCGTTTCGTGGAAGTCCCGGAGAGCATGCTCACCACCGATGCCCCGGCCGTTATCCATGACCCGGAGGTGGACATCGTCGTGGAGGTGATGGGCGGGACCGAACCCGCGAGAACTTTCATCCTCGCGGCCCTGGCGGCTGGAAAGCACGTGGTCTCCGCGAACAAGGAGCTCATGAGCACCCACGGCGGAGAGATCATGGCGGCGGCGGAGCAAGCCGGTGTGGATATCGCCTACGAAGCCAGCGTGGGGGGCGGCATACCCATCCTGCTCCCTCTCAAGCAGAGCCTGGCCGGAAACACCATTAACCAGATATTGGGAATCGTAAACGGCACGACCAACTACGTGCTCACCCGCATGACCGAGGAGGGGCTGTCCTTCGCAGAGGCCATCGCCAAGGCCCAGTCCCTGGGGTACGCGGAGGCGGACCCTGGCGCAGACGTGGAGGGAAGGGACGCGGCCGCCAAACTGGCCATCCTGGCCTCCATGGCCTTCAGCTCGCGCGTGACGCTGAATGACGTCTACACCGAGGGCATCACCGACCTCACCCCCGATGATATAACCTTCGGGAGGGACCTGGGCTACGTCATCAAGCTGCTGGCCGTGGCCAAGGACGAGGCGGACGGCATCAGCGTGCGCGTGCACCCCACCATGATCCGCGCCGACCACCCCCTGGCGGCGGTGCGCGACGAGAACAACGCCATCTTCGTGTCCGGCGACGCCGTGGGCGAGTTGATGTTCTACGGCAAGGGCGCGGGGTCGCTGCCGTCGGCAAGCGCCGTGGTCGGAGACATCATCTCCATAACGCGCAACATGCTGATGGGCGGGCGCCTGGTGGGATGCACCTGCTTCTACGATAAAGCCATCAAGGATATGGCGGACGTGGTCTGCCGCTACTTCATGATCTTTGACGTCCCCGACCGTCCGGGGGTGCTGGCCCGGATCGCCGGCGTGTTCGGGGATAACGGCGTGAGCATAAAGTCGGTCATACAGCACGGCACGGGAGAGGAAGCGCGCATCGTGCTCGTCACCCATGCGGTGCGGGAGGAGAGCCTGCGCTCCACTGTGAGCGGCTTGGAGAAGCTGGAAGCGGTGAACCGCATCGTCAGCGTGATCAGGGTCGAAGATAAGGAAATGGAGTAGCGCGGGGACGCGGGAAGCCGCCGTTTCGGGGGAGTGATACGTTGGTTCCGAGGTGGAAGGGTGTAATAGAAGCGTACCGGGAATTCCTGCCCGTGGACGAGAGCACGCCCGCAGTAACCCTCCTGGAGGGCGATACCCCCCTGGTGGAGGCCGCGTACATCAGCGGGCAGATCGATGCCCGGGTGCTGCTCAAATGCGAAGGGCTGAACCCCACGGGATCCTTCAAGGACCGCGGCATGACCGTGGCGCTCTCCAAGGCGCTGGAGGGGGGCGCGAAAGCGGTGATCTGCGCCTCCACCGGCAATACCAGCGCCTCGGCCGCCGCCTACGCGGCGCGCGCGGGGCTCGACTGCGCCGTGCTCATACCCAGCGGGGCCATCGCCCTGGGCAAGCTGGCGCAGGCGCTGATCCACGGCGCGAAAGTCATCGCCGTGGACGGCAACTTCGACCAGGCGCTGCAACTGGTGCGCAGGATCAGCGACGATCACCCCGTGGTCCTGGTGAACTCCCTCAACCCCTACCGTATAGAAGGCCAGAAGACGGGAGCCTTCGAGATATGCGACGCTCTGGGGCGAGCCCCCGATTACCAGTTCATACCAGTGGGAAACGCGGGTAACATCACGGCCTACTGGAAGGGATACCGCGAATACCGCGAGGCGGGCAGGATAGACTCTCTCCCCCGCATGATGGGCTGGCAGGCGGAGGGCGCCGCGCCTATCGTGAGGGGACACGTGATCGACAGCCCGGAGACCGTGGCCACCGCCATCCGAATCGGCAATCCCGCCAGCTGGGAGCAGGCGGTAGCGGCGGCGGACGAGTCCCGGGGGAGCATCGGCATGGTATCCGACGAGGAGATACTGGACGCCTACCGCCTGCTGGCGGACCGCGAGGGCCTTTTCGTGGAGCCGGCCTCGGCGGCATCCGTCGCCGGACTGTACAAGACCTTCCGGCGCGGGGAGCTGCCGCGGGGATCGCTCGTGGTATGCGTCCTCACCGGCCACGGCCTCAAGGATCCGGACCTGGCGGTGCAATGCGTCGAGAAGCCGGAGGTGGTACGGCCGCGCATGGAGACGATACTTGACAGGCTCGGTCTGGCGTAGCGCCCGCGATCCCGCATCCTCCGGTGCGTGGAGAGCGGTTTCGGTGGCGGATTCAAGGTCGGAAAGGCCCCTAGCGGTGAAGAGAGGTGAACATGAAATACGTGATCCTGGTGCCTGATGGAGCGGCCGACCGTCCGGTCGAAGCGCACGGAGGGGCGACGCCGCTGGAATCCGCGCGCACGCCGAACATGGATTTCCTGGCCAGGGAGGGGATATGCGGGACCGCCGTCACCATCCCGGAGGGGATGGCGGCGGGCAGCGATGTAGCGAATTGCTCCATCCTTGGTTACGACCCCCGTGAGTTCTACTCCGGGCGGGGGTCCCTGGAAGCCCTGAGCATGGGCGTGGAGCTGGGACCGGAGGAGGTGGCCTTCCGCTGCAACCTGGTGACGGAAGGAGACGGTTTCCTGCTCGACTACAGCGCTGGCCACGTCACCACGGAAGAGGCGAAGCGGCTCATCGCAGCGCTGCGGGAAAAGCTGGATGACGAGCACACCGCGTTCTTCCCCGGGGTAAGCTACCGCCATCTCCTGGTCTTGAGAGGACTCAAGTACCTCGAGGACCGCTGCATCCCGCCCCACGACGTGGTGGGGCGGAGGATCGAGGAGATACTCCCCCAGGGTCCAAACGCGCGCAGGCTGACGGGCCTGATACGCATCTCGCGCCGCCTGCTCGCGGACCACGAGGTAAACGCCTGGAGAATAGAGAGGGGGCTGCGGCCCGCGAACATGATCTGGCCCTGGGGGCAGGGAAGGTCCTCCGTAATGCCCACCTTGGCCGAGAGGTACGGGCTCAAGGGCTCGGTCATCACCGCCGTGGATCTCATCAAGGGACTGGGCCTGCAGGCGGGCATGGAAGTGGTGGAAGTCCCGGGCGCCACGGGGTATTACGATACGGACTACGCGGCGAAAGCGCGATACGCCATCGAGAGCCTGCGCCAAGCGGACCTCGTCTACGTCCATGTCGAGGCGCCGGACGAGGCTGGACACGAGGGCAACTGGGAAGCGAAGGTGGAGGCGATAGAGAACTTCGACACCAAGGTCGTCGGCGCTTTTCTGGATGAGACCATCCGGGCCAACGAGGATTTCGCCTTTCTGCTCATGCCCGACCACCTGACTCCCATCGAGGTACGCACCCATACCGGCGACCCGGTCCCCTTCGCCATCTATTACCCGCAAGCCGTGCCCGACGGCGGCACTTCCTTCAGCGAGGCGGGGGTGGCCCGCGGGAGCTACTCCGGGTTCCCCGCCTGGCGACTGCTGGACCTGCTGATGGAGAAAGCGGGGGAGCGTTAGAAACCGGGGAGTATGCTATATTAGGTGTGTGGAAACCGGATGTCGCACGATGCGTGGAATCAAACCCCGTTCGAGTGCCGCCATTAACTGAGCCCAGTGGAGAGTGTTTGCAATGCCGGCGAGGATCTACCCCATAAAGCGGTCACCCATAACCATCGCGCATATATCGGATTTCCACATCGGCTCCTACCACTTCGTGGCCAACCTCATGAACCGCACCGTGCTCGAGCTCAACGAGCTGCAGCCCGATATCGTGGTGGTGACCGGCGACCTCACCAACGAGGGTTTCCGGCAGGAATATCTTACCGCCGCTTCATACCTGGGCGGCCTGGATTGCGAACGCGTACTGGTAATACCCGGAAACCACGATTCCCGCAACGTGGGATACCTGCATTTCCAGGGACTCTTCGGCCCCCTTTTCCAGAACATGGAGTGGGAGGGAGTCCTGCTCATGGGAGTCGACTCCAGCGAGCCCGACCTCGACTCGGGACAGATCGGCAGGGAGAAATACGGCAGGATAGTCAATTATTTCCATGCCGTAGAGGGATTCAAGATCTTCGCGCTGCACCACCACCTGCTTCCCGTCCCCGGCACCGGCAGGGAGAGGAACATCGTTTTCGATGCCGGGGACGTGCTGGAACTCCTGATATACGCGGGGGTGGACCTGGTCCTGACCGGGCACAAACACGTCCCTTACGTGTGGAAACTCGAGGACATGTACGTGGTGAACGCGGGCACCATATCGTCTCTGCGCCTGCGCGGGCACACCAAGCCATGCTACAACGTGATCGAGATAAGGGAGGACCTGGTCAGGATATTCCGCAAGTATCCCTTCGGGGGGAGGGACGTCATAGCGCAGTACGGCGTGGGCATCAGCGAGACCCAGCGCGAACTGTCGGGCGTGGCGCGCGAGATAATCGGCTCGGATTTATAGCGGACATACGGCGGATCGCAGCGCGAAAGCGCGGCGGCGCCCGAAGGGCGGCGGCCGGTGCCAGTGCCTCGAGATCAGTTTTCAGTCTGCCGTCTATCTTAAGGCCTGGCACGCGTACATATCGAGAGTATCGCCAGAGGAAAAGGCTGGAGGAGTTGGCCTCTGTATGGTGTATTAGCATATATGGAGCACGCCGCCCGAGAGATATGGGAGCAGCCGCGGCTCCTGGTTGAGCGACAGCCAGCCCGGGAACTACCAGGTCGGTCGCAGCGAGCGCGCAAATAACAGGCTTCTTCATCCGCAGAGGTTGGTTGCGCAGCCGAGCGAGACCGTTACCTGGAGTCCCGGGCCGGAAGAACGCAGTCCGACCATGATCGGAGATCTACGAATGCATGACAGACCGACGGCCCTTTTCCTCATCGACGGCGAGCACCACCCCGCGACGACACTCGACGCCATAAGGGAACTGGGGGAAAGGGAGGGGCTTGCGCCCATCGCGCTCTATTTTCTCGGGGGTACGGAGAAACTCAAGGACATCTCGGAACTCGCGGTACCGGGCGCCGAGCTCGTCGTGCCCTCGCATCCCCTCGCGGAGATGGCGGAAGTACTGGACAGGCTGAAGCCGCGGCTGGTGGTGGACCTGAGCGACCTGCCCGTGCTCGCTCCCGGGCCGAGGTTGAGGCTGGCGGCTCTCGCCCTGGCGCACGGCGCGGTCTACCGCGGCGCCGATTTCGAGTTCCGGCCCCCGCGACGCGAGCGCGTCCTCACCAAGCCTTCCTGCGCCCTCATCGGCACCGGGAAACGCTGCGGCAAGACGGCGATATCCGCCGAGATGGCGCGCTATCTCCAACGCACGGGGCGAGAGCCCGTGGTCGTGGCCATGGGCAGGGGCGGTCCCCCGCGGCCGCACGTCGTCGAGGAAAGAGAGATAGACGAGGATTTTCTGCTCTCGGAACTGGCGAAGGGCCTGCACGCCGCCTCCGATCACTACGAGGACGCGCTCGTATCGGGCGTGACCACCGTGGGTTCCCGGCGCTGTGGCGGCGGCATGGCGGGAGAGCCCATGGTGACCAATTGCATCGAGGCAGCGCGGCTGGCCGACGGTCTTTCCGCGCGGGCGGTGATCATGGAGGGCAGCGGATCGAGTATCCCGCCGGTGGAGACCGACGCCGCCATATGCGTCGTCAGCGCGGCGCAGGATATCGAGGAGGCGCTGGGATTTCTGGGCTCCTACCGCATCTTGATTTCCGATGGGGTTATCATTACAATGGCTGAAGAACCTTTCGCGTCTCCCCTTAAAATCCAGGAGCTCAGCGAGAGGATAAAGTGGATAAATGGCGATATCGTAGTCCTAAAAACGATTTTCAGGCCTCATCCCTTGAAACCCATCAGTGGCAGGCGAGTCTTTCTCGTTGCCACCGCCCCGGAAGAAGCGGGCGTTCTACTGGAAGAATATTTGGAGCATGAACAGGACTGCAGAGTGGTGGGCAGGAGCCACAGCCTGTCGGACCGCCGGCGTCTGATAGAGGACCTGCGGGGAGCGGAGGAAGCGGAGGTATTTCTGACGGAACTCAAGGCGGCCGCGGTGGACGTGGTAACGCGATTCGCCCGGCAGGCCGGGAAAGAAGCCGTGTATTTTCACAACCGGCCGATTGCGGTAGCGGGCGAGATGGGCCTGGAGGGCTTTTTCGAGGGAATCTGGGAGAAGGTGCGGGAGAGATCATGCCGAGCGCCGAGGGAAAAAAGAAGAGGATAACCATACTCGACGAGGAACACCACCGCGTCCCTTTCTCCAAGGGGCTGACCGCCAACGCCATCATGGCCTCCGGCCTGGCCCCCGGCAGGGCGTACTACATCGCCTCCGATCTCGAGGAATACCTCATCGGTGAGGGTAAGCTCGAGATCCAGGCCAACGAACTGCGCAAGCTCATCTATCACTTCCTCCTGGAGAAGATCGGCGAACACTATGCCGTCAACTACTGGCGCTACATCTCCTTCAGCAGCATGAACAAGCCCCTGGTCATCCTCATGGGGGGTTCGACCGGTGTGGGAAAATCTACCATCGCTACCATGCTGGCCACCAGGCTGAGCATCGTACGCATCGTCTCCACCGACGCCATCCGGGAGATCATGCGCGCTTTCTTCTCGCGCGAACTCATGCCCACCATCCACACCTCCTCCTTCGACGCGGAATCGGCGCTCATACACCCCCTTCCGGCGCACGTCGACCCGGTGGTGGCGGGTTTCCGCGAGCAGAGCCTGTCCGTGCTGGTGGGGGTGAGGGCGATCATCAACCGCGCCCTCATGGAGGGCACGCACATCATCATCGAGGGAGCGCATGTCGTGCCGGGATTCATCACCCCGGACCAGTTCCCGGACGCCCTGATCGTACCCCTGCTGGTGGCGGTGGGAGACGAGAAGATGCACCGCAGCCATTTCTACGTCCGCGAAGTGCAGACGCAGGGCACGCGGCCCTTCCAGAGATACGCCGAGCATTTCGGGAACATCCGCAAGATACAGGATTATATCGTCCATCTCGCGAAATTGAACGGGGTCAAGATCATAGAGAGCGTGAACCTCGACTCCACCATGACCGAGGTCGTGGATTATATCATCAACGCCGCCTACGAGATGGCCAAGAAGGAAAAGGAGCAGGCGGCACAGCTCATCTGAGATGCGGCGCACGGAGGTTGGACATGAGGCTTTTCCTGGACACGGCGAACGTCGAGCACATAAGGGAGATAAACGGGTGGGGGATCCTGTCCGGCGTGACCACCAACCCCTCCCTGGTATCCAGGGAGGGACGCCGCATGCGCGACTGCCTGGTGGAGATCGCGGGCATGGTCTCCGGCCCCATCAGCGCAGAGGCCATGAGCATGGACACGGAGGGCATGTTGCGCGAGGCCCGCGAGCTGGCGGGCATCGCCGCGAACATCAACGTCAAGATCCCCATGACCCCGCAGGGTCTCGCGGCGGTGAGCGCGCTCTCCAGGGAGGGCATCAGGACCAACATGACGCTGGTGTTCTCCGCCAACCAGGCGCTGCTGGCGGCCGCCGCCGGAGCAACGTTCGTAAGCCCCTTCGTGGGGAGGATGGACGATATCGGCAACAGGGGCATGACCGTGGTGGAGGAGATAGTGGACATCTTCGACACCTACTCCATACCCACCCAGGTCATAGCCGCGAGCCTGCGCCATCCCATGCACGTGACCGAAGCGGCGATGGCCGGCGCCCATATCGCCACCATCCCCTACGACGTCATGGTGAAGATGGCGCATCACACCCTGACCGACATCGGTATAAGGAGATTCCTGGAGGATTATGAGAAGATCAAGGACCTTTGAGGTTTTGTGCGTAAACGAACATGGAAGGAGGTGAGAACTTGGAAAAGACAATGGACAGAGGCAAGTTGGAATCCATGCTCCTGGTTGACCTGCAGGGCATCGCCCGCGAGATGGGGCTGACCGGGATAACCGGATTGCGCAAGCAGGAACTCATCGAGAACATCCTCAACCGCAAGGTGGAGGACGAAGGGCTCTTCATCCGCACCGGCATCCTGGACATCCTCCCCGAGGGCTACGGTTTCCTGCGCGCCCGCGGCTACCTGCCCAGCGAGGACGACATATACGCCTCGCTGTCCCAGATCAGGCGCTTCCACCTCAAGCGCGGCGACGAGATAACGGGCCAGGTGCGGCCCCCCAAGGACAGCGAGAAGTACAATGCCCTGCTGCGCATCGAGAAGGTCAACGGCGACAATCCCGAGGTGTGCAGGGACCGCAAGCAGTTCGAGCAACTGACCCCGCTCTTTCCGCTGCAGCGCTTGCGGCTGGAGACGCCCGACGAGGTGACGGCGCCGCGCATCATCGACCTCATCGCGCCCATCGGGAAGGGCCAGAGGGGGCTCATCGTCTCGCCCCCCAAGGCGGGCAAGACCACCATTCTCAAGCAGATAGCGAACAGCGTCACCTTTAACAATCCCGAGGTGAAGCTGATCGTGCTCCTGGTCGACGAGCGCCCCGAGGAGGTCACGGATATGGAGCGTTCGGTCGACGGCGAGGTGAACAGCTCCACCTTCGACCAGCCGTCGGACAACCACATCCAGGTGGCCGAGCTGGTGCTGGAGAGGGCAAAGCGCCTGGTGGAGCACAACCACGACGTGGTCATCCTGCTGGACAGCATAACCAGGCTGGCCCGCGCCTACAACCTCTCCACACCGACCAGCGGGCGCATCCTCTCCGGCGGAGTGGACTCCACCGCGCTGTATCCGCCCAAGCGGTTCTTCGGCGCGGCGAGGAATATCGAGGACGGGGGAAGCCTGACCATCATCGCCACCGCCCTCGTGGAGACGGGGTCGCGCATGGACGAGGTCATCTTCGAGGAGTTCAAGGGCACCGGCAACATGGAACTGCACCTCGATCGTAAGCTGGCGGACAAGCGCATCTTCCCCGCCATCGAGATCGACAAGTCCGGCACCCGCAAGGAGGAGTTGATCATGGCTCCGGAAGAGGCGCAGGTGGTGTGGAAGCTGCGCAGGGTGCTTCACGCGCTGGATCCCAGCGCGGCCATAGAACTGCTCATCGACAAGATACGCAACACGAAGAACAATCCCGAGTTCCTGAGCGAGATAGCGAGATCGCCGATCTCGTAGGTCCGGGGCGTTGGTGGCGGAACGGCTTCATATTGTTCGCGCGTTCCGCCGGCATCCCCAACGCCGCCTTCCCGCAACCCTGTTCAAGGACTATTCATGTTGCTATACTGTGTGAGTTGCGAGGAGGAAAGTCGAGGTCGTTTGAGATGAAAAAGGAAATACACCCGGATTACGCGGAGGCCACGGTCACCTGCTCCTGCGGTAACAAGTTCACTACCCGCTCCACCAAGCCGGAGCTGCGCGTGGAGATATGTTCGCGGTGCCACCCCTTCTACTCCGGCAAGCAGAAACTCGTGGATACGGGCGGACGGGTCGAGCGTTTCGAGCGCCGTTACGGAAAGGCGAGACCCCAACGCAAGAAGCTGGCGGAAGACAAGGCCAAGAAGGCCGAGACGCAGGGCTAGCTTCTTGAGATATCCCGTACGTACGCTTGCCGGCGTTGTTATGTCCAGGCTCACGTTCCGGGAACCGCTGTCCGGTACCCCCCGGTCCGCTGCGGCAAGGGGCGATGGTCGCGGACCCGGGCACGAGGCGCGGTAATGAGCGAGCCCGTGACCAATCCCGCCCGAAAACCCTCCCGCCCGCGAGCGGCCGCGGGGAGGGCGGCGGCGAGGACGGACTACCGGGTGGGGGGACAGGCGGTCATCGAGGGCGTGATGATGCGCGGGCGGCGCTTCTGGACCCTGGCGGTGCGCAAACCCGACGGCGGCATCCACACCCGGGCGGAGCCGCTCCATTCCTTCCTGGTGCGCCACCAGGGATGGGACAAGCCCTTCCTCAGGGGGATATTCGCCCTGGGTGAGAGCCTGGTCCTGGGCTGGAAAGCGCTTTCCGCTTCCGTTGACATCGCCCTGGAGGAGGAGGGCGACGGCAAGGGCATGGGCTGGCTGCAGAAGACGGTCTCGCTCGTCCTCGCGCTGGCCCTGGTCGTAGGCCTGTTCTTCGTCCTGCCCACCTGGCTGGCCCCACGCATCGCGGGCCAGGACTGCCCGGTATGGCTATGGAATATTCTGGAAGGCGGGATGCGCATCGCCTTCTTCATCGCCTACCTGCTCCTGGTCTCGCTCTCCCGGGAGATGCGCCGCGTCTTCGAGTACCATGGCGCCGAGCATCAGTCCATACACCTCCTGGAGAACGGCTATCCCCTGGAGCCCGCGTGGGCGCTGCGGGAGGGCACCGATCATCTGCGCTGCGGCACCTCCTTCATCCTCCTGGTGATGGTCATCACGGTCGTCGTCTATTCTTTCTTGGGCAAGCCGGCCCTGTGGCTGCGCATCCTGGAGAGGATCGCCGTCATCCCCCTGATAGCCGGCGTCTCGTATGAGATAATGAAATATGCCGACCGCAACAGGTCTACCTGGGTACGGATGCTCACGGCGCCGGGGATGGCGTTGCAGAGACTGACCACCCGCCGTCCCGACGAGCAGCAGGCGGAGGTGGCGCTCGCCGCGCTGAAAGCGCTCCTGGACAAGGAAGACCTGGCGACAAGAGGATGATGGTATGGGATTCGGGGGCCGGCTGGAAGAGATCGAGAGCAACTACGGCGAGCTGGAGAAGCAACTCTCGCAACCGGAGATCTACGGGGACCGCCAGCGCTACGCGGAGCTGGCGCGCGCCCATGCGGAGCTTTCCGAGGTGATGTCAGTCCTGCGCGAGTACAGGGTGGCGCAGCGGGAAGCGCGGGAGGCCGCCGACATGCTGCGGGAGGAGAATGACCCCGAGATGCTGGAATTCCTGCGCGATTCGCTGCAGGCCGCCGAGAACAGGTCCGAGGAGCTGGAGCAGAGGATAAAGGTGCTGCTGCTGCCCGCCGATCCCCGCGACGAGAAGGACGTCATCATGGAGATACGTGCCGGGGCGGGAGGGGAGGAAGCCGGCCTTTTCGCGGCGGACCTCTACCGCATGTATTCCCGTTACGCCGACCGCCGCGGCTGGCGGACGGAGTCGCTCTCGTCCAGCCCGTCGGAGCTTGGGGGGTTCAAAGAGATAATCATCTCCGTGCGGGGGAAGGGCGTCTTCAGCAGATTGAAATACGAGTCCGGCGTGCACCGCGTGCAGCGCATCCCGGTGACGGAATCGGGCGGGCGCATACATACCTCCACTGCTACCGTGGCCGTTCTGCCCGAGGCGGAGGAGGTGGAAGTAACCATCGACCCGGCCGACCTGCGCGTCGACGTCTTCCGTTCCACCGGACCCGGCGGGCAGTCGGTCAACACCACCGATTCCGCGGTGCGCGTCACCCACGTGCCCACCGGAGTCGTGGTCTCCTGCCAGGACGAGAAGAGCCAGTTGCAGAACCGCGAGAAAGCCCTGCGCATACTGCGCGCCCGCCTGCTGCGCGCGGAGCAGGAGCGCCAGCAGCGCGAACAGGCGGAGGAGAGGCGCTCCCAGGTGGGCACCGGCGACCGCTCGGAGCGCATCCGCACCTACAATTTCCCCCAGGGCCGCATCTCGGACCACCGCGTCGGGCTCACCGTCTACCGCCTCGAGGACGTGCTCGACGGCGACCTGGAAGAGATTATCGAGACCCTGGCCTCCGCCGACCGGGCGGAGAAGCTGGCGGAAGTGGGCGGCGGGGATTGAGCGTGGAAGCCGCGCCCGCCTTCGAAGCCCCGGGGCTGATCGCCTGGGCCGCCTGCTACCTTGAGGAGAAAGGCATCGTCAAACCGCGCCTCAATGCCGAACTTCTCCTGGCGCACTGCACGGGCCGGAGCCGTACGGAACTGTACGCCTATCCCGACGAACCCGTGCCGGCGCGGGAGAAAGAGGACTATGCCGCAGCGGTATGGCGCAGGGGGGCGCATGAGCCGCTGCAGTATATAACCGGCCGCAAGGGATTCCGCCACATCGAGCTGGTGGTCGACCGGCGTACGCTGATCCCCCGCCCCGAGACGGAGATGCTGGCCGAGAGGGCGGTGCAACTCCTGCGCGCGGCCAGGGGACATCCCGTCGTCGTGGACGTGGGCACCGGCTCGGGGTGCATAGCCCTGTCCCTGGCCCGGGAATGTCCGGCCGCCGTGGTCCACGCCACGGATATCAGCGACGGCGCGCTGGCGGTGGCGCGCGAGAACGCCCGGCGGCTGGGACCGGGCGGAGTGGCGTCCTTCCACCGGGGCGACCTTCTGGATGCCCTGGACGGCGAGCTGCGCGGCGGCGTGGATCTCATCGTCAGCAACCCCCCCTATATAAGGGAAGATGATTTCAGGACCCTGCCTCCGGAGGTGAGGGAGCACGAGCCCCACGCGTCCCTGGTGGCCGGCCCTACCGGCACCGAGGTACACCTGCGCCTCATGGAACAGGCTCCGCGCTGGCTGGCCCCCGGCGGGCGGCTGCTCATGGAGGCGGGGGACGGCCAGGTCGGCGGGTTGTGCCGCGAGGCGGTGCGCCTGGGCTACGCGGGAGCCGCAGCCCTCCCCGATCTCAACGGCAAACCCCGCATAGTAGAGATGTACGCACGGTACTGATCCTAGCGCATGGAACCAAACACCTGGAACCAAACACTCCCAATGACATGTCTTATTTCGGAAAGCCGCGGGCATTGTAGTATGCATGGCGGCGGGAGGACCGGCTCCAAAAAGGATGGAATAACAATATATAGGTATGTTGAGGACCGAAGATCGACTACATGTTGATTTTCGGTCCGCTCCGGGCGGGCATGCGATTTGACTGTCCCGCGGCGGGTTGCCTAAAATGTTAGGGAAGCGTAGTCTAGCAAGGCGGTAATCGCGTGATCGATAAGGGTAGGATCGGGGCGGGAAGAACCCTCTCGTCCCCCCTCCGTTTAATCCTCCTCCTCGCCGTGCTCGTATTTCTCCTCGGCCAGTACGTCCCTCTTGCCGCCGCGGATTCCATCTCCGAGAAGAAGGAACAGGCCCGACGGGTGGAGCAGCAGCTCAGCTCGCTGCAGTCGGAGCTGAACCGGCTTACCGCGGAACTCAACCAGACCCAATCCAGGCTCGCCACCCTGCAGGCCAACATCGCGACCAACCAGGCGCAGTTGCAGGCGGCGGAGGTGGAGTACGACCGCTGGCAGGGAATCCTCGCGGAGCGGCTGGTGGCCATGTACAAGGAGGGCAACGTGGCGGCCATGGACGTCCTCCTGGAGTGCGACGATTTCCAGACCTTCATCAACTCCTACGATTACATGTCGCGCATCGGAGGCCACGACGTGGAGACCATCGTGGCCACCCAGAACCTCATGGCGGAGATCAGGACGCGGCGGGCGGAGCTGGAGGACGCCAAGGCCGAATATCAGGCGTACTCCAACAGCCTGCAGAGACAGAGGGGCTCCATCCAGAGCAAGCTGAACGAACAGAAAGCCCTCCTGGCCGGGATCGACGCCGAGGTGGCCTCCCTGCTCAGCACCCGCTACGGCGGGGGGGGGGGGGGGGGGGGGGGGGGGGGGGGGGGGGGGGGGGGGGGCGGCTGGAACATCGGCCCCGTCAACGGCCTCTACTTCCCGGTGGCGGGACCGCACAGCTACACCAACGACTGGGGAGCCCCGCGCTCCGTGGGCCGCACCCACAAGGGGTGCGACATCATGGCCGACTATGGCACGCCCTGCGTGGCCATCACCAGCGGAACCGTGGTGCAGCGCAGAGGCGGCAACGCCGGTCTTTACGTCTTCCTCTACGGGGACAACGGCCATACCTACTGGTACATGCACCTGCAGGCCTACGGGGCCTCGGGGCGCGTGAGCGGCGGCGAGGTCATAGGCTACGTCGGCGACACCGGCAACGCCCGGGGCTGCCCCCATCTCCACTTCGAGTGGCACCCCAACGGCGGCGCCGCGGTCAATCCATACCCGCTATTGGTCGCGATAGACCGGTAAGTAACGACGTCTACCGTCCGGGGGTCAGCCCTCCATTTTCCACATCGCTTGCAACAACTCCGTTTGCTTCATAGAAATAGATCCCAGGAGCCTGCTGCATAAACCTCGTACGAATCCCGCTCTCCCAAAATCGCGGCAAAATAGGCATCATAATGGAGGGCGAA
>CAZQFX010000052.1:0-17475 GCA_964592775.1 uncultured Actinomycetota bacterium
AGGTGGCGGAGGGCATCGGCTGCCACGGCGAGTTCGCGGACAAGCCCGAGGACCTGGTGCCCGCCTTCGAGCGGGCCAAGAGCCACGAGCTCCCCGCGGTGGTTTGCGTCAAGACCGACCTGGCGTCCAACCTCATCCCGCCCCTGGCCGACAAGCTCATGGAGGTCTACGAGGGCCCCACTCCCCACGGGGAACCCCAGGCATAGCGCCATCCCCGGGAATATCGCCGAGGCGCTCCCGGCAGAGGTGATTCCCGCTTGCCTGCGATCATGGAACCTCCATGCGGCGAGGAAGCAGGTTTCATGCCGTCAATACGGTAAAATATTAAGAGCCCTGGTGGAGCCGGAAGGAAAGGCGTGCGGGATGCCGGAACAGCACGAGCGAGTCATGGCCGCCCTCGAGCTGCGCGAGCCCGACCGCGTACCGACGTTCGACGTCATGGAGGAGTACGCCAACATCTACGAGGTGCTGGGGAAGAGGCCGACACCCCTGGGTTTCCTGGTCACCAACCGCTACGCGGCAGCCGTCTTCGACCGCGCCATGCCCCTGCTCAACCGCATCGGTTTCATGGATTCCGAGATGGACCGCTTCTCCTACGACCGCACCGCTGCGGCGGTGAAGATGGGATACGACGCGGCCTGGGTGATGCACGTGCCCATATGGCGCTTCCGCGATTCCCGGGTGGCGGAGGACATCTACGGCCACTATTACGAAGTCGTCGTGGACGACCGCGGCAACATCGCCACCCCCGTCTACCGCGGCGGCCTCATCACCTCCCCCGGCGACTGGAGGGCCTGGGACAAGCGGCCCATCCTGCGCCTGCCGGAGAGGGCGAACCGCACTTACGCGAAGCTGCAGAAGGATTTCGGCGGCCGTATCGCGATCTTCGCCAGCTTCCTCTACGGGCTCTTCGAGAACACCTGGCAGCCGCTGGGTTTCGAGCGCTTCGCCGTCGCGGTGCGTAAGGAACGGGAGTTCATCAGGCGCATGGTAAAGTTCTACGAGGACCACTACTGCCTGATGGTAGAGGCCTGGGCCGACGCCGGCGTGCCCGGCGCGGTCTATTCCGACGACATGGCCTACCGCTCCGGCCCCATGCTCAATCCCCGGCTCATGGACGAGCTCTACGGGGATTCCTTGCGGCGCATCACCGGGACGGCGCATGCCCGAGGCATGAAGATAGTGGCGCACACCGACGGCATGGTCTATCCCTTGCTGGAGTGGTTCGCCGACTGCGGCTTCGACGGCGTGCATTCCCTCGAGCCCACCGCCGGCGTGGAGCTGGCCCGCGCGAAGGAGATAGTGGGGGACCGCCTCTGCCTGCTGGGGAACCTCGATATCACCCACATCCTGGTGGACGCCACGAAGGAAGAGGTGTGCGAGGCCGTGCGCAAGAGCATAGCGGCAGCCGGCCGGGGCGGCGGGTACATCCTGGCCCCGACCAACAGCCATCCCTCCATGGACCTCCAGCACCTGCGCTGGATGCTGGAGGCGGTGGAGAAATACGGCCGCTACCCCATTGCGGGTGAATGCGCGCGGAGCTGATAGTGGAGGGTACGGGTCAACGCGCCAGCGCCGGGCCATTGGCGATACAATCAAACTGGAGTAGCCGAGGAGTGCGCATGGAGGGGGACCGGGAGGAAGACCACCTGATGAGAAGGGCTTGCGAGGTATCGTTGATAGTGGTCCCCTGGTTCCACGTCATGGGGGTGATCGCTTTCCTGGATATCCAGATCATGAACGGTTGGACCATGATCGTGTCCCACCGTTTCGATCCCGCGCAGCCGGGGCGTGGAGGTCTCCTCCGACGACTACGTGGAAAAGCCTGTGGAACCGGACGTGCTGCTGGAGAGGGTGGATAAGCTCATCGGCTCGTAGTGGCTAGATTGAAACTTGGGGCTCAGCGATGCTGAGTTCTATGCCATTCCCAGGCGATCCGGTTCATCGCATGAGGAACCGGGAAAACGTCATTGCGAGGTGCTCCACTGCACGATGCCATATGATATTATTCTGAGGACATCCTTCTCCTGGAGGCGTAGGTCGCGGGAGTTCGCGGCCTGTAAGGGGTCTTTCCAGGGAGGGATCAGGCAATTACCCAACCTTTGGTTCAGACAGGATGGTGAAGAATGGAACAGACCAAGGAGCCTACGCGGGATTACCCCTCCTACTCGGCAACTCCCTGGGGGCTGTGGGATACGATGTACGCCCGCAGGTCCCACCGTAAGTTCCTTCCCGGCGGCATGGACGAAGCTGCGATCGCCCGACTGGAGGACGTGGCGCGCCTGGCCGTCTCCGTAAGGGGCGCGGAAGAGGGAAGCCTCTTGGCAGTGACCGGGAAAGAACAAGTCGACAACATCAAGCGACGCATCCACAAGGGGATGCAGGGCAAGATAAACCTCTGGCTGAACAAGGCTCCTGTGGCGGGATTCCTGGTGCTAGCGCTTCCCAAGGACGATGTGCGCAGCGACAGGCCGCAGGAACTGCCACTGGCCGCTATGGCGGCGGAGGACGTCATCCTCTGGCTTACCGAGGCGGGACTGGGCACCTGCTGGCTGGGCGGCATCAACCAGAGGGAGGTACGGGAAGCCCTGGGCCTGGGCAAGGATATATTCGTACCCGCGGTGATGCCCTTCGGGAGACCGAAAGCGCAGGTCAAAGCCAGGGATATAGACCACGTCATGTACAGGCGGGTATCGAGGAAGCGCAAGCCGCTTCCCGATATCGCCTGCCTCGAGAACATCGGCCGTCCTTACGCGCTGCCGCGGCTGGAGAAGGGGGCTTTCTCCGCCTCCGGCATCCAGGACGTGGAAGGCCTCCTGCGCCAGTTGGGGGAGAGGCGGGAGAGCGGCAATGCCCCCATCCCGCTGGCCATTGACGCATGTTTCGAGGCAGCCCGCATATCGCCCAGCGCCGGCAACAGCCAGAAGTGGCATTTCATCGCGGTTTCGGGCGAGGAAGCCCTGCGTAAGCTTGCGGAGGCCTGCGGCACGGAGGGCGCGTGGAGGACGGCCATCGTGGGGGTCGGAGACACCGAGATGGGTTTCCTCTACGAGAGGATGGAGAAGCCTTTCTGGATGATCGACCCGCCCATCGCTCTCTCGCAGATGTCCCTCATGGCCGCCTCCATGGACCTGGCGGTCGACATGGCCGTGCGGGGTATCGGCGAGGAGGCCGTGAACGGGGCCGTCGGCTTGAAGGCGCCGCTGCGCAGCATCGGCGTGATGGGGATACGCTGAATCTACTTCAAGGCTGGTGAACGTAATGGCCGTACCCTGCTCGGTTTGTCATCACACAGGATTGAATATATAATTTTCACCGTTGCCGGGTCTCATGGTTAAAGGAGGGAAGATGAGCAGAAGAGGTTTGCTTGCGGTTCCGGCGCTCATGCTCGCCCTTGTCCTGGCCGCCACGGTACTTGCGGCTGGATGCGGCGAGAAGAAGGAGGAGCCCGAGGAGGAAGTCACCGTCACCACTATCCAGGATGGCAAACTCCTCATGGGCAGCGACACCACCTACCCGCCGTTCGAGAGCATCGGGGACGACGGGAAACCCGAGGGCTTTGACATCGATGTCGCCGAGGAGATAGCCGAGCGTCTGGGCCTGGAGCTCGAGGTCAAGTCGGTGAAATGGGAAGGCATCATCCCCGGCCTCAAGACCGGCGACTACGACATCGTGATGTCGGCCATGACCATCACTGAGGAGAGGCTGCTGGAGATCAACTTCAGCGACCCGTATATCGATTCCAACCAGTCCATAGCGGTACAGGAGGCGAACGAGGATATCGAGGGAGAAGAGGATCTGGTGGACAAGGTCGTCGGGGTCCAGGTCGACACCACCGGCCAGTTCTATGCCGAGGAGATAGAGGGCATCAAGGAGATACGCATGTACGACACCATCCTCTTCGCCTTCCAGGACCTGGAGCTGGGCCGTATAGATGCCATCATGAACGACTACCCGGTGAACGCCTTCATCAGCAGGACGCGGGGCGGGACCAAGGTGGTCGCCACCATCCAGACCGACGAGCAGTACGGGATAGGCGTGAAGAAGGGCAACGACGCGCTGCTTGACGCTATCAACGGAGCGCTGGCGGAGATCATGGCCGACGGCACCTACGACGAGATATACGAGAAGTGGTTCGGAGAGGCGGAGTAGGCGCCGCTTAGCACAAGATCGCCTGATAGAGATAGCAGGGCCTGCGTTCCCGCGAATGCAGGCCCTTTTCTTCGTGTGCCGGGAGGCGGTGGTCATGGACGATAGATGGAGGAAGGCCCTGTGGTGGGGGGGCAGCCTGCTGGCCGCCGGGCTCATCGCTTTCGGGATCATCTATCTCGTAAAGTTCGAACGCGGCCAGGAGTTCGTGGATGAGTTCCTGAACTGGAGGATATTCAGGGAGACCTTCTGGTATATCTTTCAAGGCCTGCGCATTACCGTCACCGTAGCCCTGACGGCGGAGGCCTTCATCCTCATCGCAGGGCTGCTCGTCGCCCTGGTCAGGATATCCCGGGTCAAGCTGTTTCGCGGTCTGGCGGCCGTCTATATCGATGTCATAAGGGGCATCCCGCTGCTGCTGCAGATATTCATCGTCTACTACGGCGTCGCCATCCTCGGGTTCAAGATGAACATATTCTGGGCCGGGGTTCTGGCGCTCACCATCTGCTATGCGGCTTACGAGGCGGAGATCTTCCGCGCGGGTATCGAATCCATACACAAGGGGCAGATGGAAGCGGCGCGCTCACTGGGAATGGGATATTTCAAGGCCATGCGCTACGTCATCCTGCCCCAGGCGATAAGGAACGTGATCCCCCCTCTATCCAACGAGTTCATAGCCCTGCTGAAGGACACGGCCCTGCTCAGCGTCATCGGGTTGGCGGAGGTCACCAGGCGGTCGTCGGAGATGTTCGGCAAGAAGTTCAACATAACCCCCTTCGTGGTCGGGGCTATCTGTTACCTCATAGTCACCATACCACTCATGCGTCTGGTGCAGTACGTTACCAAGAGGATGTCCGTGAGTGACTGAGATAGCTCCTCGGGCCGCCGCCTTTACGGTGAATGAACCCCGTATAAGGCGAACCGCGATGGGTTACAATGGTCTGGCCGGGCCCGCAGCGTTAAGGGAGCGTTGATGAGCGGTGATTTCATGGTGGAGATCGTCGATCTCCACAAGAGTTTCGGCCATCACGAGGTGCTCAGGGGTGTGAACCTAAAAGTGAAGCCCTCTGAGGTTCTGGTGATCGTCGGCCCCAGCGGTTCCGGCAAGAGCACCATGCTGCGCTGCGTGAACGGATTGGAGCACGCCACCAGCGGCCATATTTACGTCGAGGGCGCAGATGTGACCGACCATGATACCGATATCAACACCATACGCCAGAAGGTGGGCATAGTTTTCCAGAGCTTCAACCTCTTCCCGCATCTGACCACCATGCGCAACGTGACCCTGGCGCCGCTCAAGGTAAGAAAGGCGGACTCCTCGGAGGCGGAGGAGAAGGCCATGCGCCTGCTGGAAAGGGTGGGTTTGAAGGACAAGGCTGACGCCTATCCATCGCACCTTTCGGGGGGGCAGCAGCAGCGGGTTGCAATAGCGCGCGCCCTGGCCATGGACCCCGACCTCATGCTTTTCGACGAGGTCACTTCGGCCCTCGACCCCGAACTGGTGCAGGAAGTGCTGGACGTCATGAAGGACCTGGCCCGCGAAGGGATGACCATGATGGTGGTCACGCACGAGATGGGCTTCGCCAGGGAGGTGGGCGACCGCCTCATCTTCATGGACGACGGCGTCATCGTCGAGGAGGGGCCGCCGGAGCAGATCTTCACCAACCCCAAGAGCCCGCGCGCCGTCGAATTCTTCTCGAAGATCCTATCGCACCTCTGACATACCGGAACATGCGGATCGCTTCATCAACGCCGTGCCGGTGAGGCCTATCATGTTCAAGAATGTCTATATCAACGAGGAAGGGAGTATAAAAGCCCGTCCGCGAGGTAGGGGTTCGATCGGGCCCTTATATGCCGGCTGTGGCCGGGCAGATGCCGCCCTTTTCGCCGCTCAGACCAGGCCGCGCTTCTCCGGTACCTTCACGATGGGCCTGGCCAGGCCTATCCTGTACAGGAGCTTCCAGTTGCGGAAGAACGCCGGCGACGAGGTGTACTTCATGATGAGGTTGAAATTTCCGAAGGGCTGTTCTCGCTCCTTCGCGATGAGCGTCAGGGTGCCGAAGACGTTGGCGGGCACCTCGCGCGTCTCACTCCTGGGCCTGAGACTTCTCCGGCTTGATCTCGGTGATGAGCATGCCCGCCAGCATGAGCGCGCATCCCAGCCAGCCCCTCCAGGAGAGGCGCTCGCCCAGCAGGAGCATCCCGAAGAAGACGGAGAACACCGGCTCCATGATCAGCACCACTGAGGTGCGCACGGGGGATATCTCGCGCTGCGCCCAGGCCTGCACGAAGAAGGCCAGGGCGGAGGCGAAAACGCCGCAGACCACGATGGTCAGCCAGGCGTAGACGCCGGTGGGGAGGACGAAATCCTCGAAGACGAGGGCGGAGCCGGTCTGGAGCACCGCAACCACCCCCATCTGCAGGAAGGTAAGGAGCAGCAGGTCGTAGCGCTCGACGAAGCGGTCCATGTAGATGATGTGCAGGGAGTAAGTGAACGCGCAGGCCAGCACGAGTAGGTCGCCGGTGTTGACCTTGAGGCCCGGCTGCAGAGACAGCAGGCCGAGCCCGATGGTGGCGACGGCGACGGAGAGAATGGAGCGCATTCCCGGCCTCTTGCGCAGAATGACGGTGGAGAGGATGGGGACGAAGACCACGAAGAGCCCGGTGATGAAGCCGGCGTTGCCGGCCGTGGTGCGCTGCAGTCCGAAAGTCTGGAAGGAATAGGCGCCGTAGAGAAACACGCCCAGCAGGAGGCCGGCCGCCGCGGTGCCTTTGTCGATGCGCGTGACGCGTCTGCCGCAGACGGCGGCCATGACCAGGAAGGCCAGGGTGAAGCGGTAGGACATGAAGACGAAAGGCGGCAGGGATTCCAGGGTCTCCTTGACTATGGAGAAGGTGAGGCCCCATATGACGGTGATGGCGATGAGAGACAGCTCCGCCTGCCTCGCCCTGGTAAGAAGATGCCTTCCGTCGGACATGCGCATATCCCCGTTCCTATGTGATGCCGGTCGGGTGATGAGTGTATTATATAGAGGATCACGGGCGTAAGGGTCTCCGGGACATCGAGATGATCATCAACACGGCGGGCTGCGATTGCTGTCCGGCCCGCGACGAAGCAAAGTTAACGTTTTGGGGTCAGACCCAAAAACGTTGGTTCTTCTGCAATAAGTGTGGGTGGCTTTAACTCAGGCCTAGGGGTCGAGCCTCGGATCGGGCCTGAGCAAGCTGGCGAATATGGAATCAGAGGAAGTCCAATATCCTGAATAATACCTATTGTTTGATAGCCTGTGTTCGGTTCAGGCCCGATCCGAGGCTCGACCCCTAGGCCTGAGTTGACCATCCTCATCCCCTATTCGTCCACATTTATTGCAGAAGAACCAAAACGTTTAACTCCAGAGGTAGCGGACGCCGAAGCCGCCGCGGGGGTATGACCAGTCGATGGCGTCGAGGGGGCATATGAAACGGCAGGTACCGCATTCCAGGCAGCCTTCGTAATTGAAGACGAGCTGGCCCGCGCCGTCCTCCCACTCGTAGTTGCCCGCCGGGCAGGCCGGGATACATGGCCTGGCGGGGCATTCCTGACACAGCTCCTTCTTCACCGTGATATGGGCCTCTTTGTCGATCTCTATCTTGACCGTAGACAGCTTCCTCTCGACGGCTTCCCGGTGCTTCTTCATCGCATCGCCTTCCTTATCTTTCTCCTGCGCATAGCCGAACCAAGGGGAGCGTAAGCCCTGATGGCCGCCCTTATGGGTTTGCGGAGCGCCCGCGGCACGCCGCTCTCGGCGATGCGGGAGTAGAATTCCCTCACATACGGGTACGGTTCGGGCTCCTGGTAGGTGACCTCGTCCTCGAAGATGCTCCCCATGATCTTGACCAGGTGATCCAGGTAAGCCGGGAGATTGGCCTTGCCGCGGTTCACCAGGTAATCGCTGGCCGTGCGCGCATTGTATAGCATACGCGCCAGGCCCGTCTTCTCCAGGCGCGTTATGTAATCGCTCAAGGAGTCGGCGCCGAAATCGCCCATGCGTACCGCCTGCTCGGCGGTCTCCGCCGCCATCATGCCCGAGAGCATACCCGGGGGCACCCCGATATAGGCGTAATCGCTGAAGCCGCCCGCCTCCCCGCAGAGCAGGACGCCGTGGGAATAGAGCCTTCCGAAATCCATCCTGCCGCCGTTGGAGATGATATGGGCCTGGTATTCGCGCAGTTCCGTGCCGTTGACCAGAGATGCGATAAAGGGATGCTCCTTCAGGCGCTGAAGCCTGTCGTGGAGGTCGGTACCCTTCTCCCGGAGCTGGTCGACCCAGCCGAAGATGGCCAGGGAGATGCTGTCTCTGTTGGTGTAGAGGGTGGAAGCGCCCATGATGTCCTCGACGGCATACCCCGCCATCTCATAGCAGATGCCCTCCCCTTCGCGGAGCTGGAATCTTTCCTCGATGGCCCCGGGCGGCAGGTCCAGGATCTCCTTCACCCCCAGCATATAGGTACGCGGGTCGTCCGCCACCAGGCCCGCAGATCTTCCCACCACCGTGTGTATGCCGTCCGCCCCCACCACCACGTCCGCGCGCAGCTCCTCGTCGCCGATCCTCACTCCGGCCACCCTGCCGTTCTCCCGGATGACGTCGGTCACGAGGACGCCCGTGAGGAGCTCTGCCCCGGCTTCCTTCGCCTTGCCCGCGAGCCAGGCGTCGAACTTGCTGCGGTAGGCGGTGTAGGCGAGCCCTCCGTCGGTGTGCTCCTGGATGCGCCAGCGGAGCTGGAGGAAGTCCTTCTCCCCCAGGTAGGCGAAGCAATGGTCCGAGACCAGCCTCTCCAGGGGCGCTTCGTCCCTGAACCCGGGGATGAGGCGGTCCAGCACCGGAGTCATGAGTACGAAGGAGGCCACGTTCTTCTCTCCCGCTACCCGGCCGCGTTCGAGCAGGACGGTTTCGACACCTTTCCTGGCCAGGCTGAGAGCGCAAGCCGAACCGGCCGGGCCGGCTCCAACCACCACGCATTGTACCTTCTCCATTGGCGTCTCCTTCCCTCGGTTCCCTCCCGGGCTTGATGCCGCATCGCGGCCATGAAAAGGGTCTTAGATTCCTGTTTCTGCCAGGCAAGGCATCTTCCAGGCCTTATCTCTTGAATCATCGATCGATGATGCGACCCGATTCACCCACACAACAGGCTCCTTGCCTACGCAAAGGTGGAGAACCTTCCGGCAGCCGTATATTATCGCCGGGTTGAGAGAGAGGTCAACCCCGGCGCGAGAGATGATCGGGGCCCTCCGGTTTGCAGATCACGTTCAACGACTCCGTCTATTCTGTATATGAAGAAAAGTTAACATGGTGGGGTAGACCCCAAGACGTTGAGTTTCACCCCATGTGGGAGATGTATGCGTGATAGTCGGCCATGGCCTTTACCGCCCGGCACGCCGATTCCACGCTGGGGAAGATCAGGGGCTGGACCTCCCCCTTCTCGCCGTCGGGCGGATCGAAGCGTATGCTGGAGGCGGCGTACAGGGGGATGCGCAGTTCCTGCACCAGTTCGTCGATGTCGGCGGAAAACTCCCTGAAGAGCTGGTCCATCATCTTCCCCACGCCGGACATGTTCACGCCCCGGTTGTTCTCCGGAGGGTCCCTGTATTCCAGCCTGCGCGGCGGCCCGATCCACAGGAACATCACCGCGTCCACTTCGCCGCTGCGCATGAGGACCTCTATGGTCGGCTTGATGATGGTGAAATCCAGCCCCGCCACAAGGTCCACCGGGTTGCCGGGCACCCACCAGTCGGGCAGCATCTTCTCCAGCTCCGAAAGGGTACGCGGGGAGAGGGGCGTAACCTCCAGGCCCATCTCGGTGCAGAAATCGGCGGCGATGACCCCCAGCCCCCCTCCCCCGGTGATGATCCCCACGCGCCTGCCGCGCGGCAGGGGGCGGCCCACGAAGGAGGCCGCGGTAAGGCCCGCTTCCTCGATGGAACGAGTGACGATGACCCCGGCCTGGCGGCAGGCGGCCTCGAAGAGACGCCCGCTCACCGCCATGGCACCGGTGTGGGACTTCGCCGCCGATACGCCGGCGACGGTGCGGCCGCCCTTGAGGACCACCACCGGTTTCACGCGGGTGGTATCGCGCATCTGCTCCAGGAGATGCTGCCCGTCGTTCACGCCCTCGACATAGGACACGATGACGTCGGTATCGGGATCGTGCGCCAGGTAGGAGAGATAATCCCCGGTGTTGATATCCGCCTCGTTGCCGCTGGACACGGCCTTGGACAGGCCCAGGCCGGCGTTTACCGCGTGCCCTATGAGCATGTTGAGGATGTTACCGCTCTGGGCCACGTACCCGATCCTTCCCCGCGGGGGATGGAAGAGGATGGGCATCCACGAATAGAGGCGGTTCCCGGGGCAACAGATGCCCTGGCAGTTAGGGCCGATGAGCACCATCCCCGCATCGCGTGCCTTGCGCAGCATCTCCGCCTCCACGGCGGCCCCCTCGGCCCCCAGTTCCTTGAAACCGGCCGTTATCACCAGCCCCGCCTTGACGCCCTTGGCGATACAGCCGTCCAGCGCTTCCACCACCAGCCGCGCCGGGATGGTGAAGACGGCGAGGTCCACATCGCCGGGGATGTCCCGTACGCCGGGATAGGCCTTGAGCCCCAGGATGGTCTCGCGTCCGGGATTAACCGGATAGATATCGCCCTCGTAGCCCCCGGTGACGAGATTGTTGAGGATGAGGAAACCCCATTTGCGCATGGCCTCGGTCGCCCCCACGAAGGCGATCGAACGTGGATTGAAGGCGTAGTCGAGGTTCTTCAGCCTGTCGTCCATCTGCCGTGTTCACTCCTTCTGCGCTGCGCCTGTGCTGCGTTCTCCGTCCAGTCCGCTCCAGATGCGGTGACCATTGCTGCGTACGGCTGAATCATGCTGCCGTCCCCCCGAGCTTGCCGCCTGGGGTCGTCTTTTTCGCCAAGTCTATATTAAACCCGTAACTTGCCCGCATAACAACATGAACCATCATGACGTCGGTATCGCCGGTGGTGTTATAGATCCGTGGACTTGCGGGGCCGGATACCTTTCCATCGCTCGCCCACCGGGCAGGCCTTCATGCATGCGATGCAGAAGTCTACGTCGGTGATGTAGATCTGCCCGGTCTCGATGAGCACGTCCCTGCGCCTGGAATGCCCGTAGAGCATGGCCAGAAAAGCCGGCCACTCGGAGAGGCAAGGATCAGAGTTCGCGCATCCGCTATGGCGACCAGATCGATCCCCTCCGAGCGTACCGCGTCCTTTATGGTCGTGGCGGTTGTTTCCAAGCCCCCTCTCCTTTCCCGTTCGGCAGATCCCGCTTGACGGCAAGAACGGCTGTGCAGCCGCCGGGCGCCGGCCCGTACTATATCGAATCGTTTGTATTGTTGACTTTATGGTAGCATATATTTATAGTAATGACATGTCAGTACCAGAAGTATTGGCGGGCGGATAGGCCGGAGGCGCGGATTCCAAGGGGTTTTCCGTGTACCTATCCAATCGGTGGTTTTAGCGATCAGGAAAAGGAGGCAGGTATGGAAATTTCCGAGAACGTGACGGTGAAAGAGTACTTCGAGCAGGTAGTACCCGAGATGGTCAAGGAGCAGCTCGCCGGCACGGCGATAGCCGGCATGGAGAGCACCGTGTTCACGGTGGAGTTCGACATCAAGGGCGATCAGGATTACGCCTACGGCATCACGGTGAAGGATGCCAAGGATCTCGAGGTCTCCGAGGGCGCCCTGGATAACCCCATGATCAAGGTGGAGTTGAACGAGGACATATGGCGCAAGGCCGTGACCGGGAAGATGGAAGGCGCCATGGACATGTTCACGGACATGAGCCAGTCGGCGAACCGCAAGCGGTACGATGCCCTCAATTCCACCTCGGGCACCATGAAGGTCGAGTTGGGCATGGCGGACGGGTCCGTCGCCCCCCTGAAGATAGTGTTCAACGGTGCCGCTTCCCCGGAAGTGACCTTCAAGGTAGGCCTCGAGGACTGGGCGCTCATGCAGAAGGGAGAGCTCGCCGGACCGACCGCCTTCATGACCGGCAAGCTCAAGATCGAGGGCGACATGCCTTTCGCGATGTCGCTGGGCAACCTGATGATGTGATTTATTTCTCCGCGCGGCGCGGCCGATACTGCTTCCGTGCTGCGGAACACGACCTGCGGGGGCGGGACGATCCAGTCCCGCCCCTCGCTCTGAGACCGTACCAAGGCGGGCGTGGGGCGCGTGCCCGCCTTTTATCGCCTATCGCTGCCTCGTCACTTCCGCCATATCCCTGAGATAGGCCTGGATGAAGAGATGGAAGCTGGGGTGCAGCGAACAGGAGGAGATGGGGCACTCATCGCAGATCCGCTTGCACATGATCTCCATATCATGCCTCCCGTCTTTCGCAGCCACTGCGTTCTCCTGATATAATTTACCACTTAAGCCTTTATATTCCTTCTCCTGAATGGAGCCGCGCTGTTATACAATAACCGTGGAGCAATACGGGAAAGGTGGAGGCATTGCGGGGATACGTCATAGGACACGACCTGGGCACGGGCGGGTGCAAGGGAGTGCTCGCAAGCGCCGGCGGTGAACTGATAGCATCCAGCTTCGAGAGATATCCCATCTATCATCCCGGTGAGAATCGGGCGGAGCAGGACCCGGATGACTGGTGGCGTGCCGCGGCGGCCGGAACGCGGAAGCTCGTGCGGGAGAGCGGCGTGGATCCCGGGGAAGTCATCGGGCTGGGGTTCGCCGGTCAGATGCTCGGAGTGTTGCCGGTGGATGCCGGCGGCACGGTCCTGCGGAGGGCTATCATCTGGATGGACAACCGGGCCGACGAGCAGGCGGCACGTTTCATACGCCGCTTCGGCGGGAGGAAGATGGTCATCCGCATAGCCGGCGCCGCCCCCACCGGGAAGGACGTGGTATGCAAGCTCGCCTGGCTGCGGGAAAACGAGCCCGAGGTTTTCCAAGCCACGCATGCCTTCCTGGACGCCACCGGATACCTGGTGTACCGGGCGACGGGAGAGATGGTCATCGACCAAACCGGGGCGGGCGGCACGGGCATCATCTCCAACCGCACGCGGCAGTGGTCGCGCCCGCTGGCACGGCTCCTCGGCCTGTCCCTGGATAAGATGCCGGCCATCAGGTCGAGCATCGACATCGTGGGGCCCCTTGGAGGCGGCGCGGCGCGGGAGATGGGTCTCGCGGAGGGCACGCCGGTCATCGCCGGCATGGCCGATATACCCGCCGCCGCGACCGGCTCCGGCGCGCTGGAGGACGGCGATGCGCACATCAACATCGGCACCTCCAGCTGGCTGTGCGTCTCCGTGTCGCGTCCCCGTAACCTGGGAAAATACGGTATCGCCGCAGTGGTCTCCTCCGATCCGGAGATGTTCCTCATGATCGGGGAGTCGGAGACGGCGGGGGCCTGCCTCGACTGGTTCGCCAGGAACTTCGCCAGCGACGAGGAAAAGCGGCAGGCAGGAGGCGAACGCGAGATCTTCAAGGTGCTGGACGAGGTGGCGGCGAGGGTTGAGCCCGGCGCGGGCCGGCTTCTCTTCGCTCCCTGGATGTTCGGGGAAAGGTCGCCGGTGCCCGACACGAGCATCCGTGCCTCCTTCGTGAACCTCGGCCTGGAACACGGGCGCGAGCACATGCTGCGGGCGGTCTACGAGGGCGTGGCGTACAACCTGCGCTGGCTCCTGGATGTGGCGGCGGGAGCCGGCTTGCGCTGCGATCCCCTGCGCGCGATCGGGGGCGGAGCGAAGAGCGACGTGTGGATGCAGATCGTCTCGGATGTGACGCGAAGGCGCGTGGAAGCGGTCGCGAACCCGCAGGAGGCGGGAGCGATGGGCAGTGCCCTGGCCGCGGCGGCAGCCGCCGGTGCCTTTGAGGCCTTCAGGGAGATAGGGAAGGCGGTAAGGGTGAGGAAGGCCTTCGAGCCGCGCGGGGATTGCTGCCGCGTCTACGACGAGCTCTATACCGTCTTCCGCCGCATCTACCACGGCCTTTCCGGGGCGTGCGCGAGGTTGAATGCCGGCGGATCATGCTCCCTGTGATGAGCAGGCAAATCGCTCCTCGAGATACATACTGTTCATCCGCGCCAGTCGAAAATGCGCCACGGCCGACCGCCGGGTGTAGCATCATAGAGACGCCGAGCGCCGTTATCCGGCGCGACTACATACACCCGAGCACTGCCGCGCGTTACAATACCCATGTGACGTTATCGCATGTATCGGGAGAAAGGCCATGCGGGAAGCGATGAAGAAGAGCAGAAGGATCATAGCCTGTGCCACGGTAGCGGAGGAGCTCCGCCTCATGGGCGTACGGGAAGATGAACTCCGGGAGCTGGAGTTCGGCCTCCACGTGCATCCCGAGAAGCTGCGCGAAACCCTGCAGAGGGAGATAGACGCCGTCCCGGGCAACGGGGACATCATCCTCGGCTATGGCCTGTGCTCCAACGCCGTGGTCGGGCTTTCCTCGCGGACCCACCGCATCATCATACCCCGCGTGGACGATTGCATCGCTCTATTCCTGGGCTCCCGCCGGGAGCACCTGAGGAGGCTGCACGAGGAGCCGGGCACCTATTTCCTCACCAAGGGATGGATCAAGGCAGCGGAGCTCCCCATAAGCGATTACCTGCGCATGGTGGAGAAATACGGGGAGGAGAAGGCGCTGCGCGTGACCAGGCTGATGATGGCGAACTACAAACGCGTGGTGCTCATCAACACTGGCAACTACCTGCTTGAGGAATTCCGCGCCGCCGCGAAGTCCATGGCCGACACCCTGGAATTGAACTACGAGGAGATCCCGGGCTCCAACCGCATGCTACGCACCATGCTCGACGGGAACTGGGATTCCGAATACGTCATCGTGGAGCCCGGCACGGAGACCACCCTCTCGATATTCCTGCAGGCGTAACTGCTCACCAATTTCATCCGGCCAGTTCCTTCTGAAGCTCGAGGCCATGGGGCTTCTGGGCCTCCCGCCGAGACGGGTGAACTCGGGCGGCAACAGCTCCAGCAACCTCGCTGAGCGTGACCCGAGGATGGCGAAGATCAAGCAGAAGATATCCGGGACTTTCCGCACTTGGGAGGGCGCCCGCGCCTTCTGCCGCATCAGGGGTTACATCTCCACCGCAAGGAAGAACTCGGTCCCCGTCATGAGGGCTCTCAGCGATGCGTTCCGGGGGGAGCCGCACTTGCCGCACTTCCTGTGTTGAGCCGGCCTTGCCCGGACATGCAACCAAAGCCCGGGTTTGCCCAACCGGCGATTCGCTCATGCACTGCCTGAAGGCCGCCGGCGGTCGATGATATCATGAAAATGCCCGCGTGAGCGGTTTGAGGGGGTAGTAGTTACTAATCTTTTCGAACTGCCCCATCTGTCATTCGACGGTCTCCATGTCGACGTTCTTCCAGTTGCAGGCGCGCGAAGGAAGACCTATCCGCCGAGCTCAAGCGAGGTCGAAGCGGTCAAGGTTCATCACCTTGTTCCACGCCGCTACGAAGTCGTGCACGAACTTCTCCTGGGAGTCCTCGCAGGCGTAGACCTCCGCCAGGGCCCGCAGCTGGGAGTTCGAACCGAAGATGAGGTCGACGCGGGTGCCGGTCCACTTGAGTTCGCCCGTGGCGCGATCGCGGCCCTCGAACACGTCCTCGTCTTCCGAGGTTGCCTTCCACGCCGTGCTCATGTCGAGCAGGTTCACGAAGAAGTCGTTGGTGAGCGTCTCCGGATGCCTGGTGAAGACGCCGTGCCGGGACCGTCCGAAGTTGGCATCCAAGACGCGCATGCCGCCAACGAGAACCGTCATCTCGGGAGCGGTCAGCGTCAGCAGTTGCGCGCGATCCACCAGCAGCTCTTCCGCCTTTACGGCGTACTTGGCCTTGAGGTAGTTGCGGAACCCGTCCGCGCATGGTTCGAGTACGGCGAACGACTTCACGTCGGTCTGCTCCTGCGACGCATCCGTGCGTCCCGGCGAGAAGGGGACGTTTATATCGAAACCGGCATTCTTCGCGGCTTGCTCGACGCCGGCGCAACCGCCCAGAACGATCACGTCGGCGAGGGAAACCCTTTTCCCGCCGGGCTGCGCGCCGTTGAACTCCTTCCGGATTCCCTCCAGGGTCTCCAGCACATTCTTCAGTTGTTCCGGCTGGTTGACTTCCCAGTCCTTCTGCGGCGCGAGACGGACGCGCGCACCGTTCGCGCCGCCTCGCTTGTCGGAACCGCGAAAGGTGGACGCCGAAGCCCAGGCGGTCGAGACCAGCTCCGGGACGGACAGGCCCGAGGCGAGGATCTTGCCCTTGAGGTCCGCGATGTCCTGCGCGCCTGGCAGCTCGTGATCGACCGCGGGCACCGGGTCCTGCCAGATCAGTTCCTCCTCCGGGACCTCCGGGCCGAGATAGCGCGAGCGTGGGCCCATGTCGCGGTGGGTCAGCTTGAACCACGCCCGGGCGAAGGCGTCCGCGAACTCCTCCGGGTTTTCGTGGAAACGCCGCGCGATAGGCTCGTAGATCGAATCCATCCTCAACGAGAGATCCGCCGTGGTCATGATGGTCGTGACCCGCTTCGACGGATCGTGAGCGGCGGGTGCGAGAGCTTTTTCGTCCGGGTTGACCGGCTCCCACTGCCATGCGCCGGCGGGGCTCTTCACCAGATTCCAATCGTGGCCGAACAGCATGTCGAAATAGCCCGTATCCCACTGGGTCGGTTTCGGCGTCCAGGCGCCCTCGATGCCGCTGCTGATGGTGTCATCCCCCTTGCCGCTGCCGAAACCGCTCTTCCAGCCGAGGCCCTGCTCTTCGATGGGGGCGCCCTCGGGCTCGGGACCCACGTGGGACGCGGGGCCGGCGCCGTGACATTTGCCGAAGGTGTGCCCGCCGGCGACGAGCGCGACGGTCTCCTCGTCGTTCATGGCCATGCGCGCGAAGGTCTCGCGGACGTCACGGCCGGAGGCGACCGCATCCGGTTCGCCGTCCGGCCCTTCCGGGTTCACATAGATGAGGCCCATCTGCACGGCGGCAAGCGGGTTCTCCAGTTCCCGGTCGCCGCTGTAACGCTCGTCGCCGAGCCAGGTGTCTTCGCTGCCCCAGTAGATGTCCTCTTCCGGCTCCCATACGTCCTCGCGCCCGCCGCCGAAGCCGAAGGTCTTGAGCCCCATCGACTCGAGCGCGCAGTTGCCGGCGAGGATCATGAGGTCGGCCCAGGAGACCTTCCTGCCGTATTTACGCTTGATCGGCCAGAGCAGCCGGCGCGCCTTGTCGAGGTTCACGTTGTCGGGCCAGCTGTTGAGGGGAGCAAAGCGTTGGGAGCCGGATCCTCCGCCCCCGC
>CAZQFX010000053.1:0-7399 GCA_964592775.1 uncultured Actinomycetota bacterium
TGACTAGGGATGATGGGTAGTGCTCAACATTAATGAACTCTCAACATAATGATATTTATGTTGAGCTCAACATAAATATCAGACTCCTCCTTCGTCACCCCCGCAAACCTCGGCGCCATGGGCGATAACCTCTTCATCACCCGCCTTCCCTTCACCTACCGGGAGACAGACAGGGTGATTAAGGAGGCGGTGCGGAGGGGGGAGTGGGAAACAGTCGAGACGGATGCGGCATCGTCTGGCAAACGCAAAGCGGCGTCCTACCGCGCCTGCGAGACGGCGATAGACCTCTACGGGGGGAGCTACCGGGCCGTGGTGGTGCACTCAGACGCCCACGACAAGCGCAAGACAAAGAAGCTCGAGCGCATGCTGGCGGAATCGCAGCAGAGCGTGCAGGAGCTGCTCGGGGAGTCATTGCGGGTTGAGTACTTCTGCCGTGAGGACGCGGAGGCCGCCGTCGCGAGGCTGCGCGGCTCCGGTTCGCCCTTTCACTACTGCTCCTGCGCGGTAGCCGAGAAGATAGTCTACGCCCGGGGCAGGCCCCCCGCAAGCGGGGAGCGCAGGATAGGGAGGGTGAGATACGTGCTGGAGGGAGCGGTGGCGGAGAAAACAGAGGAGATTGCGCGGGCGAGAGAGGCTTCCGGATGCTTCGTTCTCCTCTCCAACGTTCCCGCCGCAGGAGACATGGCGCATTCCCCTCAGGAGGTGCTTTTAGCCTACAAGGAGCAGCACGGCATCGAGCGCAACTTCGGCTTTTTAAAGGACCCCTTGATCGTGAACGACATCTTCCTCAAGCGACCCGACCGCATCGAGACCCTGGGCTTCATCCTGCTCGTATCCCTCCTTTCCTGGAATCTCATGGAGCACGTGATGCGAGCGCACCTCAGGCGAACCGACTCCACCCTCTCCGGCTGGAACAGGAGACCAACAAACAAGCCTACGACCTTTATGATGACCACCAAGTTCAAGGGGGTGCTTGTGGCCAGGATCGGCGATGAGTGGTACTTCACCTCCCCATTCACCAAAAAGCAGCAGCAGTATGTGCAGGCCCTGGGCTTGAGCGAGGAATCGCTGCTGAGAAAGGGCAAGACATGAGTTCGGAAATTACCCCGCTAAGGGCTGTTGGGGGTGGGAAAAGTGAGGTCCAGGACAATAGCGAAACCTTATGTTCCCGTATCCTCCAGAATTGAGGAGATATGGGACTTGAGGGTGGGCAGATCTTTTTCCACAGTAGACCATACCTCATCAATATCTACAGTGAAATAATCGTGGACCAGGATATTACGCATGGCGATAATAGCGGTCCATGGAACATCGTCATGCTCCGAGCGAAGCTTATCAGATAACCTCCTCGCGGCTTCCCCGATTATCTGGATATGATGCACTACCCAATTCTGGATCAACTCATTCTCCTCGAATTCCTCGCGGCCTTTTACAGCATAGCGTTCGATTCTATCAATGGCCTCCAGGATGTCTTGGAAGCGCTCCCGGTCATCCCTCATATCGGGATTGCCTCCTTTAGCACGCGATCACGGATTCTGGGGCGAAGCCCTTTTTCAGTGACAACATCGACTTCGCGACCAAGGAGTTGCTTGAGTTCGAGGTAGAGCGCTGCGTGGTCTAGGAGGGTGCGCCCAGGCTCGAGATCTATGAGAAAATCCACGTCGCTCTCGGGGCCGGCCTCGGAACGGGAGACGGAGCCGAAAACGCGCACATTGAGTGCGCCATGCATGGCGGCGATCTCCAGAATCTCCTCTCGCTTTGCCTCTATTATCCCGTTAATATCCATATCTCGTTCCCAATCAATTCAACAACTTGCTGACCTGCAATAATTATACCAGCTCTAAGTGACGGTCGAATTCGCATTATTGAACATCGAAAATGGGCACAAATTAGACACAGCCGTTGATTCAACTATCTTCCGCCAACTGTATACGCGTTGTAATTGGCGAGAAAAATACCAGATCAGGATACATGTTGGCAATGAGGGTGGTATGCGATTCTACAGCACCCACAAGAGAGCACTCCGCCTTTCTTCAATATCTCGCGAGATCGGTTTGATGGAAATTCGCCAGACGGTTAAGCCGGCACCAGACAACATAATGAGAATCGTCGCTCCAAGCATGATCGATGCTTTTCTCATCCCTTCCCCCTTCATACAGACTGAGCCCCGTAATTTCTGACGTACAAAGGCTGCAACCGGTTCTACCGCTGGGTTTGCATGAGGTCTTTGCCAAGAATAGTTGAATTACTCAAAACTCTGAGTAATAATACTCAGTATAATGAGTAAAATTGCGGAGGGATACGAGCGGCCATACGCGAAGGTACTGTCTAAGCGTTTGCGGGAGCCCCGGCGCTTCATCCAGGCGGTAGCCGGACCCCGCCAGGTCGGAAAGACGACGTTAGTCCACCAGGTATTGGCGGGATGGGGACCGCGCGCCCATTACGCATCCGCCGATGAACCCACCCTGAAGGACAGCGCATGGATAGAGGCCCAATGGGAAGCGGCACGCCTGCTCGCCAGGGAAGGGAGCCGTGCAGGCGTGGTGCTGGCCCTGGACGAGATCCATAAGATACCGGCATGGTCGGAAACAGTAAAGCGCCTCTGGGATTCCGATACCCGGGCTCGACTACCGCTGAAGGTGATCGTGCTCGGCTCGGCACCGCTGCTCATGCAGCATGGGCTGACGGAGAGCCTGGCGGGGCGTTTCGAGATCCAGCATCTCCCCCACTGGTCGTTTCCCGAGATGAGTCAATGTTTCGGATTCACCCTTGAGGACTACATCTTATTTGGAGCCTACCCCGGAGCGGCGCCTTTAGTGAAGGAGCCAGCACGCTGGTCGCGGTATATAAAGGATGCACTCATCGAGACGACCATCTCAAGAGATGTGCTGCTCCTCACCCGCGTGGATAAGCCAGCTTTGCTGCGGCGCCTCTTCGAACTCGGCTGCCGCTATTCCGGCCAGGTTCTTTCTTACAATAAGATGATAGGGCAACTGCAGGATGCCGGTAATACCACCACCCTGGCACACTACCTGGACCTGCTGGCCGGGGCCGGGATGCTTTTAGGATTGCAGAAGTACTCGGGAGCAGCGGTGAGCCGAAGAGGGTCGAGCCCAAAGCTTCAGGTGTTGAACACCGCACTGATGACAGCGCAGGCCGGCTTGTCACCAGAGGAGCTACGGAGCGACGGGGAACTATGGGGCCGGCTGGTCGAATCCGCGGTGGGTGCATACCTGGCAAATGCAGCCGCAATCGGTCAGTTGGAGTTATTCTACTGGCGAGACCGCAACCGCGAGGTAGACTTCGTGGTCAAGGCCGGACACGCGCTCATCGCTATGGAAGTGAAGAGTGGCAGGAGGAGAGATGCCCTGCCGGGCCTCAAGGCTTTCATGGATACCTATCCAAAGGCGAGGCCACTGCTTATTGGCGGCGACGGCATCGCCATCGACGATTTCCTTGCCTTGCCGATCGAGAAATGGATCGAGAAACCTTCCCGCTAGCCGGCAGGTAGTGGGCACGAATTGGATACAACCGTAGAACCAAAGGTCTGCGGGCAACGCCAGGTTGAATCTCTTTCAAGCATATAACACCAGCTCAAGATAGATGTTGACGGAGGGGGCAGGATGCGATTCCGCAAAGCCCGCGGCAAAGCGCAGCGCCTTTCGAGAGCGTGCGAGCTTCGTTTGTAAAGCTTCCCGCTGCGCTTGCGGCCCCCCCAGCCATCCCCTTACCAGAGAAGCACCTTGCGAAAACCCTCGTACATGCCCTCGGCGACCAGCTTGCCGGTGAGGGCGGAGAAGACGATGCCCCCGGGCCAGATGGAATAGTGGCCGGCCATGTAGAGGTTCTTCACCGGCGTGCTGAAGCGGGCGAAGCGCCCGAACAGGGGAGTCTGGTACATGTCGTAGGACCAGCCCATGATGGAGCCCTGGGGGTTCAAGGTATAGCGCGACAGCGTGCGCGGGGTGGCCAGGTCTTTATATTCCACCTTGTCGCGCAGGCCGGGCAGGACGTATTCCGCATCCGCGATGACGTCCTCCAGCACCCTCTCCTTCAGGAGCTTGTAGGCCTCGTTGCGGGCCATGGGATCGGAGGTGCCGGTGCCCCAGCCGTTCATCCAGTCGTAGGGTACCGGTATCTGCACGATGAGTGAGTTCTTGCCGTCTGGCGCCAGACTCTTGTCGTGCATGGAGCACCAGCTGAGCATGGCCCAGTTCTTACGGTGCAGGTCCGGGTCGTAGATGTCGCTGCTGTTCGCGTAGGTCCTCCAGTAGAGGGTGTGATGGGTTTTCATAGTCCTGGCCAGGTCCCCGTCCGACATGTCCAGGCCCAGGAAGGCGGTGATCACCGAGATGCTCACCGGACCGCTCTTGATCTTCCCGCGGTATCTGGAGGGGAAGAGCGAGGGGTCGCACATCCGCGTCACCAGCCTCTTGGGATTGCCGGTGTTCACGATCTTCTCCGCGCGGTACTGTTCGCCGTCCGCGGTCTCCACTCCCACCGCGGTATCGCCCGTGGTGAGGATCTTGTCCACGGTGCACGAGAGCCGTATCTCCCCGCCGTTCTCCCTGAACCTGTCCGCCAGCATGTCCGCCAGGGCCACCAGGCCGCCCTTGGGGTAGGTGTAGTCGTAGAGAAAGCTGTACCAGAAGGAGTAGTACATGAAGAGCAGCATGTTGGCGTCGCCGAACTCCCCGAAGAGGAAGGCCAGGCGCGGGTCGCGGAAGATCTCCCGCCCCTTGTCGCTGCCCGCCTTCCTGAAGGTCTCGGGCATAAGCTTGAGCATGGGCATCCCTACCCTGGACATCCTGGCCATGGTGCGGTATCTCTCCGCCCCCCGCTGCAGCAGGGGGAAGGGGGCGCTCATGAGGTCCTTCATGAGGTTGCACCCGGGCTCGATGAAATCGAACCAGGCATCGATATCCGACGAGGACTCCGGGAAGGCGCCCTTGAAGTCCCCTCGTATCTGCTCGAAGTCGCGCAGGACCACGTCGCAGTCGGGGGTCATCCAGCGCCAGTCGGCACGGTCCCAGTCGTCGGGGTCGAAGATGCCGAGGTCCTCGAGGATGGGAAACAGTATCCCCACGTTCTCCGTCGACTGCGAGCCGGCGTCGAAGAAGAAACCCTTGCGGAGTATGCCGGAGATGTTCCCCCCGACCATCTTCCCGTGCTCCAGGATGAGCACCTTCTTGCCCGCGCGCGCGAGGTAGTTCCCGCACACCAGGCCGCCCACGCCAGCGCCTATGATGATCACGTCGTACCTGGTCTCACTCATCGCTCTCCTCCTTTACCGGCGAACGCGTTTTGCGGACCATGGATAAAACAATCGCATATCAGGAGGCATCCGGGTGCGCCCGCCTCCTGCCGTTATCGCGCCGCCGCTTATCGTGCGGCCCATGTCCATCATCGCACGAGCGAAGGACGTCCCTCACGAGAAGTCCCTGGCGATGAAGTCCCCCGCGACCACGCCCGAGCCGATGGTCGGGGCGATGCCCCCGCCGAGGTGGGTGGAGGCACCGGTCAGGTACAGCCCCTTCACCGCCCCGGAACGCGTGCCCGGCCGGAAAGCGGCCGAGCAGGTGATGTCGTTCTGCAACCCGTACACCGCCCCCCCGGGGTGCCGCAGCATCTTCGCGAAGTCCTTGGGGGTGTTGACCTTGGCCGCGACGATATGGTCCCTGATGCTCAAGCCGAAGTTCCTCTCCAGGACGTCGAGTTGCGACTCCAGGTAGCTCTCCTTGATGTCGTCCCAGTCGCCGTCCACCGGTTCGAAAGGGGCGAAGGCCACCATGTTGAGGCAGTGGTGCCCCTCGGGGGCCAGGGAGGGGTCGGCATGGGTAGGCCAGGAGATGAGGCCGGCACCGAACTCGGGTATGCGGTTCTTCAGGTATTCGTCGAACCAGATGCGGTTCATGTTGTCCAGGGTGGAGTAGCAGATGGTATGGTGGGCGTCGAGGTCAGGCTTCCTGTCCAGTCCCAGCATGATCATGGGAGAGGGCATCGACACCTCGTAGCTCTTGATGGCCCGCTTCGCCCAGGCGGGGAGGTTTTCCTCGCCCACCAGTTCGAGGTAGAGCGTCTTGGCGTTGATGTTGGAGACCACCATACGCGACCTGATCTGGGTCCCATCCGCCAGCTCGACGCCGCAGGCGCGCCTGCCGTCCAGCAGGATCTTCTTCACCGTGGCGTTGAACCTCGTCTCCCCCCCGGATTCCCGGAAGGCCCGGGCGATACCCTGGGGTATGGCGATCATCCCGCCGCGGGGATAGGACACGCCCTCGTGCTCGGAGTAGGCGAGAAAGGCCACGTATCCCGGGCAGAGGGCGGGCGGGAGGCCGATAAAGTAGGACTGCAGGCACATGGAGGCCCTCACGGTGTCGCTCTTGAAGAACTTGCACAGCGTGCTCTCGAAATTGAGGATGAAGTACTTCATGTATTTCATGATGGCCGGGTTCTCCATCCCCACCTTCATCATGTCCTTGAGCGTGCCCATGGGTTCGCACATGACCTTGCCGAAGGCATAATTGATGGCCTCGGAGCCCTCCCTGGCGAAGCGGTCCCAGGCCCTGGCATCCTCCTCCGAAAACCCGGCGATGACCTCCCTGGTATCGGCGAGGTCCACGGGATAGGAAAAGCGCCGCCGGTCGGCGGTGATGAAGCCGTAGATGGGATCGATGGGTATGAAGTCTATGTAATCGGCGGTCTTCTTTCCCACTCTGGCGAAGAGCTCATCGATCACCCAGGCCAGCTCCACCACGCTGGCGCCGATGTCGAAGCGGTATCCCTGGTGGTCGTAGGAGGAGCAGCAGCCGCCCACCTGGCCGGTGTTCTCGCACACCAGCGTCTTGAAACCCTTTTGCGCGAGGATGGCGGCACAGGAAAGCCCCCCGAGCCCCGCTCCTATCACAATCGCATCGTAGTCCATGGCCACGCCTCCTAGCGTCTCGACCGGGCTGACAATCCCGCTACCGCTGATTTTAACACCATGTGGGTCTTATGGCTAGTGATTATGACCAAGGGGTATAAAGAAGCTATCCACAAGGCATCGGCGGTACGGGGCTTTCGCGGATCGGGCCGAAAAACCGGCCATCGCGGAAGCACATGAGTAGACGGGACAATATGTTGCGAGAAGGGAAGCCGAGACTGCACCGGGAGCGTTTCCCCCTCATGCTTATCCTCGATCGATCCTGCTCCGGTTTGAAGCCGGGCAAAAACGGATATAGGAATATGAAGGTAAAGTCATCAACACTATTCGTTCATTGGCCGCCGGGCGCGATGCAGCCGGCAATGCAGGCGTCTGTGTTCTCATGACCAGGTATGTTGCGAACAGAAGGGGGTGCGTGGCATGGCCGATTACGATGTCATAGTCATCGGCGGCGGGCTGGGGGGGATCTCCGCG
>CAZQFX010000053.1:7470-17388 GCA_964592775.1 uncultured Actinomycetota bacterium
CCGCTGCTCATCCTTCGACCTCGCGGGGTACCGGTTCGACACCGGCGCCTCCATCGTCATGCTCACGGACACCATGCGGGCGATCTTCGAGCTGCTGGGCCGGCGCATGGAGGACTACATCGAGCTCTTCGCCTGCGACCCCATCTACCAGGTGATAGGGCACGACGGGAGCCGGTTCACCATGCCCATGGATATCGACGAGGCCACCGACGTCATCGCGAGGGTGGCCCCGGAGGACGTCGAAGGCTGGAAGGAGTTCACCCGCATCGGCCTCTCCATGCTCGAGGCCATCGGGGACACCATGATGACCCCCATGAACACCTTGAAGGAAATGGCCCGCATGCAGAGCGAGCACCGCGAGATGCTGCGCTACATGCAGTACTTCCTCCTCTCGCACCAGAGCGTGACCCGGAAGTTCTTCAAGAACCCGGTCATGGAGTCGTTCGTCGCCTACCAGTCCTATTATGCCGGCGCCCCCCCTACCTCGGGCTGGGCATACTGGGCTTCGTCGCTCTCATGCAACACCTGGGGAGCTATTACCCCAAGGGGGGGATGATCGCCCTGCCCGCATCACTGCAGAAGGTGGGCGAGGAGTATGGGCTGGAGGTGCGCAAGGGCACCAAGGTGGAGAGGATAATCGTCGAGGGAGGCAGGGCGCGGGGGGTGAGGCTGGAAGACGGGAGCGCCGTCTCCTCGAAGATGGTGCTCTCCAATGCCAACGCCAAGGTCACCTACCTGAAGATGGTCGGGCCCGAGCACCTCAGACCCTGGGCCGTCAGGGCCATCGACAGCTACGAGCTCTCCATGACCATACCCATGATATATATCGGCATCGACACCGCGCCGCCGCTGCCCGCGCACCACACCATCAGCGTCGGCCCCCTGGAGCAGACCAACAGGAACTGGCACGACTACTACAAGAAGGGGATCAAGCCGGAGCCCTGCGGCAGCCTGCTCAGCTGGCCGTCGGAGTCGGACCCCGGGCTGGCCCCCGAGGGCCATCACGTCCTCAACTTCGTATGGGGAGGGCCGGACCCCTACGCCCCGCTCGGGGACAACTGGGACCGGCTCAAGCCCGCCATCAAGGAGGGGGCGGTAAGGGAACTTGAGAGGATGGTGATGCCCGACATCGCTGACCATATCAAGGTCCTCGAGGTCTCCACCCCGCTCGACTTCGAGAGGAGGCTCCTGTCCCCGCACGGCGCGATCTATGGCCTGTTCCTCGACATCACCAGCATGTCTCTGTTCCGGCCCAATCCGCGCTCGCGCATCGTGAAGGACCTCTACCTGTCCGGGGCCTCGACCTGCATGGGCGGGGGGGTGCCCACGACCCTCGCCTCCGGCGTGATCGCCTCCAACTACATCTTTGAAGACCACGGCTAATAAGGGAGCAGCGATTCCAGAAACCGTAAGAAAGGGCCTTGTGAGCCGGTTGCACGGACCCCGTGCGAATTGAATACTCCCAAGGTAGCAGTCTTTACGTATATAAGCTGGCGGAGCGGCCTTGCCCGCAACCTCAAAATGGCATGAAACCCTTTTGCCCCGAAAAGCTAGCACTATCAACATGATAGCACTTCGGAAAGGGGCACAGAATCGGGAAGGTATGTCATCCACGGACAATAGAATAGTGGACAGAGATGGCGGAAGTCGGCCGGCGGGTTCATCAAGTTGCGCTCCATGTAAGATATTCTTATAATCTTACATGGAGGAGGTGATGAAGATGGCCCGCCAGATAGAGCTTACCAGGATGTCCAGCAAGGGGCAGGTGGTAATCCCCAAGAGGATTCGAGCCCAGTTGGGCTTCGAGGAAGGAGACCGTATGACGGTAGAGGTAAGGGAAGAAGAGATCGTCCTGCGCAAGCTGTCCCTTGAGGATATCGTGCGGGAGGCGGAGGAGGACTGGCGCAGCAAGAAGTCGGTGCGCCTTTACCCTAAGAGCTCTCGGAAATAGCCCATGTGGGAGGTGCACGGCTCCCGACGCGTGACCAAAGCGCTGATGCGATACGGACGTGAGCTGACGGATTGCTATGACAAGGCCTTTGCGAAGCTCGCGGATCGTCCCCGTGCGGGAAAGCAGCTCAAAGGGTACGAGGGCCTGTACAGCCTGCCCGTCACAACCCCCGGAGGGGAGCACCGCATCATCTATCAACTCAAGCCGGAGTATAAGGTCGTCTACGTGGTACTCACCGGACCGCGAGAGGAGATCTACGAAATATTGAAGAGAAGCAGCTCAAAATGAACAACCAACTGTTAAATGGGCACGATTAGGACACAGCCGAAAATATGACGGTTTTCAGGTACCCACTTTCACTCTAATCTGGGTAGTCCCACACATTACGGATCCCGACAGCGCCCTCACCGACCGGCATGGGCTGTGCTGTTCAGCCCTATGTAATGTCTTTATAGTGTCAAGGTCTTCTTGGCATTGTAGAATGTTTACAGAACAGGTCGATTTGAGGTGGTGGAAAGGGAATGGCTACGGACTCCAAGGGTAAGAGCCCACATGGCTATAAGGATCTTCCTGGAGATACCCAGGAGATAATATCTGCTTTGCGCCAGAACCTCCCGCGATTGAAATGTGACTACCACGTAGGCAACATTCAGGTCTTCGGGTCCTTTCTGCGGGGCGGGAGAGAGTCGGCAAACGATCTTGATCTCTTAGTCGAGTTTGAAAAAACCCCCTCTTTGCTTGGTTTCATCGCACTTGAGAATCACCTATCCGACCTTCTGGGAATCAAGGTAGACCTGGTGATGAAGGATGCATTGAAGCCGGCAATAGGTGAAAGAATCCTCAAGGAAGCCGTTTCGCTATGATTGCCGAAAGAGATCATAAGGACTACCTTCAAGACATCCAGGTCTTTATATTCTCGAGAAGTCCCTGGCGATGAAGTCCCCCGCGACCACGCCCGAGCCTATGGTCGGAGCGATACCCTGTGGTATGGCGATCATCCCGCCGCGGGGGTAGGACACGCCCTTGTGCTCGGAGTATTGGAGATAAGCGTACCACGCCCGGCTTCCCCGCGCGTCCGCTGACCATCCATATCCGTGATGCAGCCGAAAATGCTGACAGTATCAGTATCACGAGGTTTGTACATGAGACGTGGTTTATGCTTGGGGCGGAAAAACCCTATAATGGAATCCGTCGTACAGCACCACAAGGGAGGAGCACATGTCCGAGAAAGTCTGGACGAAGGCGGCAGCGGCCATGGTCGCAGCCGGGCCGGTCCCCATGCCCGTGACCGACACGCTGCTGGAACTGCTGCAAACCATCATGGACGAGGAAGAAGCGGATTTCGTAAAGATATTCGACAAGCCTTCATTGAACATGGAGGAGATAAGGGAGCGCTGTGACCGCGACGAAACCTCCCTCAACGCCATGCTGGACGGGCTGCTGCACAAAGGGGCCCTCATGGTCACCACCAGCAGAAGTACGGGGATAGAGGTGTACACCCTCATGCCGCCTTTCCCCGGCCTCTTCGAGCTGACCATGGTGCGGGGGGAGACGGGCGAGAAGGAGAAGAGGCTCGCGGTGCTCTTCGAGAGGTTGTTCGAGGAACTGTCGCGGATGATACAGGCCAACTACGACAGCGTCATGGATGTGATGAAGGTCGTGCCCCCTATAACGCGCGTTGTCCCCGTCGAGTGTGAGGTCGACGTGAAACAGGACAGCGTCATGCCCTGTGAGGACGCCATGAAGATCGTGGACAAGTTCGATACCTTCGCCGTCAGTTACTGTTACTGCCGCCACCACAGGGACCTCCTGGGCAAGCCCTGCGAGGTGACGGACGAGAAGGTCAACTGCCTCACCTTCGGGCGTTCGGCCCGGTTCATGATCGATTACGATTTCGGGAAAGAGATCACCGGGGAGGAGGCCAAGAGGATCCTCAAGGAATGCGAGGAAGCGGGCCTGGTGCACAAGTTCTTCCACGAGAAAAACGACATCGAGAGGGACGAGTTCGCCATCTGCAATTGCTGCAAGTGCTGCTGCGGCACCTTCGAGCTCTACTATCGCGGGGCGGCCCCCATGCAGACCTACACTTCATATCGTGCCGTGGCCGACGATGACCTGTGCAACGGCTGTGAGGCGTGCGTCGGCATGTGCCCGATGGAGGCCGTCGATCTCGCTGGCGGCGTCGCCCGCATCGACGCTGCGAAGTGCATCGGGTGCGGCGTCTGCGCCTATCACTGCTCGAGTGAAGCCATATCACTGGGACGGACCGGCATCCGCGAGGTCTTCGTCCCCCCTCCGCGCAAGGGATAGGGGTTGTCGGGGTGGGCGCCGAAGGCGGCCATGCTCGACAACTGGATCAGCCGGGGCATCCCCGTATCCATACAGGCGTGGAAGACGTTCTTGGAGCCGTTGATATTGATGTCGCAGGTCTTCTCCTTGTCGCGGATCTCGTCGAGGATAAAGGCCATGTGCAGGGCCGCGTCGCAGCCCCGCATAGCTTCCCGTATGCCCGCGGGGTCGCGCACGTCCACCGCGTGGAACTCCAGATTACGCCCCGGAGCGGGAGGCGGCATTACGTCCACGCCGACGACGCTGTCTATCGCCGCATCGTCTTCGAGCGCGCGGAGCAGCAGGGTTCCCAGGTATCCCGATATACCGGTTATGAACAGCCTCAAAGCGATCACCTCCGTTTTTGCATGCAGCATCGAGTGTAGCATAAACGGCCCTCAAAGCCGAGACAGATTATGACTACGTGTTTAAGATAACTTATGGATAGACCCATCCCTTCTTACCTCGGCGCTCTGGCACACGGATCCCGCCCCGGCATGGGCGTTGCGGCATCCCCCGTTTCAAGCTCTCCACGGGACCCGGGAATTCCGAGGGATGGCCCCCCGGCGTGAGACTATGGAACCGCCGTCCCCGGCAAGCCCGCTCCACTCCCTCCTGTTGCCGGCAGGCTTCTTGCGATAAAATCGGGAGCAAGCCGGCCGGCGGCCGATGTACCGCCGGCCGCGGGAGAGGAAACTCGGCATTACGCGGGAACGGTATGGACATTCTCTTCATATGCAAGACCTTGCCCCACGAGAAAGTCATCGGCGGGCCGGTGATCATCTACAATCGTGTGCGCATCCTCTCGCAGCGGCACCGCGTCTCGCTTCTCTGCTTCGTGTCGCCGGAGGAATGGGACTTCACGGACAGCGTATCCCGCTTCTGCCTCGACTTCCAGAGCGTGCCCATGCCCACCCCGCGAGCCCCCTTACGCGCGGTGCGGGACTTCTTCTTTTCCCCGGTGCCGGCCTATTTCATGCACAATTACTCCGGGGAGATGTATGAACGGCTGCGCGAGATGGTGGGGCGCAACCACTACGACGTGGTGATCAGCGAATACTCCATGGTAGCCCAGTACCTCTACCGCAATCCCGACTTGGCGGGGATGAAGCGGGTGATGTCGGTGCACGAGTGCTACTACCTCGCCCGCCGCAAGGCCTGGAAGGTGCTGGGCCTCTCGCGCCAGGGCCTGTCCGCACTCTTCAATCTCAAGGGCCTCAAGAGGTTCGAGTTCGCCATGTACGCTGACGCCGACCGCGTTCTGACCCTGACGCCGGAGGGAAAGCAGGAGTTGCTGGGCATCCGCCCCGGCCTCGATATCTCTGTGGTCCCTCACGGGGTGGACACGGAGACCTTCTGCGTCTCCGGGGAGTGTTCGCGGGAGCAGGCGGTGATGTTCCTGGGCAACTACCCACACGATCCCAATCGCGATGCGGTGGTCTATTTCCACGAGAACGTGTGGCCCCGGGTAAAGGAGGAGGTCCCCGAGGCGCGGTTCTACGTGGTGGGGAAGGACCCCACGCCGGACCTTCTGGAGCTGGCGGAGTCAGACCCGTCGGTGGTGGTTACCGGCACCGTTGAAGACGTACGCCCGTATTTCGAAAGGGCGAAGGTCTTCGTCAATCCCGTGCGTATCGGAGGCGGTTTCCGCGGCAAGATCCTCGAGGCCATGTCCATGGGCCTCCCCATCGTCACCACCTCACTGGGGGCGGAGGGGGTGGACGCCGAGGACGGCAGGGACATGATCGTGGCGGACGACCCCACCGGCTTCGCCGCCGCCGTTACGCGGCTCCTGCGGGACGAGGGGCTGTGCGAGAGCCTGGGGGAGAGGGCGCGCGACCTGGCGGTGGAGCGCTTCTCCTGGGAGAGGGGCGTGGAGGAGCTGGAGCGTGTCCTCACCGAAGTAACGGACTTAACACCTTGATGGTAGACCCCATCAGGTTGCTTGCTTTGGATAACCCAGGTCTTCTTCCAGCACCTCCAAGAGGTAGTCCACCAGCCGGGGGCCGTATCCCTGCTCGGCGTGACCGAAATCCGGGAAGGTCTTGAGGCGGCAGCCGTCCCCCGCCCGGCGCCGCAGTTCTTCCGCCTGCTCGACCTCGAAGATGAAGTCGTCCTCCCCCTGGATGATGGTCAGGGGTTGAGGCGCGATTAGATGCACGAGGAAAGTCGGCGGCGCCTGTTTTTTCCACTCCCCGCCGACCCTGACCCCGTAGCGGCGAGCCGCTATGTACCGGCCCAGCGGGTTGCCCATGAGCTGGCGGATGAGGCGGGCGCCGGGGGCGCGGGCGGTGCGGATGTCCGCGGGCACGCTTATGGCGGCGACCGAGTTCAGGCCGCCGTAAAGGGCGGCGTATCTCATGGCCACGACCCCACCCATGGAGAAACCGATGACGGCGACACGGCGGTTGCCGTCCGACCGCGCCAGTTCCACCACCGCCCCGAGGTCGTATACCTCGTGGTAGCCGAAGGTGGAGCGGCCGGTGGACAGCCCGTGGCCGCGGAAATCGAAGGTATATACGGAAAACAGCTGCGAGAGGTCCTGGGCCAGGGCGACGAAGCTGCGTATGTTCTTGTTTCCCCCGAAACCATGGCAGAGCACCACTCCGAGGCCCGGTGTCCCGCCCAGGCGCAGGGTATCGAGCAGCTCCCCGTCCACGGTCCGCAGCTGCCGCCTCAGACCGGGTATGGTATACGCCGCGAACATCTCCCCTTCGGCGAGGTCGCGATTGACGGCCGGATCCAACCGCAGGTCCATATCCATCCCCTCTCCCGCGTCCGCTATCCATATTAGACGAACTCGCTAGCGCGGGCTATATCGACGCACGGTGGTAGATATATCGGCGCCGCCGGCGTTTTCGATGACAGTGGCCTCGAACGGGTCTTGTGCTGGGCGGGTCCTGCGCATCCCGGACGATGGTGTAGTGGAAGGAGCGAGAAATGTACAAGGAGGGTAGCCATGCCCTGAATGAGATCGCTTCGCTTTTTCTCGCGATGGCACGCAAAGGAATTCGCGATGGTGTTGGCGGTGCCGTCCGACGTCATATGGAAGACCCGGACTGCTCATGGACGATGCCTTCGTTTCTCTCCAAGTATTCCGGCAGGCCCATGTGACCCCAGAAGTCTTCCACGAAACGCCCCTCTATCATGCCGTTCTGCAATCCCTCGACGAGAAGCTTTACCTTGTCCACCTCCGCGAGCCCGGTGAGGGTGTTCGCTATCGCCGAGAGGGCGAGGTTCTCGCTGGTGCCGCTCACGCCGACCTGGTTCGCGTCCGTGAGTATCTCCTTGCTCACGTTCACCGTGCACACGCCGCCGGCTACGACGATCTCCAGCACCTCGACCGTGTTCGGCAGGACGGCATGCAGCTGCGAGCCTGCAACCGGCCCTCTTATCAACTCCTCCATGGCGGCACGGTAGGGATCGCTCACCCCGGCGACGGTTCTTTGCTGGGGGAAGAGCCACGCTTCCCCGCCGGTGTCATAGCGGAAATAGAGGGTGAGGGTGACGGTTTCCTTCCCGGGCTCTTGCTTTTCCCCCTCGGCATCTTCTTCCTGCCGGGGCTCGACCGGCTCGGATTTCGCGCAGCCCCACGCGGTAACCGCGGCCGTAAGCAGAAAGAGGGAGAAAAAGAGCACCCATAAGGGCTTCCCGACTGCGATTCGCCTTGACATGTCCATCAGCTCCCAGTCGATTCGGACCGTATTATCGGCCGCTTGGTTCCATCTTCATCCCTATAGTAGACACTTCTCCGTGAATTGCGGTTCCGGGGTTCGATTGGGATCGGGCCTTGAAGCTTGAATCCCAAAGAACGGTGCACGGTTAAGAAATCATCGCATAGGATCGCGGGATCCAAGACCCGGCCTCCTCTCTTCTTCCTGCCCGATCACCCTCACTTTCGGAGATGAACCCTGTAAGATAATTCTCCTTTGAGCCGGCAAGACCTCGCGGGACGGCCCCCTTTCCGGTGCGGGATCAGGTTGACCTGCGTCGACCGCGGGGTTGAAGGTGAAACGGTTTGTGTGAAAGAATATGCAAGGCCGTCCGTACGGGGCGGCAAGAGGAGGCAAATATCGTATGCTGGTCGATCTACACGTACACACCTCGGTATCCTCGCCGTGTTCCCAGATAGACCCGCAGCTCCTGGTCAAAGCGGCCATGCGGATAGGGTTGGATGCCCTTTGCGTGACCGAACACGAGGAGACGGAGGGGGCCGACGTAGCCCGGAGAATAGGGATCGAGGCCGGTTTTTCCGTCTTCCGCGGAGTGGAGGTCTATACCGAGCTGGGAGACATGCTCGTCCTCGGGTGTTGCCGCCCGAAATACCCCTTGCGTACACCCTTTGCCGAGCTGCTCGCGGAGGTCAGGGCCGCGGGCGGTGCGATAATCCCGGCCCACCCCTGCCGTGGCTCCTTCGGGTTCCACCATATCCTGGGGGAGGAGCGGGCCGAGTTCCTGCTGGCCAACATAGATGCCATCGAGACCCGCAACGGGGGTTCCAGTCCGGAGTCGAACGACGCGGCGGAAGCCTGCGCGGAGAAATACGGCATCCCCGGTATCGGGGGAAGCGACGCCCATTTTCTCATGCAGTTGGGGCGGTGCCTGACCGTCTTCGAGCGCGACATAGCCAGCGAGGAGGAGCTGACGGCGGAGATAAAGGCGGGAAGGTGCCGTGCGGCATACGCCTCCGAGGTGGAGAGCCTGAAGATGTCCGAGTTCTGGGGGTAGGGCGTGATCGTTGATCTGCACATCCATACCAATCTCGGCTCGACATGTTCGCAGTTGGGGCCGGATGAGCTCCTCAAGAGGGCGCAGCAACTGGGCATCGACGCCATCTGCGTGACCGAACACCATTCTTACCGCGGCGCGAACAAGATGGTCGAGCGCGCCGCTTGCAGCGGCTACCCCGTCTTCCGCGGCGTCGAGATCTATACCGAATTGGGCGACATGCTCGTGTACGGCCTGAAGCGAGAGATCAGGCACTACCTGACGAGTTTCGCGGAACTGGCGGAGATGGCGAAGGAGGACGGCGCGGTGATCGTCCCCGCCCACCCCTGCCGCGGCTGGGGGAGCAAGCACAAGCACGCCCACGTCTTTCCGCACGATCTTCTCATGGAACACATCGTGGCCATCGAGACCCTCAACGGGGCTAACACGGTTCGCAGTAACGAGGCCGCCGCGGCCATCGCCGAAGAGTTCGAGCTTTCCGGGACGGGCGGGAGCGACGCCCACGCCCTCTGGCAGGTGGGAAAATGCGTCACCGTCTTCGAGAGGGACATCGGAAGCGAGGAAGAGCTCATCGCCGAGTTGCGGGAGGGCAGGTACTGCGCCGCGTACCTCGAGGACCTGCGCACGGGCGAAGGATAGCCCCGGTCCTCATTTCTCCTCCGTTATACGGAAGCGGCACCTCTCGTCGCCGCGGGGCAGCGATTCCAGCACCTCTATCCTGAACTTGCCTCCGAGGTGGGATATGAGGCCCGTGAACTCGTGCTTGGAACAGCACTCCTCGCAGTCGACGCCGATATGTTTGAAGTACCAGTCGTACCACGGGTCCCTGCGGATGGTCAGGTAACCCACGTCGCCGTCTATCTCGGCGTATATCTGTTTCAGCTTGGGCAGATAAGCGAGGGATTCGTTGT
>CAZQFX010000054.1:0-17335 GCA_964592775.1 uncultured Actinomycetota bacterium
TTCTATTGATCGTTCCCGGTATAATATGGGCGGTCAAATACAAGTTCTTCGGCTACTTCATCGTCGACCAGGGAATGAAACCAGTCGAGGCGATCAAGAGAAGCGGCCTGCTGGCAAAGGGGCGAAAAGGTAAGATCTTCGTTTTTGACCTGATCTTCGTGATAGTCTGGTCCTTGCTTTTCTGGCCGCTTTGGCTGTTATCCAAAACAGCTTCACAAATCGTAGCGTCAATGCTCCTGCCTTTGTTCTTAATCGTCTTGGCCTATGCCTATCGAGGATTGCTGGCCTCCGAGTCTGAACACCCGGAAGCCGACCAGGCCGAATGAAGAAACAGATGTCCTGAGGCCTTCGTTTAGCCCCGCGAATCAATGGTTGGGCGAAACCTTCACCTGAACAGCAACCAGCCCGGAGAACTACCGGGTCGGTATCCGCGAGGCCTTGCGAGCGGGACCGTTACCCGGAGGCCCTGGGCCGTTAAACGATAGGGCATTTAATCAGGTAGCAAGAAGGGGAGTGTATCCGGGTGTCGCCTGTTTAAGAAGACATTCGTCTGAGCTGCCACCAGCCCGAGAACCTTGGATTCCATGTAGAAGAAGTAGCTAAAGGAAAAGATACGGGTGTATTCGTCCGCTGCGGTTTCGGGTACCGTGCCCGGGCATAGCCTGTATAGAAAAAACCTTCGTTTAATCCCGCGAATCAATGGTTGGGCGAAACCTTCACCTGAACAGCAACCAGCCCGGAGAACTACCGGGTCGGTATCCGCGAGGCCTTGCGAGCGGGACCGTTACCCGGAGGCTCCGGGCCGGATATAAGATGCGCCCGACCTACAACGAAGCCGGGTTAAACGAACTCGATGATCGCCATAGGCGCCGCGTCCCCCTTGCGGGGACCGGTCTTCACCACCCGCGAGTACCCGCCATCGCGGTCCTCGTAGCGCGGTCCTATCTCGTCGAACAGCTTGTGGACCACGTCTCTATCGGGGATGATGGCCAGGGCCTGGCGCCGGGCGTGGAGGTCCCCCCGCTTGGCCAGACCTACGAGTTTATCCATCAACGGTTGTACTTCCTTGGCCCGGGCCTGGGTGGTCTCGAGCCTCTCGTGTTCTATCAAGGACCTGGCCAGGTTGGCCATCATGGCTTTCTGATGGGAGGCACTCCCTCCCAGTCTGTATCCCTTCTTCGGCTGCGGCATGGATGCTACCTCTCGTATCCTGTCTTAAGCTGCTTCCTCAGTCTTCCTTGGAGCGCAGCTTGAGTCCCCTTTTCTCCAACTTTTCCTTCACGTCCTCTATTGAGCGCGCCCCAAAACTGCGCAGCGCCATCAGGTCGTCTTCCGACTTCTCGATCAGCTGCCCGACGGTGTTTATCCCTCCCCGGTGGAGGCAGTTCAACACCCTGACGGGGAGTTCCAGGTCCTCGATGGACATCTGGAAGTCCTTGCCGCCCGCCGGCTTGGCGTCCGCCCCGAAGAGAGTTTCCCCGGCTTCCTCCTCGCCCTCGGCCAGCGAGGTGAAGATGTTCACGTGTCCCGCCAGTATCTGCGCCGCCTTCAGGAGCGCTTCCTTGGCGTCGATGCTTCCGTTGGTGAATACATCCAGCACGAGCTTGTCGTAGTCGGTGCGCTGTCCCACGCGCGTGTCTTCCACCTGGTACGATACGCGAGTCACGGGCGAGAACATGGCGTCCAGGGGTATGGTGCCCGCCACGTCCCTGAAGCCGCCTATATGCTCGGTGGACATGTAGCCCCTTCCCTTCTGCGCGGTCATCTCCATCTTCAGGCGCGCCTTCTTGTTCAGGGTGCATATCTTGAGATCCGGATTGATCATTTCTATGTCCGCGGGTACCTCTATATCCCTGGCGGTCACCGTCTTGGGGCCCGTGACATCCAGGAAGAGGTTGAACTGCCCTTCCCCCTGCACTCTGAGGATGACTCCCTTGAGGTTGAGGATGATATCCATGGTGTCTTCCTTGATCCCCTCGATGGTGGTGAACTCGTGCACCACCCCCTCGATGCGGATCGAGGTGATCGCCGCCCCGGGTATGGACGAGAGCAATATGCGTCGCATGGAGTTTCCCAGCGTATGTCCCAACCCCCTCTCCAGCGGTTCGACGACGAACCTCCCGTAGGAGTCCTCCAGCTTGTCCACAACGATATGCGGTTTCTGCATCTCAAGAACCAAGGCCTATTCCCTCCTTGTCGGCTCGCGCGAGCCCACCTAAACAAACCGTTACTTGGAATAGAGCTCCACGATAAGGTGTTCCTTTACCGGCAGATCTATATCTTCCCTCTTTGGTTGAGATACCACTTCGATGCGCCTCTTATCGAGGTCCGCTTTCAACCAGGGCGTGACGGGACGCCCTTCGGCGAACTTGACCGCCTGCAAGGTCCTGACGATATCCCTGCTCTTCGACCTGAGCTCGATGACATCCCCCTCCTTGGCTTGGTATGAGGGGATATTGACCTTGCGCCCGTTCACCGTCACGTGGCCGTGGCGGACCATCTGCCGCCCGTCCTTTCGCGAGGATGCCAGCCCGCCCCTGTATACGACATTATCGAGCCTGCTCTCCAGCAGGAAGAGGAGGTTCTCGCCCGTTATGCCCTGCTGGCGCGAAGCCTTGCCGTAATAGCGGCGGAACTGCCTCTCGAGCACTCCGTAGATGCGCTTGGCCTTCTGCTTCTCGCGCAACTGTAACAGGTACTCCGTCTCCTTGGTTCGCCCGCGCCCGTGCTCGCCGGGGGCGTAGGGACGCCTTTCCATGGCACACTTGTCGCTCTCGCAGCGCGCGCCCTTGAGGAAGAGCTTGTCGCCCTCGCGGCGGCACTGTTTGCAGGATGGGTCGGTGTTCCTTGCCATGCCTCGTCCTCACACTCGTCTTCTCTTCTTGGGCCGGCAGCCGTTGTGTGGCTGCGGCGTCTCGTCGGTGATGCTGGCGACCTCAAGCCCGTTGGCCTGCAGTGTCCTTATGGCCGTCTCCCGCCCCGAGCCCGGGCCTTTCACGAAGACGTCCACCTTCTTCATGCCGAATTCCTGGGCGGCTCTCTTGGCGACGTTCTCCGCCGCGAGCTGAGCTGCAAAGGGGGTGCTCTTGCGCGATCCCTTGAATCCCACCGTTCCCGAGCTGCCCCAGGTCAGGGTGTCCCCGTTCTTATCCGTAATGGTGATGATGGTATTGTTGAAGGTCGACTTGATGTGCGCCTCACCATGCGGCACCGTCTTCTTTTCCTTCTTCCTGCCTCTCCCCCTGCCTTTCGTGGGCTTGGCCAAAACTCTACCTCCTGTAGCGGTCACATGCTCGCCGGTCTACGGCCGTCTTCTACTTCTTCTTCCTCTTCACACCCACCGTCTTACGCGGTCCCTTGCGGGTGCGCGCGTTGGTGTGGGTACGCTGTCCGTGCACGGGAAGCCCCACGCGGTGGCGCAGGCCCTGGTAGCAGCCTATCTCCATCTTCCTCTTTATGTTCTGGGCCACCTCGCGCCTGAGATCCCCCTCCACCTTGAGGTTCTGGTCGAAGAAAGAGCGCAGGCGCACCACTTCCTCTTCGGTGAGGGCACGGACCTTGGTGTCGCGGTCTATCTGGCAGTTGTCCAGTATGGCCTTGGAGGTGGTCCTGCCCACTCCGTATATATAGGTGAGTGCTATCTCCGCCCGCTTGTTTCTGGGAAGATCGACGCCCGCTATACGTGCCAAGTCAACATACCTCCCTCGTGTTTACCCCTGCCTCTGTTTATGGCGCGGGTTCTGGCAGATGACCAGCACCCGGCCGTGGCGGCGGATTATCTTGCATTTGTCGCACATCTTCTTTACCGACGCCCTTACTTTCATCTCCAGCTTATCCCTTTCCCGACGCTCACTCTCATTTGTACCTGTATACGATCCTTCCCCGGTTCAGGTCGTAGGGCGAGATCTCCACCACTACCCGGTCGCCGGGAAGGATGCGGATATAGTGCATCCTCATCTTGCCAGAAATATGCGCCAGCAGCTTGTGGCCGTTTTCGAGTTCCACCCTGAACATGGCATTGGGCAGCGGTTCCAGGACGGTTCCCTCGACCTCTACGGCGCCTTCTTTCTTGGCCAATCCTCACTCTCCTCACGCGGCCGCATCGGCATCGCGCAGTGCTTTTAGTTTTTCGCACCAGAACTTGTATTCTAACAAACTATATTTCCTCCGTCCATATTACCAGGTCAAAGAAGTGTAAGTATATCCGGTCCGTCTTCGGTCACCGCAACGGTATGTTCGAAATGGGCCGAGAGCGTCCCGTCTAACGTTCGCACCGTCCAGCCGTCTTCATCGTCTACTTCCACCTCGTAGGCGCCTTCGTTGACCATGGGCTCGAGAGCGAAGGTCATCCCCGCCTCCAGCAGGGGCCCACGCCCCGGGGGGCCGAAATTCGGGATCTGCGGCTCCTCGTGCATCTCCTTGCCGATACCATGGCCTAAGAACTGCACCACCACCGAGAACCCGCCTCCCTCCACGGTGCGCTGGATAGCGTTCGAGATATCTCCCAGCCTCCGCCCGGGCCGGCACTCCGTTATGCCCGCGTAGAGGGATTCCCGCGTCGTCTCCATCAACCTGCGCGCCGTGGCGTCTATCTGCCCCACGGCATAGGTGCGCGCGGCGTCCGCCTGGTATCCGTCCAGGATGACCCCGACGTCCACCCCTATGATATCTCCCTCTCTTAGGCGCGTCTTGCCCGGTATCCCGTGTACCACCACGTCGTTGATCGACGTACATACGGACGCCGGGAACCCCCGGTAACCGAGGAATGACGGTGTGCCCCTTCTCTCCCTTATATACTCCTCCGCCAGCCCGTCCAGCTTCTCCGTCCGCACGCCCGGCCTGGCATGCTCCTCGAGCATATCCAACACCCCGGCCACGATACGGCCCGCTTCCCGCATCTTCTCTATCTCCTCGCGTGATTTCTTGATGATCATTTCCCCGTGGTCCCGATAACGGCGCGGATCGCCTCGAAGACCTCGCCGGGCTCCGCCCCGCCGTCCACGTCTCGCAGCAGTCCTTCGCGCCGGTAGTAAGCGATGAGCGGCTGGGTCTTCCCGGCATATTCCTCGAGGCGATTGCGGACCGTCTCCTCGCCGTCGTCATCCCTGCAATACAGCTCTCCCCCGCACGCGTCGCAGATACCTTCCGTCGCGGGAGGATCGCAGAGCAGGTGGCATACGCTGCCGCAGGAGCTGCAGGTCCTGCGGGCGGTGAGCCTTTTCACCACTACCTCGTCGGGGACCTGGATATTGAGCACGTGGTCTATGGGCATGACCATATCCGCCAGTATTCCCTTGAGGGCGTCCGCCTGTACCGCCGTGCGCGGGAAGCCGTCCAGGACGAAGCCGCCGCGGCAGTCCGGCGCCGCCAACCTGTCCTTCACGATGTCGATCACCACATCGTCGGGGACCAGTTCGCCCCGGTCCATGTATTCCTTCGCCTTGAGGCCGAACTCCGTCCCCTTCCTGAGGTTATCGCGGAAGATGTCCCCGGTCGAGATATGAGGGACGGAATAGAGCGAGCTGATCCTCTCGGCCTGGGTGCCTTTACCCGCCCCCGGGGGCCCCAGAAGTATCAGGTTCATCTATCTCCTCCACATTCACCCCGTCGCGACATATCTACCCCAGGAAGCCCTCGTAATGGCGCATCTGTAATTGGGCCTCTATCTGCTTCATGGTCTCCAGGGCAACGCCGACGATGATCATGATGGCGGCACCGCCGAATGGTATCTCCTCGGTCCCGAAGAAATAGAACATCACCGCCGGCAGCAGCGCTATGCAGGCCAGCGCGATGGAGCCGGGCAGGGTGATGCGGTTTATGACCTTCCCGAAATACACCGCCGTGGGGGTGCCCGGCCGTATCCCGGGCACGAAGGCGCCGTATTTCTTCAGGTGTTCGGCCTGGGTGTAGGGGTCGAACACGATGTAGGTATAGAAGTAGGCGAAGAAGATGATGAGCGAAGTGTAGATCACGAAGTATAACCAGCCCTGGGTGAGCCTCTCGGCGAAACCGGCCAGGGCCGGGATGAACTGCGCCAGCATGGTGGGGAAGAAGATGACCGAGGAGGTGAAGATGATGGGGATGACGCCGGAGGTGTTCAGCTTGAGCGGGATATAGGTGGTCCCGCCCATGGTCATACGCCTCCCCCGGATCTGTTTCGCGTACTGCACCGGGATGCGCCTCTCCCCCTGGTCGAGATAGATCACGGCCACGATCACCGCCAGGGACATGAGTATCGAGATGAGGATGCCGTAGGCGATGCTGCCGTACTTCAGGTTGGTCTGTTCGATCATGACTTCGAACTCGAAGGGCACGCGCGCGATGATGGACGCGAAAATGAGGATGGACATGCCGTTGCCGATGCCGCGCTCGGTGATCAATTCTCCGAACCACATGAGCAGCGCCATTCCCGCGGTCAGGGTGACCACGATGATGATCCCCTTGAGCCAGGTGAACTCGAGGATCTTCATCTCCTCCGCCCCTACCGTCTGGTGGGAAAACGTGTACACCAGGCCTATGGACTGCATGAGAGCCAGCCCCAGGGTGAGGTAGCGGGTGATCTGGGTTACCTTCCTGCGCCCGGATTCCCCCTCCTCCCGCCATTCCTTGAGCTTGGGGATCACCGCCACCAGCAACTCCATGATGATGGAGGAGGTGATGTAGGGCATGATGCCCAGCCCGAAGATGGCAAGCTGCGCCAGGGCTCCGCCGGAGAAGAAGTTCAGGAAACCGAGCACGCCGCCTTCTTCCACCAGCAGGCCCAGGGCCTCGGTGTTTATCCCCGGCGAGGGTATGGCGCATCCCAGCCGGTAGAGAAGGATAATGAGCAGGGTGAAATAGATCTTTTTGCGTAGGTCTTCTACCTTGAATATATTGCGGAAGGTCCGGAGCAAACTATACCACCTCTGTGCTTCCCCCGGCGGCCTCTATCTTGGCCACGGCGCCGCGGGTGAAGGCGTCCGCCTTCACTGTGAGCTTGCGCCCCAGTTCTCCCCTTCCAAGCACCTTTACCTCTTTGTCGAGCTTCTTGAGTATCCCTCTTTGCACCAGGTCTTCAGGCGTCACGGTCTCGCCGTCCGCGAAGATGTTGAGCTTCTCCACGTTTACCAGTAGGAACTCCTTCTTCGCCCTCGGCTTGAAGCCTCGCAGCTTGGGCACGCGCCTCTGCAAGGGCATCTGGCCGCCCTCGAACCCGATGCGGGTCTTGCCGCGGGCTTTCTGGCCTTTCATCCCGCGCCCGCTGGTCTTGCCGTGGCCGGAAGAACGCCCCCTGCCCACGCGCTTTGGGGACTGGGTGGAGCCTTCCGCCGGCTTGAGGTCGTTGATCTTGAAAGTCATGGTCCTCACCTGTTCCTATCCCGGGAGCTGCGGGGCATGCCCGGGATCATGCCTTCTCTTCCTCCCAGGGCTCCACTTCCACCAGGTGGCTTATCCTGCCGATCATGCCCTTTATCTCCGGAGTGTCTCTATGTACCACGGTATGGTTCATCTTCTTGAGGCCCAGTGCGCGCGCCGTGCGCCTCTGTACCGGGGGGCGCCCGATGGGGCTGCGGACCAGGGTGATGCGCAGCATCTTCTCCCGCTTGCTCATGCCTTCACCGCCTCCTCCGCCTTGCTCAGTTGCGACCGGCGCAACTTGGCCACCTCGCGCGTGCGGTTGATGGATTTCAATCCTTCCACTGTCGCCTTGACCACGTTCACGGGATTGCGGGAACCGTAGGTCTTGGTCAGGATGTCCTGCACGCCGGAGAGCTCCATGACCGCGCGCACCGGGCCGCCGGCGATGACGCCCGTTCCCTCGCTGGCCGGTTTGAGGAGGACTCGCGACGACTCGTACTTCCCCACCACCTTGTAGGGTATGGTGGTCCCCCTCGTGGGCACTTTGAACAGGCTGCGCTTCGCCTTCTCCACCCCTTTCTGGATGGCCAGGGGCACTTCGCGCGCCTTGCCGTAGCCGTAGCCCACCATGCCCGCCTTGTCCCCGACCACCACCAGGGCGGTGAAGCTGAAGCGGCGGCCACCCTTGACCACCTTGGCCACGCGGTTGATATGTATTACTCTCTCCTCCAGTTCGAGGACGGTCGGATCTATCTTGGTCATGTGCAACCTCCGCGCTTATCCTCCCTATCCGGCATCAGAACACCAGGCCGCCTTCGCGGGCCCCTTCCGCCAGGGCCTTCACCCTGCCGTGATAGAGGTTCCCTCCGCGTTCGAACACCACCTTGTCCACGCCTTTTTCGCGGGCACGGCCGGCGAGAACGCGCCCCACCTCCCTGGCGGCTTCGCTCTTGCTCATCCCCGCCGACTCGAACCCCTTCTCCATGCTCGACGCGCTGGCCAGGGTTTGCCCCGCCCTGTCGTCGATGACCTGGGCGTAGATGTGCCTGTTGCTGCGGAAGACCGCCAGCCTCGGCCTCGCCGCGTCGCCGGATATCTTCTTGCGCACCCGCCTGTGGCGGCGCGCCCTTCCAAGTTGTTTCGCATCCGTCTTCTTCATCCCGTGCTCACCCTCTTGCGGTTTCCATGCCGGTGTCAGACGGAGGTCTTGCCGGCCTTGCGCCGTATGTACTCGTCGGCATAGCGTACCCCCTTGCCCTTGTAGGGGTCGGGTTTGCGCAGCGCCCTGATCTTGGCCGCCATCTGCCCCACCTTCTGCTTGTCGACGCCCTTGACCCTGAGCTTGGTGGGCGTGACTATCTCGATCTCTATCCCCTCCGGCGGCTTGACCAGCACGGGATGGGAGAAACCGAGGATGAGCTCCACGTCCTTGTCCCTGGCGATGGCGCGATAGCCGACGCCGTGGATTTCCAGGTTCTTCTCGAAACCCCTGGTCACCCCTTCCACCATGTTGGCCAGGAGCGAGCGGGTGAGGCCGTGCAGCGACCTGTGCATCCCGGAATCGGAAGGCCGCTTCACCATCAGGATATCCTCTCCCATCTCGACGATCATATCCGGATGTAACTCCTGCGCGAGTTCGCCCTTCGGGCCTTTCACGCTGACCTTGCTGCCCTCTATCTTCACCTCCGTACCCTGCGGCACGTATATGGGCGTTCTCCCTATCCTCGACAATTCGGACCTCCAGCTCTATCGACTACCACACGTAGGCGATTACCTCGCCCCCGACGTTCATCTCCCGCGCCTCGCGGTCGGTGATCACGCCCCTGGAGGTGGATATAATCGCTATCCCCAGCCCGCCCAGAACGCGGGGCACGTCGGTATTCTTACTGTATACCCGCAAGCCCGGCTTGCTTATGCGCTTGATGCCGTTTATCAGTTGCTCGCGGTTCGGGCCGTACTTGAGGCTCAGCTTCAGGGTGTCGTAGCTCTCGCCCTTGACGACCTCGTGTCCGGCTATATAGCCTTCCCGCTCGAGTATCTCCGCGATGGACAGCTTAATCTTCGAGAACGGCATCTCCACTTTCTCATGGTGCGCGGTGATGGCGTTACGGATGCGTGTCAGCATATCCGCGATGGGATCGGTCATGGTCACCTGCAAGCCACCTCCTTACCAGCTCGATTTGGTCATCCCGGGGACCTCGCCCTCGTGCGCGAGTTCGCGCAGGCAGATGCGGCAGAGGTTGAACTTACGGAAATACCCCCGCGGACGGCCGCAGCGCCTGCACCGGTTGTAGCTCCGGGTGCTGAACTTGGGAGGTCTCTTCTGTTTGGCAACCAAGGACTTCTTGGCCATGAAAGCCTCTCCTTATCATTTACCGCGGAAGGGCATGCCCAAGGATTCCAGCAAGGCCAGCCCCTCCTCGTCCGTTGACGCAGAGGTCACGATGGTAATATCCATGCCCCTGATCCTGTCGATATCGTCGTAATCTATCTCCGGGAACACGAGCTGCTCGTCCAGGCCCAGGTTGTAGTTCCCCCTCCCGTCGAAGGACCTGGGGTTGAGTCCGCGGAAGTCCCTCACCCTGGGTATGGCCAGAGACGTCAGCCGGTCGAGGAATTCGTACATACGGTCGCCGCGCATGGTCACCTTGCACCCCACGGACATGCCGGTACGCAGTTTGAATCCCGCCACCGACTTCCTGGCGCGGTTAAGCCTGGCCTTCTGTCCCGTTATTATGGCTATGTCCTTCATGGCCCCGTCGATGGCCTTGGGATCGTGCGCGCCTTCTCCCACTCCCATGTTCACCACTATCTTCTCCAGGCGCGGGACCTGCAGGTCATTGTGGTATCCGAACCTCTCCCTGAGGGCGGGTATCACTTCCTCGCGGTACTTCTCTTTTAACCTCGGCACCATGTTTCCTTCCTCGGCTCGCTCCCCTTCTTAATCCAGGTCCGCTCCGCAACTGCGGCAGATGCGCCTCTTGACGCCCTCGCCGCTGACGTTGTAGCCCACCCGTACCCTGCGGCTGCACGAATCGCAGACCAGGGCGACGTTGGAGATGTCGATGGGGGCCTCCTTGGTGATGATTCCGCCCTGGGGGTTCTCCTTTGACGGGCGCGCATGCCTCTTGGCCAGGTTGACCCCTTCCACGATCACCCGCCGGTCCTCGGGCAGGCTCCTCAGGACCTTTCCCTGCTTGCCCCGGTGCTTGCCGGTGAGCACCTCGACCTTATCGCCTTTCTTTATCTTCGGACCACTCACTCGAATCCTCTCCTCCGCGGCTTTCTAGAGCACTTCCGGGGCCAGGGAGATGATCTTCATGAACTTCTTTTCGCGCAACTCCCTGGCCACCGGGCCGAAGATGCGCGTCCCCCGCGGATCCTTCAGATCGTTGATGAGCACGGCCGCGTTCTCGTCGAACTTGATATAAGACCCGTCCTGGCGGCGCCGCTCCTTCTTCGTCCTCACCACCACCGCCCGCACCACGTCTCCCTTTTTCACTGCGCCCCCCGGCGTGGCCACTTTGACCGTACCGACCACGATGTCCCCGACGTAGGCATAACGGCGTCCCGAACCGCCCAGGACCTTGATGACCAGGAGTTCCCGGGCGCCGGTGTTGTCTGCAATTCTGACTCGCGATTCCGCCTGTATCATGATCTTCCTCCGAATCGCGGCTCGCGCCCGCTATTCCGCCTTCTCCACGATATCCACCAGGCGCCAGCGCTTGGTGCGGGAAAGCGGCCTCGTCTCCATGATGCGCACCAGGTCGCCCTCGCGGCACTGGTTCTCCTCGTCGTGTGCCGTATACCTCTTGCTGCGGCGCACGATCTTTCCGTAAAGCGGGTGAGGCATGCGAGTTTCCACTTTCACCACGATGGTCTTGTCCATCTTGTCGGAGACCACCGTGCCCACTCGCGTCTTCCTGCTGCTGGTCCTCTCCGCCATCTTCCGTTTCCCTTCCTCTCAGCCAGGAGCGCCGTCTCAGGACGCCTCCTCACTCAACTCGTGTTCCCTTATCACCGTGCAGATACGCGCGATATCCCTCTTCGTCTCCACGATCCTCGAGGTATTGTCCAGCTGGCCGGTCGCCGCCTGGAAGCGCAGGTTGAACAGCTCCTCCTTGGCCTCTTTCAGTCTCTGGAGCAGCTCCTCGAATGAATAGTCGCGCAGCTCTCTCGCCTTCAAATCATTCACCACCCGTTATCTCCCGTTTTACGAAACGGCACTTCATGGGCATCTTGTGCGCCGCCCTGCGCATGGCCTCGGCGGCTATGTCCTCGGGTACCCCCGAGAGCTCGAACATCACGCGCCCAGGCTTGACCACCGCGACCCAGTGGTCGGGGTTTCCCTTGCCGCTTCCCATGCGCGTCTCGGCGGGCTTCTTCGAGACCGGCTTGTCCGGAAAGACGTTGATCCACACTTTTCCGCTTCTCTTCACGTGCCTGGTTATGGCCACCCTGGCCGCCTCTATCTGCCGCGCCGTCACCCACGAGGGCTCCAGGGCCTGCAGGCCGTAGTCCCCGAAATGGACCCTGGTGCCGCCCTTGGACTGCCCCTTCATGCGGCCGCGCTGAACTTTCCTGTGCTTGAACTTTCGAGGCATCAGCATGAGCCTCTAGACCTCCCCGTCTTCTTTCTCCCCGCCGGCCTCCGCCTCGGGCTCCGGGATCTCTTTCTCCGGCACCGCCTCCTCGCCGGCGTTCTCCACCGTGGTGGCATCGACCGCAGCGGCATCGACTTTCCCGGCCGCGGGCTTCTCCAACGTTTCCTTCGCCGCCTGTTCCTTTGGCTTTCGGTCCGGCCCTGTGATGTTTCCCTTGTAGATCCACACCTTGACCCCGATAACCCCCATGCTGGTCCGGGCGACATAGAACCCGTAGTCGATATCCGCTCTCAGGGTCTGCAGGGGGACCTGGCCCTCGCGGTACCACTCCCTGCGCGCCATCTCGGCGCCGCCTAGCCTGCCCGAGCAGGAGACTTTTATCCCCTTCGCCCCGGCCCTGATGGCGTTCTGCACCGACCTCTTCATGGCCCGCCGGAAGGATACCCTGCCCTCCAGCTGCTCGGCGATGTTCTGGGCCACCAGGAAGGCGTCCAGCTCGGGAGTGTTTACCTCCTGGATGTTCACCTGGACGTCCTTGCCAGTCATCTGGGCCAGGTCGCGCTTGATGCGGTCTACCTCCGCTCCCCGGCGTCCGATGACGATACCGGGCCTAGCGGTGAAGATATCCACCCTTATGCGCTTGGTGGTGCGCTCGATCTCCACGCGGGAGATAGCGGCCCGCCTCAGGTGCTGCTTGATATAACGGCGTATGGAGAGGTCCTCCTGGAGCAGATCGGCGTAGTCCCGAGTGGCGAACCAGCGTGACTTCCAGTCGTATATCACTCCCAGGCGAAAACCGTACGGATGGACCTTCTGACCCACGCTCTCATCCTTTCCTTCGCGCTCCGGCGCGCCGCCTTGCGCCGCGGCGTCCCTTCTTTACCAGTTCCTCCCGCTCGCCGACTATCACGGTGATATGGCTCGTCCGCTTGCGGATGCGGGTCGCTCTCCCGTATGCCCTGGGCCTCCAGCGCTTCAGGGTGGGCCCCTCGTCGACCAAGCAGTTCACCACCATCAGGTCGTCGGCGCGCAGGCCGTTGTTGTGTTCCGCGTTGGCGACCGCCGATTCCAGCACCTTTCCCACCAGCCGCGCCGCGCCATGGGGGGAGAAGGTGGTGATGTAACGGGCTTCGTCCAGGTCCTTGCCGCGTATGAGGCCGGCGATCTGCCGCGCTTTGTACGGCGACACGCGCACGAACCTCGCTACCGCGCGTACCCTGGTTCCCTCTTCGGCTGCTTCCGCCATGTTCCTCTCCCGTCTCCTGCTCTTCCCACCCGCCTACTTCAGGCGGGTGGGACGCTCGTGCGCGTGCCCGTGCCTGGTGCGCCGGCGCGTGGGCGCGAACTCGCCCAGCTTGTGTCCCACCATGTTCTCGGTCACGTAGACCGGCACGTGCCTTTTGCCGTCGTGCACCGCGATGGTGTGCCCCACCATCTCCGGGAAGATGGTCGAACGGCGGGACCAGGTCTTGACGACCCGCTTCTCGTTGCGCCGGTTCAGCTCCTCGATCTTGAAGTAGAGCTTGTCGTCGATAAAGGGGCCTTTCTTCAGCGACCTGCCCAAGGCTACCTCCCTGTCCTTCAACTCTTCCGACGGCGTACGATGTACTTGTCGGATGGCTTGTTCTTCTTGCGCGTCCGGTATCCCAGGGTCGGCTTGCCCCAGGGGGTGACCGGATGCCGTCCCGCCGAACTCTTGCCTTCACCGCCTCCGTGGGGATGGTCCACGGGGTTCATCACCGTGCCGCGCACCGTGGGACGGCGTCCCTTATATCTTCCGCGCCCGGCCTTGCCCTCGGAGAGCAGCTCGTGCTCTACGTTTCCAATCTGGCCGATAGTGGCGCGGCACTTGATGTTCACCAGCCGAACCTCGCTGGAGGGAAGCCGCACGTGGGCGAATTCCCCTTCCTTGGCCATGAGCTGGGCCGAGGCTCCCGCCGAGCGCACCATCTTTCCCCCTGCTCCCGGCTTGAGTTCGATATTGTGGATGGTGGTGCCCGCGGGGATAGCGTGGAGCGGCAGTGCGTTCCCGGGCTTGATGTCCGCATCGGGACCGGACATGACCCTGTCGCCCACCTTCAGCTTGAGGGGAGCCAGGATATACCGCTTCTCGCCGTCCTCGTAGTGCAGTAGCGCGATGCGTGCGCTGCGGTTGGGGTCGTACTCGATGGCCGCCACCTTCGCGGCGATGTTGTCCTTGTCCCGCCGGAAATCCACCATGCGGTACTTGCGCTTGACGCGGCCGCCCTTGTGCCGTGTGGTTATGCGGCCCTTGTTGTTGCGTCCCGCCTTGTAGTTCATGGGGGCGAGCAGGGTCTTCTCCGGCTCCTTCCTGGTTATCTCCGAGAAGTCGGAGACGGAGGCGAACCTTCTCCCTGGTGAAGTCGGCTTGTATCTCTTGATGCTCATCTTTCTGCCATCCCGTGTCCATCAGCCCAGGGGGCCTTCGAAGAACTCTATGCTGTAACCTGGCGCCAGGGTCACCACCGCTTTCTTGCGCGCCGACGTCTGGCCCGCGGTCCATCCCTGCCGCTTCGGCTTGGGGGGGACCTTGATTGTGTTCACCCCCGTCACCTTGACGTTGAAGATCTCCTCCACCGCCTTGCGCACCTGGGTCTTGTGGGCCTTGGGGTGAACCTCGAAAGTGTACTTGTTATGATCGAGAAGGGTGTAGCTCTTCTCGGAGATGATGGGCCTGATGATCACGTCATGCGCGTCCTTCATCTTCCGCCCCTTTCTGCAACTTATCCAGCGACGCTCGGGTGAAGACGATCCTGTCGTTCGAGAGCACGTCATAGGTGTTCAGGTTCTCCACCGTGATCAGCTCCACGAAGGGCAGATTGCGCATGGATCTGACCAGGTTCTCGTCTTCCTCCAACAGCACCAGGAGAACGTAGTCTTCGATCCCCAGGGCCTCGAAGATGGCCGCGGCCAGCTTGGTCTTGGGCTCGGTGAGCGTGAAATCATCGAGTACCAGCACGCGGTCCTCCTCCGCGCGGACGCTCAGGGCCGAACGCAGCGCCAGCTTGCGCACCTTGCGGTTAACCTTGAAGCAGTGATCGCGCGGCTGCGGTCCGTGCACCGTGCCGCCTCCCCTCCACAGCGGGGAGCGGATGGAGCCGGCGCGCGCCCTGCCGGTGCCCTTCTGTCGCCACGGCTTGCGCCCTCCGCCTCTTACCCGGTTGCGGGGTTTCGTGGACGCGGTGCCGCTGCGCGCCGCGGCGAGCTGCCGTCGCACCACCATGTGCATCACGGGTACGTTGGCCTCGCAGCCGAAAAAATAGTCCTCCAGCCTCACGGCGCCCTTCTTCTTGCCCTCTATGTCGTAGACCGGTACTTCCTTCATTGTCCTTCTCGTTCCTGTCATCTCCTCGCGATGATCCAAGTATCCACCCGCCTGCCTCTACCGCTCAGGTCAGGACGTGGGCCTTTTTCCTGCGACCCTTGCGCGACTTCACCGACTCCCGGATGACCAGCAGGCCACCGTCCGGACCGGGCACGCTGCCCTTGAGGAGCAGGAAATTGCGCTCCGACTTCACGTCCACGACCTCCAGGTTGATGGCGGTCACCCTGTCCGCTCCCATGCGGCCGGGCATGCGCGTGCCCTTGAACACGCGTGAGGGAGTGGCGCAGGCGCCGATGGCTCCGGGCGCGCGGTGGAAATGCGCGCCGTGCGAGCCGGGCCCCCCACGGAAATTGTGGCGCTTGATTACACCCGCGAAACCCTTGCCCCGCGACTTCCCGGTGACATCTACGCGATCTCCTTTGCTGAATATATCCACGGTGATCTCCTGGCCCAGGCTGTAGCCGGACGGGTCGTCCACCCGCAGTTCCGCCAGGTGTCGCCTCGGCTCCAGGTCCTTGCTCTCGAAGTGGCCCTTCTGCGGCCTGCTGAGCTTCTTCTCCTTCACCGCGCCGAATCCCAGTTGCAGGGCGGCATAGCCCTCCTTCTCGACCGTCTTGATCTGGGTCACCATGCAGGGGCCGGCCTCCACCACCGTCACCGGTACCGCCTTCCCCTCCTCGGTGAAGATCTGGGTCATGGCTATCTTTTTTGCGATGATTCCCTTCAACTTATACACCTCTCAGCGGCGCGGCGGTCCGTTCTCCGCCGGCGCCCGGGTAGAATCACAACTTTATCTCGATATCCACTCCAGCCGGCAGGTCCATGCGCATGAGCGAATCCACCGTCTTGGGCGTGGGCTCCATGATATCTATGAGCCTCTTGTGCACGCGCATCTCGAAATGCTCACGCGAGTCCTTGTTGACGTGGGGCGAGCGGATGACGCAATATACGTGCTTCTCCGTCGGCAATGGTACCGGGCCGGAGATGGAGGCACCAGTGCGCCTCGCCGTCTCCACGATCTGTTTCGCGGACCGGTCGACTATCTCGTGATCGTAGGCCTTGAGCCTTATACGGATCTTCTGCTTCTGTTTGGCCAACCTAGCCTCCAATCTTGCCGTCTAAAGCGCCGGCCTGCATCGCGTAAGCGACGGCGCCGTCAGCGGCGCTACGGTGCCTGTGCCTTGCATTTCCGAATGTCAAGGCCTGGCGCGTGTACGCTCGAAAAAGCATCAATCCCCTGTCCTGCCTTCTACTTCGATATCTGCGTTACCCTGCCCGCTCCCACGGTGCGGCCGCCCTCGCGTATGGCGAAGCGCAGGCCTTCCTCCATGGCGATGGGGTTGATGAGCTCCAGCTCCATCTCGATGTTGTCGCCGGGCATGACCATCTCCACCCCCTCGGGGAGCTGGGCGGTGCCGGTGATGTCGGTGGTGCGGAAGTAGAACTGGGGGCGGTAGCCGGAGAAGAAGGGGGTGTGGCGGCCTCCCTCCTCCTTGGAGAGCACGTACACCTGGGCCCTGAAGGCGGTGTGGGGAGTGATGGAGCCGGGTATGGACACCACCTGGCCGCGCTCCACGTCCTTTCTGCCGATGCCGCGGAGCAAGAGGCCCACGTTGTCCCCCGCCTGCCCCTCGTCCAGGATCTTCCTGAACATCTCCACCCCGGTGACCACCGTCTTCTTGGTGGGGCGGATGCCCACGATCTCCACCTCGTCCCCGGTGTGGATGGCCCCGCGCTCGATGCGCCCGGTGACCACGGTGCCTCGGCCGGTGATGGAAAAGACGTCCTCGATGGCCAGGAGGAAGGGCTTGTCCACGTCCCTCGCGGGGGTGGGGATGTAGTCGTCCACGGCGTCCATGAGCTGCATGACCGAGGAGCAGGCCTCGCACTCCCGCTTGCCGCAGCCGCACTCCATGGCCTTGAGGGCCGAGCCGGCGATGACCGGGATGTCGTCCCCGGGGAACTCGTACTCCGTGAGGAGCTCGCGCACCTCCATCTCCACCAGCTCCAGCAGCTCGGGGTCGTCCACCATGTCCGCCTTGTTGAG
>CAZQFX010000055.1:0-17278 GCA_964592775.1 uncultured Actinomycetota bacterium
GCGCGGGCGACTCCAGGGATGCTATCTCGACCCTCATCGCCTCGTGCTGGCGCCTCTCGAGTTCGATCTGCCTCTCCACCTCCCGCGCCCTCATCTCGTTCTGGACCACCATGACATGCAGGCAGATAGAGAGTATGAACAACCCGCATACGAAAACCGCGACGGCGATGAAGCAGACGAAGGTAAGGCGCAGCCTTCGCCCTTCAGCGGCGCCCGCGCGCCCGCGCGGCTCGGCCGCGATCCGATCGCGGCCCTCGCGCCCCCGGACGGGGGGGATCGTGTGTGCCGTGCCTTTCCACTCCAACGCCAGCGACATACCGACCTACCTCTTCTGTGCCGCCCGCAGCTTGGCGCTGCGGGCGCGCGGGTTCTCCCGTACTTCGCGCGCCGAAGGCGACAGAGGCCTGGGCGTGAGGATGCGCAGCTCTTCCTGAGCTCCGCAGTCGCAACCCTCCACCTCCGGGCCGCACGAGCAGCGCGAGCCGTGCGCGGCGAAGAACCTCTTCACCGCCCTGTCCTCCAGGGAGTGGTAGGAGATGGCCACCATCCGGCCGCCGCTCTCGAGGGCTTCACAAGCCTGTGGCAATGCCTCCTCCAGTTCGCGCAACTCCCCGTTCACCTCCATCCTCAAAGCTTGGAAGGTCCGTCTCGCCGGATGCCCGCCCGTGCGGCGGGCCGCGGCGGGGATGGACTCCTTTACAATCTCAGCAAGTCTATCCGTGGTATCGATGGGCGAGCGCTTTCGCGCGAGAGCGATGCCCCGAGCGATACGGGAAGCCCAACGCTCCTCGCCGTACTCGCGGACAATACGCGCCAGCTCTCTCTCTTCATAACCGTTCACCACCTCCCAGGCGTCCAGTTCCTGTTCCGCGTCCATGCGCATGTCCAGCCGCGCCGGCCGGCGGAAGGAGAAGCCCCTCTCCGCCTCCTCCAACTGCAGCGAGGACACGCCCAGGTCGAAAAGAATGCCGTCCACGGCGTCTATCCCCGCATCCCCCAGGACCTCCCTCAGCTGCGCGAAGCGCGCGTGGTACAGGCTCACGCATGCATGGTCTCGCATGCGCTCCCGCGCCGTGCGAAACGCCCGCGCGTCCCGATCCAGTCCGATCAGGCAACCCTCTCCCCCCATTTTCTCCAGCAATGCCAGGGCATGCCCACCCTCGCCGAGGGTGGCGTCCACGAGTACGCTTCCGGGCCGTGGACGCAGGAAGCCCACGACCTCAGCGAGCATGACCGGTACATGCCTGGCATCACCTTCGTCCATTGATCTCTACCAGATGGCGCAGGGTGCGATGCATGTCGCTCTCCCGGCGCGGCCAGTGGCGGCGGCTCTGCATGATCATCTCCAGCATGGTGCCTTCCTCCTCCGTCACGGCCCCTAGAAACCCAGCTCCGACAGCTTCTCCGCCGTCTGCTCGAAGCGCTCCAGGCCGCCTTGCGTGGACTCCGCCCAGCGGGCGCGGTCCCATATCTCCACGCGGTTCATCATGCCCACCACCTCTACGTCGCGGTCGAGCCCCGCTATCTCGCGCAGCTTGGGCGGGACGTTGAGGCGGCCCTGGCGGTCCGGCGCGGCCTCGTAGGCGTGCCCAAAGAGCACGCGGCCGAACTCCCTCTTCTCCGCGCTCCCCTCCGGGAGGGCCTGGATGCGTTCGGCCATCTTCTCGAACTCGCTGCGGGGGAATACCGCCACGCACTGCTCGAGCCAGCGCGCCATGACCACTCCCTCCTCGAGCTTTCCCCGGAACCTCGAGGGCATGATGATGCGGCCCTTGTCGTCAAGCGAGTGTTCGAACGATCCGAAAAACATCATCGCTTCCCCTTGACGCTCCGCTTGTTCCCTCTCCTGATGCTCGAATCCAGCCTGGTCCCCCACTGGGGCTCCACCCGGACCTATACTGTACTCCACTGTGCTCCATTATAAACCACTTTTCTCCATTATGTCCATATATTCGACCCCCAAAATGCAAAAATCAACCACTTTTTCCTGGGAATCCGTAAACCTCAACATGCCGGGTTCTATCGCCGAAAAAACCACTATATATTGTTTCTCTAAGGATGTTCGATTGGCAACAGCGAGCGCGCAAGCACCCGGCTTCTGGATTTCGAGAGGTGGGATGCGCAGCCGAGCCGTTACCTGGAGTCCCCGGGCCGGAATATAAGACGGAGCGAGGACCGTTACCACCGGCGGGTCAGGAGACGGGGAGGAGGTCCTGCGGCTCCTCGCTGGCCCTCGTCTTGGCCTTGAGCCACTTCTCGACCAGGTAGGGCTTGAGCCACTCGAACTCCTCCGCCTGGCGCTGCACGAGCTGCTCGGCCTCCATGGAGGTCATGTTGCGCGTCCTTATGGCGGTGTCCACGGTGCGCGCACAGTACAGCGGCACCAGGGACTTCACCAGCTCCGGGCGCGGTACGTCGCAGTCGAAGTTATAGGCCACCGCGAAATCGTAGACGATCTTGGCCCACAGCTTCTCCGGGAAGGCGAAGTCCTCCTCGCGCCTGGCCTGGATGGCGTAGGATACCTCGAGCATGTTGGCGGGCTCCAGGACGGTCTCCCATAACTCGCGGTGGTCAGCGTAGCCGTTCTCGAAATGGTCCATGAGGTTCTCCACGCTTATCTCCATGGTGGCGGGCTCCTCGTACCTCACGTCGCCGAAGATGCGCGTGGCGGCGGAGCCCCTCACCCGCATCCACTTCACGTCGTGCAGCCCCATGAGGTAGAAGATGGTGGAGGCCACCTGGGTGAACATGGAGGCGAGGTCGCTACCCGGGTCCTTGACGTTGTGGATCTTCACCCCCATGGCCGACTGGCAGACGCGGAAGCCCTCCGTGAGGGCGGTGGTGGTCATCCAGATGTCGATGCCGAACTTGGCGATGTCCGATTGCCACACGTCCATGTGGGAATAGAGCAGGGCCAGGGAACCGGTGAAGCCGAAGTCGCCCCCGATGGGCTGGCGGATGCGCCGGCCATACAGCGCCTGCGTCAGGGGGTAGGCGAGGTTGTTGGTGATGGTGCCGTCGTACTTGTGGCGGATGTAATAAGGGGCCACGAATCCGTAGCTGCTGTTCCACACCGGCTCGCCCAGCAGGCGTATCCATTCCGGGGTGATGCTGCGCAGGTCGGAGTCCACCACGATGCAGATGCGCGTCCTCAGGCGGCTGGCGATCTCGAAGATGGCGTTGAATGCCGAGCCCTTGCCCGGCAGGCCCTTGTAGGGGGTCACGATCTTCTCCACCTCGGGAGGGACGGGAGTCTGCAGCACCACCTCCACCGTGTCGTCGGTGGAGCCGCCGTCGGAGTTCACGATCACCGGCCGCAAGCCCGGGAAGTACTGGACCATGCCCGCGGCCGCGGCCCGCACCACGTGCGCGATTGTATCGGCGTTGCGGAAACTGGGGATGCCGACCACGATGTCGGCGCAACCGATGTCCTCGCAGCGGCGGATGACCTCGGGGTCCAGGACGCTGCGCGACTCGGCCGTCATGCCCTCACCCCGCTCAAGCGAATCGCCCCGTCACGTAATCGCGCAGCGGCGTGTCCCCGGAGAGATACGCCATGAGTCCCTCCCAGCGCTTCCTCCAATCCAGGTACCAGCGGTAGGGGTCGCGGGAGGGCCGCGCCTCGGCACGGGCGCGAAGGGCATTGTTCATGCATTCGGAGAACCCCTCGCCGTCCCCCCTGGAGAGGCAGTCCATGCCCATGAGCACGCAGGTGCGGAAGACCATCTCCTCCAGGTCGGCGCGCAGGAAGCGGCCGGGGTAGGGCTCCAGCTCCTCCACCGCGACCAGGCGCCTGCCCTCCCCCTCCACCTGCGCCGCGAGCTTGGCGCGGCTGTAGATGAAGCGGTCCAGGTCCTCGCGGAACCTCCTCCACGGCGGGGCCGTCTTGGGCGGCGGCAGGTGGCGGATGCGCAGCTCCTTGTCGAGCAGGAAGTCATGCCCGAAGAACTTGGCGTTTACGAGGAAGTCTATGTCCTCGCCCCGCGTCACGTTGGGATCGAAGGCTATGCGCGTGAAGAGCTCGCGGCTGACCACCATGTTGCCCCCGAAGACCCAGGGCGTGACCTCCAGCCTCTCCCCGCCGTCGATGATGGAGAAGGCGCGGTTCATGTACTCCACCGCCGGCCATTCCGCGAACACGGGGTCGCGGTTGGGGGGCAGGTGATATCCGCCGTCCGCGTTCACGTAGACGCCGGCCAGCCCGCCTGTGAAACGCCCCTCGTATTCGCCGCCGATGTTCTCCGCCACCTTGGCGAGGTATCCCGGATCCTCGTATACCTGGTCGTCGTCGAAGAGGACGGCGGCGTCCGCGCCGCTGAGGCAGGCGGCCACGAGGCAGAAGTTGCGTATGTTGGAATATCCGCGCAGGGAGAGCATCTCCGCGCAACCCTCTGGGCCGCGCCCGGCGAGCATGCCCCGCATCTCTCTCTCATGAGCATGCGTGAGGAGCGCTACCGGGTAGTGCCCGCGGATGGGGGCGACGATGCCCTCCAGGCGCTCTTCCACCGCGCCTTCGAGGTCGGGGTGGGTCGCGGCGCCCAGCACCACGACGCGGAAGTCGGGGTAGGACAGCAGGCGTACGCTCTCCAACGCGCGCCCCAGCGTCCCCTCCGCGTCCAGCGGCGTGGGATGGTCGTAGACCGCGTCCTCGGCGTCGAAAGGCTCTCCGGATTTTCTTCCCCAGTAGGAGGGGATGACTATGGTAAGCCTCGGCTGCTCTTTCGCGGGCGGGATGGCCCTCACCTCTCCGGTCGTTTCCACCATATTATCGCAAGCCGCTCTCGCGGCCTTTCCTTACCCCTTTTACTCGGGATTTCGGTAAAAGCGCTTGAACGGCGCCGTTTACTTCAGAAGACGCGCATCCGCGCTTTGTTCCATCCCGCCGACCCGCAAGCCTCATGGCTCGTTATCACCACCGTTCGGAAGGCCTTGTCCCCTCGTCATACAGCGATAAATATGGCTATGCAAGAGTATCAATCAGAGTATCAATCAGAGATATCTAGGGCTTGGATAACGAACTCCCGCACTTTCTGCTGAATCTTTCTCCTTCCTCAGAAGGTATTCCGCATTGTGGACAGTGATTATGTATGTCTCCCCCTCCCTCACTTGGCTCTTCAGTACTTTGGCATGGATGCCAATGAGACGAGACATACTATGGCCATAGAAGCGAAAATCCATCGTTTTACGACTTCACCCCCTTATTTGAAAAGAGGTATCTGCAAGTATCCGTTGATCAGTCCAATGCCCACCTAAATTACCATTATCTAGGTTGTACAGTAAAGCGATCATTAGGACAAAGGCCTTATTCCCTACTCCGCCGCTAGAAATTCCTGCTCCCGGCAGCGGCCAGCGTCATTGCAGAACATATAAATGCGCGTATTGAAGTCAGCCAAAAGAAGCGGTTTTCTTAATAACCCATCGTACTAGACGAGGAACTCGGAGTGCGATTTCTCAAGCCACTCCCTGACCTTGTCTCTCAAGGATATCGCGAGTTCGAGCATTTCATCATTTCCGGCGTCAGCGTTCGGACGAGGTCATCGTTTCTCGAGGACCGTGGGGTTCATGACGTTCTCGGGCTCGCCGCGGTAGAAGGCGACCACGTTGCCCACGGCGATGGCGGTCATGCGGTCCTTGGCCTCGCGGGTGTTGAATGCGATGTGCGGGGTGAGCACCACGCGGTCTAGCCGCACCAGGCGGCCGAGATCGGGGCGGGGCTCGCCGGGGAAGTTGTCCAGGCCCGCTCCCCCGATGCGCCCCTCCTCCAACGCACTGGCGAGGGCGTCCAGGTCCAGCACCTCGCCGCGGCTGGTGTTCACCAGGATGGCCCCGGGGCGCATGAGGGAGAGCTGCCTTTCGCCTATGAGGTCGCGCGTCTCGGGGGTATAGGCCACGTGCAGGCTGACGATGTCGCAGGAGGAGAAGAGCTCGTCCATCTCCAGGTAGGCGGCGGCGTCCTCGATCTCCGGCCTCCTCACCACGTCGTAGTAGAAGACCTCGAGGCCGAAGGCGCGGCACAGGCGCGCCATCTCCTTTCCCACCGCACCCATGCCCACCCGCCCGATGCTGCGGCCGGACACCTGCACGCCCTCGCGGTCCATGGAGGTCCAGCGCCCTGCGCGCAGGTCGCGGTCCCCCCAGGCGATGTTGCGCGCCACGGCGAGGACGAGGCCCAGGGCGTGCTCGGCCACGGAGCGGTTGCCATAGTCCGGCGTGTTGGTGACCGCTATGCCCCGCTCCGTCGCCGCCGCTATGTCCACGAAGTTCGCGGCTCCCACGCCTATGTAGGACACGATCTCCAGGTTGCGGCAGCGCGCGAGCACGCCTGCGTCGAGGTTGGACCAGTCCAGGAACACGGCTTGCGCGTCCTCGATGCGCTCCAGCAGCATGCCGGTCTCATCCAGTTTGTTCTTGTAGTAGAGGTAGGAGCCGTAGTCGAGCAGGGGGTCCATCACCTGTACGTACTGCTCCGTCCCGGCGATGAATTCCAGCCCGTCGAGGAAGACGAACAACCGCTCCCCGCCGGCCCCCCTCATCTTCCCTTCGCCGATCAGGGGCATGGCCGCCCCTCAACCCCCCGCGGCGATGGCGCGCAGGGCACTCTCGAGTACATCGTTCTGGGCGTCGTCGCCGATGGTGATGCGCACGTGCCCCGGGACCCCGATGGGCTCTCCCGCCCTGACGATGACGCGGTTCCTGAGCAGCCTCTCGAAGAGGTCCGGGTAAGAGCCGTTCTTGACCAGGATGAAGTTGGCCTGGGTGGGGACGTACTCGAAGCCCGTCTCCTCCAGCAGCCGGTAGAGCCTCTCCTTGCCCCGCGCGTTCAGCTCGCGCGAACGCGCCACGTGTTCCTCGTCGTCCAGCGCGGCCAGGGCAGCCGCCTGGCCAAGGCGGTTGACGTTGAAGGGCAGCTTCACCTTCTCCAGGGCGTCGCGCACGGGACGGGAGGCGACGACGTAGCCCACCCTCAGCCCCGCCAGGCCGTAGACCTTGGAGAAGGTGCGCGCGATCAGGAGGTTGGGATAGCTCTCGTGGTAGGCCATGGCGTCGGGGCATTCGGGATCGGTCAGGTACTCGAAGTAGGCCTCGTCCAGGACCAGCAGGACATCGCCGGGCAGCGACTCCAGCGCTTTTTCCAACTCGGCCGCTTTCAGCGCCGTCCCCGTGGGATTGAGGGGAGTGCAGATCACGACATACTTGGTGCGCTCCCCCACCGCCGCGAGCATGGCCGGGATGTCCTGGCGGTAGTCGCGCAACGGTACCTTTATCACCCCTGCGCCCATGGTCATGGCCGCCAGTTCGTAGGAGGTGAAGGTGGGGTCGCCCACCACTATCTCGTCACCTCGGTCGAGGAAGGCGATGGCTATGAGGTCGAAGGCCTCGTCCGCACCGTGGGAGACGACGATGTTCTCCGCCGGCACCCCCAACCTGCGGGACAGCGCCTCGCGCAGCTCCACGCTGTTCCCGTCGGGATAGATGTGAGTGGAGGGAATGGCTTCGCGTATGGCCTCCATGGCCTTGGTTGAAGGCCCGAGGGGGTTCTCGTTGGAGGCCATCTTCACGCAGCCTGAGACGCCGAGTTCCCGGGCCACCTCCTCGGGCGACTTGCCGGGATTGTAGATGGGGAGTTCCCTGATCTCCTCCCTTATCAGCCTTTCGATATCGAAATCCATTCTATCCCGCCTATCGCCCGTCCTTGATCGACTCGTGCTTCCATTCACCATATGCCGGACTTATCTATTATATATGACAACTCGCGTGGTCTACGCACAAGTACATCTCACGCGAAAGGACACCGCTATTGGGAGCCAGCCGCTTCGCCTTGATGACACATACGCATCGGCGCGAACGGCGATCGTTGCTTGTGGGCTCTCGCCGTCGGTGTGGACGCCTGGCACTATGTGTCGAATGAACGGCTGACCCCGTGGGTGTGGACGCCTGGCACTATGTGTCGAATGAACGGCTGACCCCGTGGGTGTGGATGTAGCCCTGCCGTTTGTAGTAGCCGACGTTGACCACCTGCGTATCCCCCACCCGGAGTTCGCGCTGGGCCGGCTGGTGCACATGCCCGTGGTAGAGGATGCGCGGGCGGTTCTCCTCTATGTATCGCAGGAGCTTCGCGCTGCCCTCCACCGGCCTGCCCGCCACCACGTCCATGGTCGCCGCCTCCAGGCTGGGCGGGATATGGGTGCACAGTACGTCCACCGGGCCCAGCTCGCGCAGGTGGTTTCCGAACGCCTCGTCGTCCATCTCCGCCGGCATCATGAAGGGCGAGTAGAGGGCGCCGGGCACGAAGCCGAACACGCTGCCCTCGATCTCCGCTTTCCCCTCGGCCATCACGGCATGCGACGCTCCGTTGAGCGAGAGCGCCAGGGCCTCGGGGATATCACCGTTGCCGTAGATGATATAGGCGCGGCATCCTATCTCCCGCAGCACGTGGCCGAAGTCCTCGTACGACGCGAGCACGCGTCGTTCCAGCTCAGGGTAGAAGCCCCCATCCGGCGCGAGCAGCTCGTCCCTCAGCCTGACCGCGGCCCCCGGACCGGCTTTCACGGCGGACATCAGCTTGTTTACCAGGTTTTCCCTCCCTACCACGTCGGGGAGGATGCCGCTGATATCGGCCCAGTCTATGAGGTCGAGCACGTCGCCCAGCACCAGGAGGATGTCGTCGGGAGCGATATTCGCGGCCAGATCGTCGAAGCGGCCGTGGGGATCGGCGATGAGCTTTACCGTCAAGTCAGTTATCCTCCCCGCCGTCCGATGCGCGGAATATCGCCACCTCACCGGGAGCGAGCGAACGCGAGGAGCGCATGGCCTCCACCGCGCTGGCGTACAGCTTCTCGGGCAGGCGGACCTCCTCGGGAAAAGAGGCCAGCCCCCAGCACAACTCGGGGGTTCCCTCCCCCGAGATCTTGGGGGGCAGTTCCGCTTGCATGTACCTGCTCAGGCGTCCCGCCATGATCTCCCCTCCGCGCCACCCCGTCTCGGGGAGCAGCACCGCGAAGCTGCCTTCGCCCAGCCTGGCCACCACGTCGCAATCCCTGGTCATGCGGGACAGGGTGGAGGCGATGTCGCGCAGCAGCCCTGCCGTCTTCTCTCCACCCACCTGCTCCACCAGGCCGTAATAATTGCCCATCTCCAACAGCACCAGCGTGATATCGTGGCTGTACCTCACGGAACGCCTCAGTTCCTCGATCATGCGTCCCTGGAAATAGCTCTTGTTGTAGAGGCCGGTCTCCGTGTCCCGCAGCGGGTTCTCCATCATCTCCCGGGAATGCTCGAAATGGTAGGATGAGGCCGCGGCCTGCAGCAAGAGGTCGAAGCAGCCGTTGATCTTCTTCTCCAGGTGGAAATCCACGACCTGCTTCATGTCCACCTGCTCGTGGAAGAGGTGCCAGAACTCGTTGCGCATGATCACGTGCTCCTGCACCAGTTCCTCGATGGAGAAACCCTGCTGCCGTCGCAGGCGCCCCAGCTCCCCTGCTTCCCTGTAGGCATCGCCTCCGACCTTGAAGCGTTCCACCGCTTCCGGTTCGTTGACCGCCGCGATCACCGCCTCCGCCAGGCGCAACATCATCTCGCCGGCATCCGCCTCCGCCGCCTGGATATGGGCCGGCAGGGGCAAGCGCTGCATCTCCTGCTTCCATTTTCCCAGGAGCACTTCCGCGTTATCCGGCAGCGGCGTCATGAGGCCCTCCTTTCCTCTAGGCTATTATCTTGGAGATGGAGAGTTCGATGATATCCTCGGCCCCTCTCTTCACCAGTTCCGGGATGAGCAGGTTAATGCCCTTCTTCTCCACCACGCTCTCCACCGCGTAGTAGTCCTTGCCCAGGAGCCGCGACAGCGTGGGGGCCTTCATGGAGGGGAGAACCTGCACCACGCTGTCCAGGTCGGCCTCGGCCACGTTGAACTTTATGAGCACCTTACCGCGGGCGTTCATCGCTCCCAGGATGAGCAGCTTTATCTCCTCCATGAGCCGCCGCTTCTCCTCGTCCGCATGGCTCTCCTTGTTGGCTATGAGCCGGGTGGTGGACTCGAGCACGTCAGCGATGATGCGCAGGCCGTGCTTGCGCAGCGTGCCCCCCGTCTCGGTGAGCTCGACCACGGCGTCCGCCATCTCCGGCACCTTGGCCTCGGTGGCGCCGTAAGACAGGTATACGTTGGCCTTCTTTCCCATGCCGGCGAAATACTCCTCCACCAGGTGGGGGTATTCGGTGGATACGCGCACGCCTTCCGGAAGGTCTTCCGGCTTCCGGTAGGGCGAATCCCCGGCTACCGCCAGCACGATGCGCACGGTAGTGCCCACGGCGGTCTTGGCGTAAGGGAGGTCGGCGATATCCACCACGTCGGCCCCGGATTCCCGCACCCAGTCGTATCCGGTTATGCCCAGGTCGAAAAAACCGTCCTCCACGTACTTGGGTATCTCCTGCGGCCTGAGGATGCGCACCCGTTCGATACGCGGGTCGTCGATGCGGGCGTGGTACTCCCGGTCCCCGCTCCTGCGTACCGCGAGGTCCGCGTCCTCCAGTATATCCAGGGTGGTGCTCTCGAGGCTCCCCTTGGGGATCACTAGTTTCAGCATCTCTCTCCTCTCCACGGCGGAGCTCTACAGCCCCTGCTCGTCCTTCTCCTCCAGTTTGCGCCCGTAGGAATCCGTAATGCGGTAGTTGTCGTCCTCGCTCGTGAAGCCGATGTCGATCTCCAGCACCCTGCCCCTCTTGCCCAGCGACCTCAACTTGTGCAGGCCCATGGCGGGCACCATGAACTCCTCGCCTTCCGCGGGCAAGAAGACCTGTTCCCCTATGGTCACCTCCAGCCCGTCATCAAGGATTATCCACATGTCGTCCCGCAGCTTATGGTAGTGCAGGCTGCTCTCCTGTCCCGCCTCTACGGTGATGAGTTTCACCGTACACGGCTGGTTCAAGGCGTAGGCCTTGATGGTCCCCCAGGGCTTTTCAAGCAACATGTACGCCACTTCCTTCATCCGCCGACCGCTATCATATAAGTATATTACCTAATAAACCGTTACGAGGTCACGTATAAGGCGCCATGACAGCACGTTTGAGCCGCATCGCCCGTCTCGAGCGGACAAAAAAAGGCCCGCGGGCCGCCTCCTCACCCATCCTCGGCCTTTCCTCGACCTTACCTGTTTTAGCCGCCTCCCGCCTCCCCTTCCCTCGCCCGCTCGCACAATCCGTCCGCGATCTTCCCGATGCTCGCCAGGAAGGCCTCCATCTCGCTCTCGTCCATCTTTCCCATGATCCTGGAGAGCATCTCTATCTGTCTCTCGTGCACTTCGTCGACAACGCGCTCTCCCCTGGGGGTGAGCCGTACGTGTACAGACCGCCTGTCCCTGGTGTCTGCTTGCTTGCGCGCGAGGCCCTTCCCGCACAGGGTGTTCAGCATGCGGCTGGCGGTGGGTTTGGAGACCAGCATCATCTCGCTCAGGTCGGTGACCCGCACCCTTCCGCTCGTCTTCATGTGCATGAGGAGATGGAACTGCTGCAGGGTCACACCGTTACGGGCGAGCACTTCCCGGAACAAGGTATGGCGGCTTCTGATCATGCGGTAGAGGTCCCGCATAAGACGTTGCGCGTTCATCTCGTCCCGGTCCATGGCACCTCCAATGGTTAGCATTGCTAATAAACTAGCACTGCCCCACACGGGTGTCAAACTTATGTTGGAGGAGGGTGGTCATACAACCATGCCGGGCGCACGAGGCGAGAAGCGGGCACGTAAAGGTTGCTTCATCGTCGGGGGCTCCTCCTCGCAATGACTTTGGTGGGAGCCGCTCGCAATGACGTTGGCGGGGGCTCGTTCTTAGCTCAACGTCCAGGGCCGGCTACGGTCGAGGAAGCCGCCAGTCCCCGTATGAAGGCGGCGATATCCTGCTGCGGATGACGCCGGGGCGGAAATGGCTCATAATCAAAGCGACCGGGATGGGGTTGGAGGGTTCGGAAGGGAGGCGATCATGAACGTACGGCATGAGAGCGGCGGGGGGAGCGGTTGGAGCGCCGTGCTCGAAGCGGTAGGAGATGAGCGCGAGAAGCGTATCGCGGAACTCGTTTCCGCCATGACCCTCCACGATAAGATCAGGGAGATGGCGGGGACCACGAACCTCCTCAAGCAGATGTACATGATCTTCCGCTACAACAAGTACCCTTTCCTCGCCGGCGGGAACAAGCGCCTGGGCATCCCTCCTCTCAAGTTCACCGACGGGCCACGCGGCGTAGGCCTCGGCAACTCCACCTGCTTTCCCGTATCCATGGCGCGTGGAGCCTCCTGGGACAGGGACCTGGAGGAGCGCATCGGCGAGGTCATGGGCGTGGAGGCGAGGGCGCATGGCGCCGACTTCTTCGGTGGGGTGTGCATAAACCTGCCGCGCCATCCGGGATGGGGCAGGGCCCAGGAGACCTTCGGCGAGGACCCCTACCTCCTGGGGGAGATGGGCGCCGCCATGATAAGGGGGCTGCAGAAGCACGTCATGGCCTGCGTTAAGCATTTCGCCTGCAACAGCATCGAGGAGTCTCGCTTCTTCGTCGACGTACGCATCGACGAGCGCACCCTGCGGGAGGTCTACCTCCCCCACTTCAAGCGCTGCGTGGACGAGGGCGCGGCCGCTATCATGAGCGCCTACAACAAGGTGAACGGGTGGTACTGCGCCCAGAACCGCCACCTGCTGCGGGACATCCTCAAGGGCGACTGGGGATTCCAAGGCCTGGTGATGTCGGACTTCGTCTGGGGCACCAGGTCTACGGTGAATGCCGCCCTGGGTGGGCTGGATATCGAGATGCCCATGCGGCGCTTCTTCGGGATCAGGCTGAAGAGGGCCGTGCTGAAAGGCACAGTCCCGGTGGAGGTCGTGGACGAGGCGGCGACGCGCATCCTGAGGACCAAGGCGAAGTTCGCGTCGGCCGGCTCACCCGCGTCGCACACACGCGACAGGGTTGCCTGCCGGGAACACGTCGGCCTGGCCTACGAGTCCGCGCGCAGGAGTATCGTGCTCCTCAAGAACGAGAACGCCGTCCTTCCCCTCGCGAAGGACGGCGTGAAGAGGCTCGCCGTTATCGGAAAGCTCGCCGACAGGGAGAACATCGGGGACAACGGGAGCAGCCGAGTGAGGCCTCCCTACATCGTCACGCCGCTGCATGGCATCCGCAAGGCGGCCGGTTCCATCGAGGTCGTCCATGACGGCGGGGAGGATCCATCTCTTGCGGTGAAGGTCGCGCGCGAGGCGGACGCCGCCGTCGTGGTGGTGGGTTTCACCGCCAGGGACGAAGGGGAGTCCATCCCCTGCGTGCCCATGGGAGGCGACCGCGAGGACCTGGGCTTGCGCGACGTGGACGTCGCCCTCATCCAGGCGGTGGCGGAGGCCACGGACAAGTGTGTGGTGGTGCTGGAAGCGGGCTCCGCCGTCCTCACCGCGGACTGGCGCGACCGCGTCGCCGCCATCCTCGTGGCCTGGTATCCCGGCATGGAGGGGGGCAACGCGCTCGCGGCCGTCCTCTTCGGAGAGGAAAATCCCAGCGGGAAGCTGCCGGTGACCTTCCCCGAGAGCAACGACCAACTCCCCTTTTTCGACAAGAAGGCAAGGTCCATAGAGTACGGCTACTATCACGGGTACAGGCTGTTCGACAAGGAGGCCAAGGAACCCGCCTTCCCCTTCGGTTACGGCCTCAGCTACACGGAGTATGTATATTCCGATCTACGCTTGAGTGCGAGCGAGATGGCGGCGGACGGAGCCATCACCATCGGGGCGGACATCACCAACCGGGGAGAGATGGCGGGAGAAGAGGTCGTACAGCTCTACGTGGGTTGCCTCTCCTCCGGGGTGGACCGCCCGGTGAAGGAGCTCAAGGGATTCGACCGCGTGCACCTGGAGCCGGGAGAGACGAATACCGCCACTTTCGTTCTGAGGGCGGAGGATCTTGCCTACTATGATGTAGATGCCGGGGATTGGAGGGTCGAGGAGGGAGAGTATAAGGTCTACGTGGGTTCGTCCTCACGTGCGGAGGACCTTAACCTGGAAGGCATCTTCTCGATCGGGGATTAATGGGCTTCGGCTGCATAAGAGCCTTCATATATCCACACGGACGTTTAAAGAAGAGCCTGGTCTATAGAGGTTGCTTCGTCGCCGCAGACGGCTCCTCGCAATGACGTTGTAGGGGGATTCCTCGCAATGACGTTTCCTGATGGCATTGATTGGGTCGCGGCATCCCCACAACCATTCTTATTTTAGCCTTCGTACATGCGGTCGAAGTGGCGGTAGGCGCCGATGACCGCCTCGCGCACGAGGTCCTCGGCGGCGGCCGTATCCCTCCGCGCGAGGTGCTCCAGGAGAAGCCCGGCGTCCATCTCCTCCTCCGCCATCTCGCAGGCCTCCCAGCTGAGGATGGAGCGCACCACGCGGTCTATCGCCCGCTCCTCGTCGTCGTAAGGGCGCACCTGCATGTCGTGGCCCTTCCACCGGGCGTAGCCCGCGCGCCTGATGAGCCCGGCGATGGCTACGTTCATGCCGTTGATCCTCGCCCCGTGGTCGATGTCGAACTTGCCCGGCCCGCCCAGGATGATGCCGTCGTTGTAACCCTGGCTGTTGATATGCATGTGCACCAGCATGCGGTTGTCGATCTCCTCCACGGTGTCGTAGAGGTGGTCGAGGCCGATCATCTCGGAGTGGCCGAACTCCTTGTTGACCCCCTTCCGGCCCGGGTCTATACCGTGCTCCTCTACCAGCTTCTTCCAGAACAGGATGGCGCTGGCGACCGTGGGCAGGAGCATGGCCGGGTGCCCCTCGTTGGGCTTGGGCTCGACGGCGACGAACAGCTCCCCGCCCTTCTCCGCCTCGTAGCGGCAGAGGCCGGCGACGCTTTCCTTGAGGTTGCGGTACATCTCCGCGATGCCCACCGAAGCCAGGTCGTAGCCGTAGGAGCCGTTCCAGAGCACGAAGGATGGCGCCCGCTCGGGGTCGGGGTGCCAGGCCTTGCGCATGAGGCCGTAGGCGAGTTCGATGGTGCGCAATCCGTATTCCTCCGCCGCCGCGCTGGTGAGCTCCCCCTGCACGGAGAAGGTGGGACGCACGTCGGGGAGCAGCTCCGGCGAGATGCCATATTTTTCCAGGACTATGTCCGCCGTTCTCTCCCCCACGAAGTCCCACAGGATCATCTCCGAGAGGCCAGAGGGGGTCGTGGCCACCTCCCCCGTCAGCTTCATGGCCAGGTAATCCCCCGGGAGCATCATCTTGTGGACGCGGGCATAAAGGCTGGGTTCGTTCTCCTTCACCCAGGCGAGCCTGGACGCGGTGAAGTTGCCGGGCGAGTTGAGCAGCCTGCCCAGGCAGGCACCCTCGCCGAGGCGGCAGAACGCGTCGTCGCCCAGGGACACCGCCCGCGAGTCGCACCAGATGATGGACGGCCGCAACGGCTCGAGGTCGCGGCCGACGATCACCAGTCCGTGCATCTGGTAGGAGATGCCGACCGCTCCCACTTCCCGCAAGTCCGCTCCGGACCTTTCGCGCACGAGAGCGGTGGCGCGCTTGAGGTGCCCCACCATATCCCGGGGTCCTGCTCCGCCCATCCCGGGAAGGGGGCCTGGATGTCGAGTTCCTTCTCGGGCGAGGCGGCCGAGGCCGCCACCCTGCCCGTCTCCGCCTCTAGCAGCGTGGCCTTCACAGACGAGCTGCCGGCATCGAAACCGAGAAGGTAATCCATCGCTCCCCTCGCCGTTCTGCGATCTCGTGGCCGTATCTCCGTCTTGCCGTTCCCCTTGAATAGCCTGAAACGAATCTTGTTATGCGATAGTACGAACCGCTTTCGCGGGAACTAGACTATGGCCCATACCGGCAATAGGTCTTGTAACGATGCCTGCCCATCCGCTCTCGCGATCCGCGATCCTGGGGCTGGATCTACGGTCTGCCTAAGGATGAAACCACCAGACGGTATTACTCCATCCGGTCTCATCAAAGACAGCATACGGGTACTGTGCCAGCCCGTTCCCCTGTCGCCACTTATAATATTAGAAGACGCCGGCCGGCGGTAGGAGGGCGTCGATGCCCGGCGGAATCCCGTTACCGGGATGTCGGGGGAACACCGGGCGGCAAGCGACCGGCGGAACGGCATATGAGACGATGCAGGTTGGAGGCGCCCGCGCAACCGCTCTTCTTGCGCCGGGGAAGTGGAAGGCTGGGGATATGAAGCGGCGTGAATACGATACCCTATACGCGTTTGAAGACGTCCACTGGTGGTACCTGGGCCACCGTCTCCTCTACGCCTCTCTGCTCGACCGCTTCGCACCGCAAAGTGCGAGGGGGCGCGTGCTCGACGCCGGGTGCGGTACCGGTGGGTTTACGCAGTGGTTGCGGGACCGGTACCATCCTGAGCGCATAGTCGGCCTGGACGTGAGCGAGGAGGCGCTTATGCGCTGTGGGGAAAGAGGCTTGGAGGAACTTCTCTGCTGCCCGGTGGAGTATATCCCATTCCCGGCTGCTTCGTTCGACCTGGTGCTCTCGCTCAACGTCATCTACCACCGCGAGGTCGCTGACGATGTCGCGGCGCTGCGGGAAATGGGCAGGGTACTCGTCCCCGGGGGTCACCTACTCATCAACCTGCCCGCCCTTCCCCTGCTGCGGGGCAGCCATGACGAGGCGGTGGGAGGCGCGAGGCGTTATCGCGCCCGGCAGTTTCGCGATATGCTGGTGCAGGCTGACCTCACCGTCGTTAAGATGACTTATTTCATCTTTTCCCTCCTGCCCGCCATCGCCGCTTGCCGCCTCTGGAGCAGGCATGGGACCGGCGGCGATGCGGCTTCCGACCTCTGGATGCCCCCCGCTGTCGCCAACCGCATGCTGGCTTCGCTGCTGGGCCTCGAATCGCATGTCGCCGCGCATCGCGGATTGCCGCTGGGAAGCTCGCTCACCGCCCTCGCCCGCAAGGCCTGAGCGCGCTCTATAGTCGTACAAACGCGAATGTCCACTCGATCCCTCTCGGGGTCAGCCCTGGAACGGGATCGGAATTCGGAATCCCTCCTGGGGTCAGCCCTGGAACGGGATCGGAATTCGGAAATCCCGGAAGGGGAACGTGATGATCCGGTTCTCAGTCCCACCCCCGGAATCATCCCCTCGGGGGTCAGCCTCGGGGGTCAGCCTCGGGGGTCAGCCTCGGCCTGATAACTCCATGGAGGTCGCTTCGTCGTGGACTCCTCGCGATCCTAGTTGCTTATATCCTGAACGAAGGTAACTGCTCAGGTCACCTGACCGATACCGACATTACCCTATCCTAATCCTCG
>CAZQFX010000056.1:0-17269 GCA_964592775.1 uncultured Actinomycetota bacterium
GATCCTTTTTCAGCAGCTCGAAGGCTTCCGTCATCAGCCGCGCCGCCGCCTCCGTTCCCCCGGGCAAGACGAAGCTCCGCAGCTCGGGCAAGCCCTCTCCATCTCACCATCCATTGCATACCTCCCATCATCCGGTTTGCGCTCGTGCTTATCGGATTAACGACTAATTCTCTCTCGCTTCCGCACTTCAGACCTCTACTTCAGGCCTCTTTGTGATTCGCACCAATCTATCGTATCGTTATCCCAAACGATACCGCCGCGCCGCTTCGTTCCCCACGGGCAAGCTTCAGGCTATTTCCGGTCTTCCAGGCGGCGCCGCAACAGCTCGTTCACGAGTTGTGGGTTCGCCCGGCCTCCCGTCTTGCGCATCACCTGTCCGACCAGGAAACCCAAGGCCTTCCCCTTGCCCTTGCGGTAGTCTTCGGCGCTGGCCGGGTTTTCCCTTATCGCCTCCTCTATGTGTCTGGCCAGCTCCACCTCGTCGCTTATCTGGGTTATGCCCCTATCCTCCACTATCTTCCCGGGATCCTTCCCGCTGACGAGCATCTCCTCGAAGACCGACTTGGCTATCTTGCCGCTGATGACCCCCCCGTCGATGAGGCCGATCATGGCCGCCAGTTGGGCGGGCGTTATGCGCACCTCGTCTATCTCGATATTTCGAGCCTTGAGGAAGGCGGAAAGCTCCCCCATCATCCAGTTGCTGGCGGCCTTGGGGTCCGCCCCCGCGGCCACCGCGGCCTCGAAAAAATCGCCCATGGCTTTGGAGGATGTCAGGAGGCCCGCATCGTGTTCGGGCAGGCCGTGATCCTCGCGGAAGCGCTTCCTCCTCTCCGCCGGGAGCTCTGGAAGGCCGCCCCTTACCTCGCTCACGAAAGCCCGGTCCAGCTCCAGGGGCACGAGGTCGGGCTCGGGGAAATAACGGTAGTCGTAGGCGTATTCCTTGGTGCGCAGGGGCGTGGTCACGTTGGCGTCGGCGTCCCAGTGGCGCGTCTCCTGCACCACCTCTCCCCCTGAGAAAAGAACCTCTTCCTGCCTCCTCATCTCGTAGTCCAGGGCGCGGTGGAGGGCGCGGAAGGAGTTCATGTTCTTGACCTCGGCTTTCACCCCGAACCCCGAGGAGCCCCGCGGGCGCAGGGAGATATTGGCGTCGCAGCGAAGGCTGCCCTCCTCCATCTTGCAGTCCGATACCTCGAGGTGCTCCATGATGCTCTTGAGCTCCTGCATGAAGGCGCGCGCCTGCTCCGGGGTGCTCATGCCGGGTTCCGTCACTATCTCCAGCAGGGGAACGCCGGCGCGGTTGAAGTCCTCCAGGCTGTACTCCGAGCCGTGGATCCTCCCGCTCTCGCTCGCGTGCACCGTCTTGCCCGTGTCCTCCTCCAGGTGCACGCGGGTGATGCCTATGCGCACCTTGCCCTCCTCCATCTCCAGGTCATGGTGCCCCCCGACGCCCAGCGGGAGATCATACTGGGATATCTGGTAATTCTTGGGCATATCGGGGTAGAAATAGTTCTTGCGGTGGAAGATGCTGTAGGGCGCGATGTCGCAGTTCAGCGCCAGGGCCAGCCGCGCCGCCAGCTCCACCGCCCTGCGGTTGAGCACCGGCAGCACCCCGGGAAGCCCCAGGCATACCGGGCAGGTCCTGGAATTCGGCTCTCCTCCGAAGGAGGCGTCGCAGGAGCAGAACATCTTGGAGAGGGTCTTCAACTCCGCGTGTATCTCCAGGCCGATGACCGCCTCGTACCCGCTCACGGCCCCACCCCCTTCTCGGCGCCAGGTTTGTCCCGGAAGTCTATGGCCTCCTCCATGGCCCGCGCGGCACGCAGGACGGTGGCCTCGTCCAGGACCTTGCCCATTATCTGCAATCCCACCGGGAGTCCGTCCTCCAGACCGCAGGGGATGCTGATCGCCGGTATCCCTGCCAGGTTCACCGGGATGGTGCAGACGTCGGAGAGGTACATGGCCAGGGGGTCCTCCACCTTCTCCCCCAGCCAGAAGGCGGGGGTCGGCGAGGTCGGGCTCACCAGGATGTCGAACCTCTCCCAGGCGGCGTCGAAGTCGCGCACGATTAGCGTCCTCACTTTCTGCGCCTGGCCGTAGTAGGCGTCGTAGTACCCCGCCGAAAGGGCGTAGGTGCCGAGCATGATGCGCCTCTTCACCTCGGGCCCGAAACCGGCGGCGCGCGTGCTGCCGTACATCTCCATCATGTCCTCGGATCCCCCGGCCCGCAGCCCATAGCGCACCCCGTCGAAACGGGCCAGGTTGGAACTGGCCTCGGCGGGGGCGATGATGTAGTAGGCGGAGAGCGCGTAATCGAGGTTGGGCAGGGTAACTTCGCCCACCTCCGCGCCCGCCTGACTGAAGAGATCCAGGCATCTCCCTACCGCCTTCCTCACCCCGGGCGTCAGCCCCTCCTGCATGAGCTCGCGTGGCACCCCCACCCTGAGTCCACGGATATCCCCCCGCATGGCCGCGGGATAATCGGGCACCTCGAAGCGGAGAGAGGTCGAGTCCCGGGGGTCGTGGCCGGCGATGAGGGAGAGCAGGAAGGCGCAGTCCCTTACGTCACGGGTTATGGGACCCACCTGGTCCAGGGACGAGGCGAAGGCCACCAGGCCGTAGCGGGACACCAGGCCGTAGGTGGGCTTCAACCCCACCAGGCCGCAGAAGGAAGCGGGCTGGCGGATGGAGCCCCCCGTATCCGACCCCAGTGCCCATATCGCCTCCCCCGCCGCCACCGCCGCGGCCGAGCCTCCGCTCGAGCCGCCCGGTACCCTGTCCAGGTCCCACGGGTTTCGGGTGGGGCCGCAGGCCGAGTTCTCCGTGGACGAGCCCATGGCGAACTCGTCCATGTTGGACTTGCCCACCATGAGCAACCCCTCGCCTTTGAGCGCCTCGAGGACGGTGGCATCGTATACGGGGACGTAATCCTCGAGGATGCGCGAGGCGCAGGTGGTGCGCACCCCCCGCGTGCAGAAGACATCTTTGACGGCCATGGGGATGCCCGCCGCGGCGCCGCGCCTCTCCCCTTGGCCGGCGCAGCGGTCGGCCTCGGCGGCGGACGCCCGCGCCTCCTCCGGCGTGAGGGTGATGTAGGAGCGCACCCTGTCCTCGACGCTTTCGATGCGCCCGAGCACCGCGTCCAGCACCTCGGCCGCCCTTACTTCCCCGCGCTCCATGAGATCCTTCAGCTCCACGGCCTTCATATCGTATAGCCGTTCCACCAGGCGACTCCTTATCTCTTAAAGGGCTTTAGTTGCTTGGGGCCGCGAAAGGCCCACACGAGGAGCAGCGCCCCCAGCAGGTGGCCGAGGTGGGCCAGGTTGATGGCATAGCCGGCAGCCCCGCTCATGGAGCCCCTGATCACGCTCGACACGAACATCAGGGCGAGCGCGGCGATCATGATCTGCGTCCGCTTTTTTTCCACCTTTCTTCCCTCCCGGCTCAGGGTCACGTAGAGGATGACCGCGTATGCCATCGCCAGAATGCCGTAGAGCCAGCCTACCGCGATGGTCATCCATGCGAACGGGCAGCCCATATCCAATATCCATGCGTCCCCACTGAGTTCGAACATATGCTGCCAGTTGAGGATGATCGCGGCCATGCCGAGTTGCAGGGGCACGGACCAGAAGAAGACGGTGTAGTCTTCCGGGCTGCTGAAGGAGCGGGTGAAGAGGAAGAGCAGGAAGGCGAGGATCATGGTGTACATGCGGGCGGCCGCGGTGAAAGAGAGGCTCACCGTCGCATCCCGTATCCACATCCCCGCGGCGGCGATGCCGGCGGTCACCGCGCCCATGGCCAGCAGGGCGATGAACAACCGCGCCGGATCTCCGCGCGTCTCTCCCGACTCCCGCAGCCAGGCGACGATACCCAGCAGGATCAGGGCCGTGGCCAGCAGGACGTACGGGCTCAATGCTCCTCCCTCATCCGCTTCAGATTATCCTCGGCACTACGAAATAACCCCCCTGGGTGCGCGGGGCGTTGGAGAGCGCCTCCTCCTGCGAGAGGCAGGGGCGCACCTCGTCCGGGCGCATGACGTTCTTGAGCGGGATGGCGTGCGCGGTGGGCTCCACGTCCTCCGTATCCAGGGATCTTATCTTCTCCGCGTGTTCCAGGACCTGCCCAAGCTGGCGGGTGAACCTCTCCTTCTCCTCCTCGCTCAGCTCCAGGCGCGCCAGCCAGGCCACGTACTCCACGTCTTTCCGCTCTATCATCTCTCCCCTTTCCTTCCCGCCGCCGCTTATCCCTCCAGCATGGCGAGCAAATCGTTCTCCGCGATGATCGTAACCCCCAGCTCGCGGGCCTTTCCGTATTTGCTGCCTGGATCGGACCCCGCGACCACGTAATCGGTCTTGCGGCTGACGCTCGAGCTCACCCTGCCACCCCTCGCCTCTATGGCCTGCCGCGCCTCCTCCCTGGCCATCGACTCCAGGCCTCCGGTGAGCACGAAGACCAGGCCATCGAGGTTCCGCGGCCCCTCTTCCGCCGCCTCCTCCATGTTCACCCCCGCTTCCCCGAGCCTCCGGATGAGCTTAAGGTTGCGGGGTTCGGCGAAGAAGGCTTTCACGCTTTCCGCGATGACCGGGCCGACCTCGGCTATCTTGCGCAGCTCATCCTCGCCCGTACCTGCCAGCCTGTCCATGGTGGGGAATCGCCGGGCCAGCACCTCCGCCACGTGGGAACCGACGTGGCGGATGCCCAGGGCGAAGAGAAGGCGCGAGAGAGGCCGCTCCCTGCTCCTGGCGATGGATTCCACCATATTGGCCACGGACTTGTCCTTGAAGCCGGTGAGGGAATAGAGCTGCTCCTCCGACAGATAGTAGATGTCCTCGACGCTGTTCACTAGTCCCTTGTCCATGAGTTCGCGGATGGTAGCGGGCCCCAGGCCCTCGATGTCCATGGCGCCGCGCGACCCGAAATGCAGCACGCTCTCGAAGAGGCGGGCGGGGCAATCTACGTTGATGCACCTGGCTACCACCTCCCCCTCCGGGCGGTATACCCCGCCGCCGCACGCCGGGCACTCCCGGGGCATCACGAAGTCCCGCTCCGTGCCGTCCCTCGACTCCGTGATGGGCTTGATCACCTCGGGGATGACGTCTCCCGCCTTGTGCACCAGCACCATGTCCCCTATCTTTATCCCCTTGCGCCTGACCTCGTCCTCGTTGTGGAGGGTGGCGCGGGATACCGTGGAGCCCCCCACGAACACCGGTTCCAGGACGGCGGTGGGGGTGAGGGCGCCGGTGCGCCCCACGTTGATTACGATATCGACGAGGCGGGTGGTCTTCTTCTCCGCGGGGAACTTGTAAGCCACCGCCCAGCGCGGCGCCTTGCTGGTCGCCCCCAGCCGGTCGCGCAGGTCCAGCCGGTTGACCTTGACCACCGCCCCATCCACCTCGTAGGCGAGCTCGTCGCGCCTGGCTGTCCATTCCCGGCAGAACTCCGCAATCTCCGCCGCGTCCGCGGCCGTCCGCCAGTGCTCGCTCACGTGGAATCCCCAGGACGATATCCGTTCCAGCACCTCCTTCTGGGTGCGCATCTCCTTCCCCTCCATGTAGCCGATCTCATAGCATATGAGGTCGAGGTTGCGCGAGGCGGTGACGCGTGGGTCGAGCTGCCGCAGGGAGCCCGCCGCCGCGTTGCGCGGGTTGGCGAAAGGCGGCTGCCCCAGCTCCTCCCTCTGGCGGTTGAGCTCCATGAAAGACGCCTTGGGCATGAAGACCTCTCCCCTTATCTCCAGGTAGGGAACGGCGACCTCGTGCAGTAGCCGCAGCGGCAGAGCCTTTATGGTCTTGAGGTTGCCGGTGACGTCCTCGCCGGTAACGCCGTCGCCGCGCGTGGCGCCGCGCACCAGCACCCCGTCCTCGTAGGTGAGGGCCATGCCGGCGCCGTCGACCTTCAGCTCGCAGATATAGTCCGTCTCTCCTACCTGGTTCTCCACCCGTCGGATGAATGCCTTCAGCTCGTCCTCGCCGAAGGCGTTGTCCAGGCTCATCATGCGCGCGCGGTGCCGCACCGGCTGGAAGGCCTCTGCGGGAGGAGCCCCCACACGTTGGGTGGGAGAATCCGGCGTGACCAGTTCCGGGAATTCCTCCTCGATAGCGGTGAGTTCGCGCATCATGTCATCGTATTCCTCGTCCGACACCACCGGATCGTCGAGGACGTAATAACGGTAGCCGTGATAGTTGAGCTCTTTGCGCAGGCTGGCAGCCTTCGCCCGGGCGGTTTCCAGGTCCACGCCTCGCCTTTCCCGTCTTCGTGCCGGTCATTCCGTATCCGAGTCGTATCCTCCTGTAATATATCAAACTCAAACCGGGTCGATACAGTGTTCGACAGAGCGGATAGAAACACCGGGTGGCGCCTGGCGGCATGTTCCGACGCGGACGGAGTTACGCGAAGGGCATACGGGCATGTATAATATGTTGAAATCCTTATCATACGGGAGGCCGATCCTGATTACCCAGGCAGGTTGCGCTCTTGCGACACAAGATCATCCGTGAGATAGCGACTTCCGTGGTCGCGGCGGGCGGCGTGGAAAACGTGTTGCGGGCCCTGGTGGAAGCGACCGCCCGCGGCATGGAGGCCAAGGGCTGCGCCCTGCTCACCGTCGCGGCGGAAGGAACCAGCCTCGTGCCTCGCATCGGTTGCGGGATCGCGGACGCCATTCTAAGCGAGGGGCGGATACTCGCCGACGAGGCGTTGAAACAGGTTCTCGATGGCCACCCCTTTTTCGTATGGGATGTGGCCGGCGATCCGCGCATAAAACACAAACGGGAGCTGCAAAGCGAGGGTATTGTTTCCCTCGCCTTCCTCCCCTTCCGCGACCAGCGGCAGGTGCACGGCATCATGAACCTCTACTTCACCGAGGTCATGAGCTTCGACCGCGAGGACCTGGAGTTCCTGAAGTCGATCGCCGAACTCGGGGGGAGCATTCTGCGCATCGCGGATACGCAGGAACGCCTGAAGAGGGACGCGGAAAAGGCCCGGCGTGACCTGGAGCGCATAAGGGACGAGCGCCGCCATTTCTTGAGCTTCCTCTCCATGGTGACCCACGACCTCAAGTCGCCCCTGGTCGCGGTAAAGGGCTATCTCAAGCTGCTGCTGCACAAGGGTGCCGACCGCCTCGACGAACGCATGATCAAGGGCATACACCGCAGTATCGCTCGCATAGAAGGGATGATGGAGCTCATCAGCTCCCTGCTCGAGCTGTCCAGGCTGGAGAGCGGACAGGTCATCCTGGAGCTCAAGACCGTCTCCTGGGAGGAGGTACTGGGAGCCGCGGTGGAGATGGCCCACGAACTCGCCTCGCCTAAGAGTATAACGGTGGCCACCGAGATCCACCGCCCCCTCCCAATAGTTTTCGCCTCCGAAATACGCCTGCAACAACTGATTCTCAACCTGGTCTCGAACTCCGTACGCCATACCCCCCGCGGCGGCAGGATAACCATCAGCGCGCGGCGGGGCGGCGACGCGGTCACAGTGAGCGTGGCCGACGACGGCACGGGTATCGCCCTGGAGCATCTGCCTCACGTATTCGAGGAATTCTACAAGGGTGATCCCGATTCGCTTGAAGGTACCGGGTTGGGGCTATCGATCTGCAAACGTATCGTGGATGCACACCATGGCGTCATCGGGGTGGAAAGCCCCGTGCCGGAGACGGGCAAGGGCACTCGGGTCTCCTTCTCCATACCCATCGGAGTTATATGTAAGCTAGAAGAGCGTTGGATGCTGGAGGGAGAGCGCGCCTCGCCTTGAGTGCGCGGCGCCGCTCACGGAAACATTTATGGTAGCACTGGAGGTAGCTCATGGCTAGAAAGATACTGCTCGCCGACGACGATCCGGACGTGATCGAGGTGGTCTCGATAATCCTCGAGGACGAAGGAAACGATATAGTGACGGCGAAAGACGGGGCCGAAGCCCTCGAGAAGATCAAGTCGGAGGACCCGGACCTGATCATCCTCGATCTGCTCATGCCCCGCGTAGACGGATTCGACGTGTTCAACGCGCTACATGAGCCCGCTTACGAGCGCTGGTCGCATGTGCCGGTGATCGTGCTCACATCGGTGCGGGAGGAAGTGGCCAGGCGCCGTTACGAGCTGGAGACGGGCAGAGCCATGGGTTACGCGGCCTATCTTGACAAGCCGGCCGACCGGATCGAACTCCTGGAGACGGTGTCCTCGCTTCTCCCCTAGCCTGGATTCCCACGTATTAGAACCATTCCAACAAGGGTACCGTAATCAGGCTGCCTGCCGGCGAGGAATTCCTCTGCCACGTTAACTTTGCTCATCACCTACGAACTGTTATCCACTGTTACAACGAATCAGTAAGTGAATCAAATCCTCACCTGGACGAGCTGAAAGGGATGGGGGTCTCCTTCATCACCGTGAGGCGCCGCTCGCGGAAGATGGCGCGGGAGATGGCGCAGGCGCCCCCCTCCGCCTGGAGGCGCGCCACCCTTTCCTCCCTCTCCCGCACCCGGCGCACCCCCCGCATCATAGACGAGAGGATCACCCTGGCCAGGTGATTCCCGGGCACGAAGCCGGCCAGGGACGGGGGCAAGAGGAAGCATTGCCCGTCCCGGAAGGGCTTGAACTTCTCCATGTCATCTCTCCCCGTTTCAGGACGGGGACCATCGGCTAGCTTTGCTTAACCATCGATTCTTCAAGCAGCCTCGATCATCCTTCCTGCTTGATGCGTGGGGGTGCTATTCTCGGTCAGTCCCTCATGCCGCAAGGTCGCGGCACCATCAAGGGATGAAAACAGCTTCGCGCCATGAATGGGAAACAAGATATGGTACCGCAAAGGCTATTTTCGGAACAGCCTGTCGAGATCTGACCCCAAAGGGGTTAAGCGTGCTCCAACACAAGCTCGCCGCAGACGCCGAGGTGTTCGCCGACGATCAGCAGGCAACCGATGACACCCCGGATGTCCGAGACGGCGGCCAGCGCTTCCTCGATTAAGGCCGGGCTCTTGGCGCGGTTTCCCAGCGCGCTGGCGGCGGCGTCCGCCAGGGCGGCGCTTTCCGCTACCACCAGGGCCGCGTCGGCGATACCCGCGCTGAACGAGGGGCCCACCGTGGCCGAGGTTGTGCACACCCCGAGCCCTTCTGGAGCAGTAGGAGGCAGGACCAGCGCGAGGCGCCCGCTCAACGGCGACTCGCCCGCGAAGACGCCAACGCGCCTGGTGGTGACGGAACGGATGAAGATATCCCCCCCGTTTTCCACCACCACCTCCCGCGACAGGGGTGCGAGGTCCTTTCCCACCACTTCCGCGACAGCGCCCGCCACCGCGGCCATGGGCCCCACCCCTGCTCTTGCGGCGGACGCCGCCATGATCCTCACCACCGGGGGTGAGTCGCCAGGAACTTCGTACGGCACGTAAGAGGTCATGAACCGCGGCTGGCGGTCTATGAACTCCTCAAGGCCGGCGCGATGGACGGCAAGGGAAGAGCGCGCCTCCGCGGAGAGGTCGCGCTCGGCGAAGACATAAAGATCGCTCTCCCCCATGGAGACGGCAAAGGATACCAAGCCAGCCGCGTGCATGCTCTCGCGGTAGAAACGGCGCAGGTATTCCCCCATCGCGGCGAGATACTAGAGCCCGGGTGTGGAGGGATAAGCCTGCAACCCCAGGATCATCCAGGAGATATAGGTCACGTAGAAGATCATCCCCAGGGCGAAGGTGCATGCCTGCGCCAGCAGGAAGGCATACCCCAGGTTGAAAGCCGGCTTGCCCTTCTTGACGGGAACGCGCTCCGCGCTCTCCTCCACCTCTTCCTCCTCGCCAGACGCGCTCGCAACCGGCGGCGGCGCGGCTGCCTCCGCCGCAGCGGCTTCCATCTCAGGCGGGCTTATGAGGTTGGCGATACCGGTCACGACCGAGAGGGAAAGCAGGATCCATGCCGCGAAAAGCAGATATTTCGTCCACTGGTTGGTACCGAATTGCCAGTTCACGGCCCAGGCGCTCGATACTACGGCTATCACCGACAACGGTATGAGGATGACAGCCAGGGCCAGGAGCCATCGGGATGCTGTGTTCAATTTCTCATTCATGCAATACCGCCTTTCTTCTCCGGCTGCACCGGTCCTCTATCCTTCGCGGCTCTTCCTCTCTTCCTCTCCTGACTTCTTCCTCGTAAACATGACTACCATTATCACCAACCCCATGATAATAAGCCATATGGCCGCGATAGTAACCACCAATCGTACAGGATTTCCTCCGTTATCATCGGCACCGCCTTCTTCCTGCGCGAGAGCGGGATGTACACTCGGGAACAACATCATGATGAGCAGAGCAGCGGTCAACCAGAGCTTCGCCTTGCACATTCGATACCCCCCGTCTCGATGGTCGGTCCTCCGGACTCCCGATTTCTTCTTCGTTGTTCCCCGTCCTATACTACCCCCAATATGAGCAGAACCACCAGCATGACCGCGATGGCCAGGGCGCCGATGGCGATATCCCGGTTAATGCGCCGGGCGCTCTCCGGCATCTTCTCGCGAGTCACCTCGCCCAGCTTCTTCCCTTCCCTCTTCATGGCCATGCGCGCCCTTTTCTTGGCCTTGGCGTAGTTCCAACTTCCGTCGAAGAGCGAGGAATAGGCGTCGAACTTGAACAGCCTCAACTTGACCATATCGGAGGAAGCGGCGAAGAGGAGCACCGCCACGCCGACGAGCACGGCGACTATCGCCGCTACGACGTACTCGCCTGTCGAAGTCGCGAATATGACTCCCTCCGATGGCTGCGAAAAAAGAGTGATGAGAAGGAAGAGGGTGAGGGAAACGGTTATCACCAAAGCTCCCACGGCGATATCACCCTGGTATTTCCTGACCGATGGCACGAACTCCGTCCGCAACCTCTTCCCTTCCCTCTTCATGGCCATGCGCGCCCTTTTCTTGGCCTTGGCGTAGTTCCAACTTCCGTCGAAGAGCGAGGAATAGGCGTCGAACTTGAACAGCCTCAACTTGACCATATCGGAGGAAGCGGCGAAGAGGAGCACCGCCACGCCGACGAGCACGGCGACTATCGCCGCTACGACGTACTCGCCTGTCGAAGTCGCGAATATGATTCCCTCCGATGGCTGCGACATCACATTCACCTCGAGCTGCTAGCTATCTACATCTCCTCCGAAATTGTATCCATTATTGTATCATTCTTCGATTATCCGGCCTTCTTCCTTTGTGGTTCTTCTCTGTATTCCTCCGCGAGAAGGTCCCTGGCCGAGGGGTCAGGCAAAAACCGAGACCCCTCAACCCGACTTGGCCATCCTCATCTTTCATTCGCCGATATTCCTCTCGCAAGAACAGCTTCCTGGAACGGAAGTTCCAAGAAGCAAATCAGCATAATGCCAGGTAGATAAGCCGATTAAGCTGTATTTCTTGGAGGAATTCGTGCCTACAGGGACTGGGGTGCCATTATGTCTAAGTATTAGCAATACAGCACGTGACTACATAATTGGTGCCGCAAATGCCCTATCCGGCCTTTTGCCTGCGATTATTTGGGAATCAGGCCGCCAGCGGCGCGGAAGTTCCGCTAGAACAGCGACATGATGAGGAAAATGGCCAGGGAAACCGCTACCACCAAGGCTCCCACGGCGATATCCCCCTGGTATTCCCTCAGAAATGGCACGAGCTCCGCCCGCAGCTTCCCGCCCAGATTCGCCGATCCAACCCTGATCTCCCATACCATCCGTTCCTTCACCGGAACCAGAATTCGTTGTGCCGCATAAAGCAGTCCGAGGGAGCCCGTGGCGGCCCTTTCATACCAGTAATCCACCCCCAACCAGCGTTTCAGCCTGATGCGGAAGATATCAGGACCTGCGCGACTTGCGCCGAAGAGATCCGGCCATGCCCCCAGCACGAAGACGCTTGTGCCGATGGCCAGGGGTATGATGATCTCTTTCAGGTTATACCAGATGAAGATGGGCAACTCGGCTATATGCGCTGCCACGTGGGCATCGAAGCCGGGAACGCTCTCCACCACCGGGCCGACGAGGTTGCGCAGCATCACTCCGGGGAAGAGGCCGCAGAAGGTCACGCCGGCGGCCAGCAATCCGGTGCCCGCGAGCATCCAGGCGGGCGCCTCCTTGACGTGCTCGAGGTGATGGGCGTGTTCCGGGTCGGGACGGCGGAAGAAGGTGTAGTAGGTCATCTTCGCGATGTAGCCGATGGTGCCCCCGCTGATGATGACGAAAAATATCTCCGCCGCCTTTACCCATCCCGCCGTGGCCAGGTGGCCCGCCTTGGCCAGGTAAAGCGATTCGATGATCGCGTGGTGCAGGAGGGTCTTGGACACGAAACCGTTGAGCAGGGGGAGACCCATGATGCCAAGGGCGGCGATACACCAGAAAACGGTGGTCAAAGGCATGCGCCTCCACAACCCCCCCAGCTTGAACATGTCCAGCTCGTGGGCGCAGAGGAGGATCGACCCCGCGGCGAGGAAGAGGCATCCCTTGAAGAAGGCGTGGTTGATAATGTGATAGAGACTGCCCGCCATCCCCATGGGGCCCTCCGCCCCCAGATATGCCATGCACCCCACCCCGAAAAGGATGTATCCCATCTGGCTCACGCTGGAATAGGCCAGGGTGCGCTTGATGTCGTTCTGCACCAGGGCCAAGAGCATCCCGATGAACATGGTGGCAACGGCGATCCAGATGACGGCGAAACCCAGCATCCGGATATCGGCCGCGAGTCCCGCCGCCGCATGGGCGGCTCCCTGCGCGGCATGCCCTCCCGCCGCTTCCGCCGCGTGGGCGGCCGGTTGCTGAAAGAAGGTGAGGACGGTCCTCAAGATGCCGTAGGCACCCGCCTTGATCATCACTCCGGAGAGCAGGGCGCTGGCCGGAGAGGGAGCGACCGGGTGGGCATCCGGCAGCCATACGTGCACCGGAACCATGCCCGCCTTTACCCCGAATCCGCCGATGAGGCAAGCCAATGCCAACACCCTGAACGAACCCGTCAGCCATGCGCTCCCGGCCAGAGGCACGAAGGATACGGTCCCCGCGTAATCCAGGTAGAGGAAGATTCCCATGATCAGGGCCAGGCCGCCGATGATGGTCACGATGACATACTTCGTCGCCGCATATCGTGCCTTCCGTGTTTCCGAGTGGACGACCAGCATATATGCCGCCAGCCCCATGGCCTCGAAGAAGAGGTAGAGGCTGTAGAAGTCCTGGACCATGAAAACACCGAGGGTAGCCGACTCGACTAGCAGCAGGAAGAAGAAGAAGCGGGTACGCTTGTGCTCGTGGTCCATGTATTTGAAAGCGTGCAGGGACGCGGCGAACCACAGGATAGCGGCGATCAAGGAGAAGAAAGCCCCTATGGTGTCCACTTCTAGGTTGGCGACGTATGCGTCCCCGATGCGCATTATGTCCAGGTTGAAATAGACCGTGCCGGTCGAGATAACGCGCATGACGATCACCGCAACCACGAAAAGGGTAGCCCCGCTCGCCAGTACGGCTGTCCAGTTGCGCAACCGCGCCCGCCTCTCGCCCGATAACGCGGCGAGCACCGCGCCCGCAAGGGGAAGCCCTAGGGCAAGCGCGGGGAGTACGGAGAAGCCGGTTATCGCTATCCCTTCCGCGTGCAACTCGTTACCCCGTTATTTCAGCGGTAATTGAGGAAGGGCCGTTCTACCCGCACATCTTTCCCAGGATCCACCTTCACGCCCCTGACGATCGTAGAGATCTTGGTATCGGCGCCGGTGTCCAATACTTCGGCCACTTCGTATGTCCCCGGCAGCACTTCCTCGAACACATATTTGCCGTTGATGTCGGTTTCCGTCGTGGCCCTGATCCTCTCTCCCTGTTTGAGCTGGATAGTGGCCCCTTCCCAACCGGGCTCACCGGGATTCAGCTCCCCGTTCTCGTTCAAGTCCTCATATTTGTATCCGGTTACGGTGCCCTTCTCGTAGACCCCCTCGACAGCCGGATTTACCAGGGAATAAGGGAACCCGGGAACCGTCACCCATATGCCCACGATGATGACCAGAGCGGCCAGGATGACCACGGGCACGAGCATCGTGCGCTTGGTCTCCCCGCCGAACTGCAGTTTGGGCCTGTGCTCCTCCCCTTCGTCCCCTTCCCATTTGAAGAAAGCGATATACACGATGGGCAGGAAATACGCGGCATTCAGCAGGGCACTGACCAACAGCACGACGATATAGACCGGCAAACCTGCCTGAAGCGCGCCGTTGCCCAGGAGCCACTTGGTGATAAAGCCCACGGAGGGCGGCGTTCCCATCATGGCCAGGGCGCAGATGGCGAAACAGATCATGGTTACGGGTATCTTGTAGCCGATGCCCTTCATGTCGCTGATGTTCTTCTTGCCCGTCTTGACCAGGATCACGCCGGCGCAGAGAAAGAGGCAGCCCTTCATCAGCGCATGGTGAACGATATGCATCATGCCCCCCAGGGCACCGTCGGAACTGAGCATGGCGATGCCCAGAATGATGTAGGATACCTGGCCTATGCTGGAATAAGCCAGCCTTCTCTTCAGGTTATCCTGGGTGAGGGCGAAGATGGAAGCCACGACGATGGTTATGCACGCCAAGATGGCCATTACGATAGACACGCCCAACTCTTCTATCAGTTCCACCCCGAACAAGAAATAGAATACACGGATTATGCCGAAGGCTCCCGCCTTGAGGATAACGCCCGAGAGCAGGGCGCTGGCCGGAGAGGGGGCGGCGGGATGTGCGTCGGGCACCCATCCGTGCAGGGGCATAATGGCCGCTTTGACCCCGAATCCAGCCAGGTAGGTTAAGAAGACCACCGTCAGGGCGGCACGGCTGGCGTACTCCAGGCTGAGAAGCCCCCCGCTGCTCCCGAAGCCGATCTGCCCATTTCCCCAGAAGTAGTTGGCCACCAGGGCGAAGAAAAGCACCGCGCCGGCAGCCACGGCGTAGACCAGATACTTGTATCCGGCCCGGCGTGCCACGGCGGTCTCCTCGTGGATTATGAGGGGATAGGAACCGAAAGTCATCAACTCGTAGAAGATGAAATAGGTGAACATGTTGGCGGAAAAGGCGCAACCGAGGAGGAACGACTCGCACAGGGCCATGAAGGCGAAGAAACGGTTCTCCTTGTGTTCTATGTAACCAATGGAGTACAGGGTGGCCAGCATATATAGAAAAGCCAGGATGAGGCCGAAATAGTATCCCAGGGTGTCCACCGTAAGGCGCATTTCCAGCCCCTCCACCACGCTGGCCAGCTTGATGGAATAGGTGTTCCCGTCCAGGATGCCCGGCAGCAGGAAGAGGGCGAGGCCCAGGGTGATCAGGCTGCCCAGGAAGCAGAGCCACTTGCGCAAAGCGGGATGCTGCTTGGGTAGGGCGACTATGGCCAGCAGCGACAACCAGGGCATCAAGAGTATCAACAATGGTATCACGGAGAACGTGGACTCAGCAGGCATCGATTACCCCTTTCTTCATAATAGGTATTCTGCCGCCTTGAGCAGTGGTGGGATTATCAGGTAAGAGAAGATGCCGAAGAAAAGGGTCCCCAGGGACAGGGCCCAGGCAGGCACCAACATGGAGCTCGGAGCGTCCCGTACCCGGTCGTCCCAGGCGCCCTCCTTGCCCGTTTGAAAGAACATGTAATATATCACCCTGAGCAAATAGACCGCCGCCAGGATGCTTCCCGCCAGAAGGACCACGGCATACGGCGTTTTGCCCGCTTCGATATTTCCGAAGATAAGATACCACTTGCTTATGAATCCCGCCGTCGGCGGCAGGCCGATCACCGAGAAGGCGGCCAGCGTAAAGGCGAAGCACGTCCACGGCATCTGCTGCCAGGCTCCCTTGAGATCGTCCACGCGGCGGTATCCTTTCACGTAGATGAAGCACCCGGCGCAGAGGAATATGCATGCCTTCGCCAGCCCGTGGTCCAGGAAATGGTAGACGGCTCCGGTAAGGCCCTCGGCCGTAAGGGCGGTCAAGCCCAGGAAGATATAGCCCATGTGGCTGACGGTGGAATAGGCGATCATCATCTTCACGTCCTTCTGGAGGATGGCCATGATGCCGCCGTAGAGCACCGCGGCGGCGGCGGCCACGCTGACCGCGCCCATCGTCCCACCGACGACCCCGGCGGCGTCGGCGGTGAAGACGGAGAAGGCTATCCTCATGATCGCGAACGCTGCCACCTCCACCACCAGCCCCGAAAGCATGGCACTGATGGGGGAGGGAGCGATGGAATGGGCGTCCGGAAGCCACATGTGCAGGGGAAAGAGCGCCGCCTTCACGCCGAAACCTATTACGAACAGGATAAACGACGCCATGAGGATCTGCTGAAACCCGGAAACCTCGATCTTGGACGCCAGATCGGCCATGTTCAGGGTACCGGTCACCGAATAGAGGAAGCCTATGGCCATGAGGATGAGTATGGAGGATGGGGCTCCCATCAGCAGGTACTTGAAAGCCGCCCGCACCGCGTTGCGGTTTCCGGATATGGCCACCAGGGCGTAGGAGGATATGGCCAGGATCTCCATGAACACGAAGAGGTTGAATATATCTCCGGTGGCCACGAAGCCGAGCATGGAGCCCGACAGCAGCAGGAAGAGCACATAGTAGGCGGAAAGCCTCGGCCCGCTGACCTCCTTGGAGATATAGCGCCGGGAGAATATCAAGGCCAGAAGGCTTACCGCGCAGATAATGAGCATCATCAGAAGCCCCACGAAATCCAGGCGTATCTCTATGCCGAATGGCGGCATCCAGGAACCAAGATGATAGCTCAGATAACCGTCGGCGGGGATCTTGCCGATCAGGAACAGCCCCAGTACGCCGGATGCAGCCAAGGGCACCATGGAGGTATATGGAACCCATCTATCCTTGAAGTACCCCAGGAGCATCATCGCCACCGCTCCCGCCAGCGGCAGGGTGATCATGAGAATGGGGATGTGGCGGTAGGCTCCCATTCAGTCCGCCGCCTCCCCCTCTTTTTCCCCCGTCTCCTCCCGCATGAGATGGTCGACATCGAGCGTGCCGTACTGGCGATAGAGGAGGATGGCCATTGTCAAGGCCAAAGCCGTAACGCTTACCGCCACGACGATACCGGTCAGGATCAAGGCCTGCGGGAGGGGATTCACCATGCGCGACGGGTCCGCAACATCCGTATGAACGGGGGCGATACCGTCCTTGAGATACCCAATGGAAATGAGGAAGAAGAAAACGGAGGTCTCCATGATATTCAGGCCGATCAGTTTCTTGATGATGTTGCGGCGCATGATGCCCGCGTAAAAGCCAACGCAGAAAAGGATCATCGCTCCCACGTAATGGTAGTTGT
>CAZQFX010000057.1:0-17199 GCA_964592775.1 uncultured Actinomycetota bacterium
CCTTGCGGGCGTGGCGCAGCGACGCTCTCGATACGTTACCGTATTTACGGACCGGGGTACTAAGCACGGTTAGGAGGGCGCTTGACATAACCGGGCAGGGCAGGGCGAGTCTGGCAACACCGGGTAGCGCAATCTATAATGTGTTGTGTGTTTGGCAAGGCTAATGCACGATACCGGGAAGGGTGACCGAGCTGGCCTAAGGTGATCGCCTGCTAAGCGATTGTGCGGGAGACCGCACCGAGGGTTCAAATCCCTCCCCTTCCGCCATGCGGACCGCGGGGGAGACCGTTCGGGGTCTCCCCCGCTCGTTAGACGCGGAGGGGAACGAGAATCACGCGATTACGGAGGATTCATGCCCCGCCGTAGGGGGTAGAATATGTGGTGGCCTGACCGCTCTCGGCGAAGCCGCAAGCGAGGGCGGCATGGCTCTCATATGACGACGTAAAGTGTGAATAAGAGAGTAAGGAGGCTGAGGTGGGCAGGAGAAGAAAGAAGAAGATTGCCAGGCGGGAAGCGAAGCTGCTGAAGAAGGAATTGAAGAAAGAGAAGGCACGCAAGCGCAGGAAGAGGGTATTGCTCACCGCTCTTGTCGCGGGAGGGGCCGCGGCGATACAGGCTTCCCGCAAGGCGAAGCCCACCCCCGGGAGCGGGACGGTGACCTTGAAGGACGCGGAGCCCGGACCGCTGGCCTTCATGATGAGCGAGATGGTCAAGGGTTTCCTCCAGGACCCCTCCAAGAAAGCCCTCGCCGACAGGATGAGCGTCTCCGTGGCCATCCAGGATATCGACAATCCCGAAATGGCGGCCACGATGAGCTTCAAGGGCAGCGACGTCACCGTGGCCAACGGCGCCGGCGGCGCGGACATCTACATCGGCACCGAGCTGGCGCTGCTGCTCAGCCTCTCCGGGGCGGGCAAGGGCAAGCAGATGCTGCAGTGGCTCAAGACCGAGGACGGCAAGAAGGTGCTGAACGCGGTGAAGAGCGGCAGGTTCAAGGTCAAGGGGGCGGTCAAGAACGCCCCGCAGATGGCGCTCTTTCAGAAGTTCCTCACCCCCACGGGTTGATAGCTTCGACCGCGGGAGCGAAAGCCGGGTCGAAGACATGTCGCGAGAAGTCCACGGCGAGGCCGCCCCGAAAATAGCGACCAGCATTTTCATCCTCGGTGGTGCCGCGGCTGCGCGGCATGGATGACTTGCCCGGTTCAGGATAACGCCGCTGCGGAAAAAGGGTCCTGGCCGGATGCGGCGGCGGTTGAACCCCGGCGTATTCTTACCATAAGACGGAGTACTCAGACCGCGGAGCCGGAGGCCTCCTCCACGATGCGCCTGACCGTGTAGCGCAGGTTCTCGAGGTTGAAAGGCTTGGTGATGTAGGCCACGGCCCCCATGTCCTTTAACTTGCGGCGGTCGAGCTGGCCGGACTTGGCGGTGAGCATGATCACCGGGATATCCTTCGTGCCCTCGGCGGCCTTCAAGCGGCGCATGATCTCGTAGCCGTCCATGATCGGCATCATGATATCGAGCAGGATGACGTCCGGCCTCTCCTCCTGCGCCAGGCGCAGGGCATCATTGCCGTTATCGGCGAGGATGACGCTCATGCCCGTCTTCCCCAGGTTCAGTTCGATCAACCGCAACAGCAACCGGTCGTCATCCACCACCAGGGCGCTTGCCTTCATTGCCCAACACCCCCTCTAGTGCCATATATTCCCGCTTTACGCATGGTTAAACAAGCGGCAAGCGGAGCCGGCACGTGCCGTGGGAGAAGGGCGGCGCGGCGGGCGCCCGCGGGGCACGGGGAGACTCATCGCGGGGCCTCCCGCGCGGCACGGTTAGACATGCAACTGCGTGCGCCCCCGTCGGGCACTTGGCTGCCTCACTCCCACGTAGTCCCATGTTTCCTGGTATGATGCGGGCAAGTGTAGGGAGCATGCGTCCACCATGTAGTGAACCAGCGCGGCCCGTTGACACCGGCCAAGGCTGAATATTATTATGTGACTGACTACCCAGTCGTTTTCCGATATGCAGGGCCCGGGAGCTTGGAGATCCGGGGCTGAACCCGAGACGAAGGCGGTCGGTCGATGGCGGAGAAAGAGAAAAGCTGGGACCTCGGCGGCCTGCTGGAGGCCTATGAAGCGGAGACGGGCTCGTCCCTTGCCCGCAAGCAGGTCGGCCGTTATCTCAAGCAGGGCATCCTGCCCCAGCCGCACGACGGCGGGGTCTTCGACGCGCATCACCTGGAGAGGCTCTCCATGATCGAACACCTGCGCTCCCGCTACGGCATGTCGCTCAGGGACATCTCGGGCCTGTTCGGAATCATAGTGGGCGCGAAGACTGGCGCGGCCGCTGCCGAACCCGAGGAGGAAAGGCAACCCCTGGACCGCAGGGAGCGCATCACCCGGAACGCGGCCGAGCTGTTCGCCGCCAAGGGATACCACGGGACCACCATTGACGAGATCGTGCAGGCCACGGGCATCGCCAAAGGCACCTTCTATATCTACTTCGACAGCAAGGAGGAGCTCCTGGTGGAGGTGGTCAAGCGGCTTATCGATGACACCCTGGAGAAGATAGACCGCGAGCTGGCGAGAAAAGATAAGAAGGACTTCGTCACCCGTATCGAGATCAAGGGCCAGGAGATGCTGGACCTGTACATGAAGAAGAGCGAACTCCTCTACATGCTGCTGGGAGAGACGGTGGGAAACCCGCGCCTGATGAAGCAGTTGAGCGAGGTCTACGCGAAGCTCGCGGAACGGGTGGAGGAGGACCTGCGGGAGGGTGTGGAGAAGGGCGAGATATTCCCCTTTGACGACCTCAGGACCATCTCCTACGCGCTGGTTGGAATGGGGCAGAGCACCGCCGTCCTTCTCGCGGGGAGCGGTGAGGGCCAGATGGAGAAGACGTGGAAGGCGTTGCACCAGTTCATCAGCCGCGCCTTCGCCACGAGAAGAGTTTGAGAAAATGGGCTCTTCTCAAAATCGTGCGGGTAATACCGCCACCCGGCAAGGCTATCATTGGACTCATCCAGGCAGCCAAGAGAAGGGCCGGGGGTTGCCGCAATACCGATAACCTCATCACCATGCTCTGCCTGATCGCGGGGAAGTTGGACTTCGAAGGTTTGCCGGCCCCCGTCTTATGCGCTACCCGTACCAAATAGCGAGGAGCCAGAAAATAGGACCCCGGTTTCCGGCAAACCGGGGTCAGCAGGGAGGGAGGTGCTCCGGTTTGGCGCCGGAGCACGGATGAGGTCGCACCCTGGCGGGCCTATGCATGGAGCCCGATAAGGGTCTCGAGGAAGGGAGATGCCCGACCCCGATCCCGGGCTCCACACCCCGAACCAGAGTGCAGAGACCTGTTAGGAGGATATGCTACCATAAAGTAACTTTCAATGCAAAGCCTTTGTGAGGTTCTTCTCCGAGAAGCGTGGGTAAATGCCCTCCGTGCCAACATGAGTGAGACACCCGCCCCCTATGATTTAAGGCAGAAGAGGCGAGAAGACGGAATCACTTCGATGGCTCTGCTATAATGTCGTTGCCGGACAGCGGAGGTCCGTAGCGCAAGGACAGCGAAACTCGGAGACAGGGATCAGCCGTCCATGCGATGAGTTGACCGAAAAGGGAGGAGAACCACCATGACGGGAGGAAACTGGGGCAAGGTGCTGAAGGTCGATCTCACCTCCGGCGAGACGGAGGAACTGCAACTGGAGGAGAAGCTCTACCGCGACTTCATAGGCGGGAGCGGGCTGGCTGCGAAATGGTTCTTCGACAACGAGGGTTGGAAGGCGGAGCCGCTCTCGCCCAAAAACCCCCTGATGATCATGAACGGGCCCCTATCCGGCACCTCCCTGCCGGGGGTATCCCGGCTGGAGATCTGCGCCCGCTCACCCCTCACGGGCATCTGGGGAGAGGCCTCCATGGGGGGCCATTTCTCACCCCAGCTCAGGCGCACCGGCTACGACGGCATCATCGTCACCGGGTCCTCAGAGAAACCGGTCTACCTCTACTTGACGGACGAAAAGGCGGAGATCAGGGACGCCTCCCACCTCTGGGGCAAGGACACCTACGAGACCGAGGACATGCTGAAGGAAGAGGTGGGAGACAAGCGCGCCCAGGTCATCTCCATCGGGCCCGCGGGGGAGAACCTGGTCAAGTTCGCCTGCGTGATGAACGACCGCGGCTCCACCGCCGGGAGGTGCGGCATGGGCGCGGTGATGGGCTCCAAGAAGCTCAAGTGGTGGCACGGGGGAACAAGAAGGCGCCCGCCGCCGACGAGGCCGCCTTCAAGGAAGCGCGCGACAAGATGGGGGAGCTGCTCAAGTTCAGCCTGGTGGCCGACGGCCTGCGCAACTTCGGCTCCAACGTGCACATGGAGTACGGCATGGCCATAGGCGACGTCCCCACCAAGAACTGGCGCACGGCATATTGGTCCGCCGGCCCCGAGAAGCTGGGGGGCACCGCGGTGGCCGAGAGCATCCTCACCAAGACCCATTCCTGCTTCGCCTGCCCCGTCTCCTGCAAGAGGATCGTGGAGGTGAAGTCGGGCCCCTTCGCCCTCGAGGAGGGGCCGGGCTCAGAGTACGAGGCCGCCTCCTCCCTGGGCACCCTGCAGTACATGGACGACCGCGATGCCAACCACAAGGCCAACGAGCTGTGTAACCGCTATGGCATGGACGTCATCTCCTGCGGCTCCACCCTGGCCTACGCCACCGAGGCCTTCGAGGCCGGGCTGATCACGGAGAAAGACACCGGGGGCATGAAGCTGGGCTGGAACAAGCCCGCGGTCCTCATCGACCTCATCGAGATGACCGCCCGCAGGGAAGGCATCGGCGACGACCTCGCCGAGGGCGTGCGCGCCATGTCCGGGAAGTACGGCGGGGCCGAGATGGCCATGCACGTGAAGGGACTGGAGTGCCCCATGCACGACCCCCGCGCCCTGTGGGCCATGGCCCTCACCTACGCCACCTCCATCCGGGGCGCCTGCCACTGCGCCGATGCCAACCTCTACGTCGAGCTCGGCATACTCGACCTCAAGGAGCTGGGGACCAAGAGAACCTGGCCCTACAAGGCCAAGGGCAAGGCGGCGCAGACCGTCGCCGCGCAGAAGAAGGGAGTCATCGCCAACTCCGCGGTCATCTGCGAGTACGCCTGGAACGCCGTCGGCGGGCGCCTGTCCGAGATGGCCATGATGCTCAACGCGCTCACCGGCTTCGGCTATTCCATCGACGAACTCGCCAGGGTCGGCGACCGCATCTGGTACATCAAGCGCGCCCTGGGCAACCTCATGGGGGCCACGCGCGATGATGACCAGTTGCCGCCGCGCATGCTCGAGCCGCATCTCGAAGGCGCGACATCCAGCCTGCACTCCGCGGTCTACCCGCAGTTCATGTCCCTGATGCCGATGCAGAAGCTGAGGATAGAGGGGGTCAAGAACGCCACGGCGAACATCCTCGCCAAGTTCCTCTATCCCAACATGGACAAGATGCTCATCTCCATGAACAAGCTGCCCGGTTTCTCCGGCAAGCGCAAGAAGCTGGAGGGCGGGGACCCGGAGGAGAAGAGGAAGAAGACGGTGGCCTTCGAGGAGATGCTGCGGGAGTACTACCAGCTCCGGGACATAGACGCCCAGGGGCGCCCCAGCCGCGGGCGCCTGGAGGAGCTGGGGCTCAAGGACGTGGCGGACGCCCTGCACGGATAGCCCGCATCGGCCCGTGCGGGCCGGCCGCGGACAGCCGGTATAGCGGAAGAGGTGAGGGCGCGGCGGTGGCCAGGGTAAAGTTTTTCACCATACTGCGCAAGGCGGCGGGAGAGCAGGGCTACGAGAGCTCGGCCCCCGACGTTGCGGCGGTGCTCAAGGAAGTGCGGAAGAGATACGGCGACGATGTGGGCAGGTATCTCAAGAACTGCATCGTGCTGGTGAACGGACAGAACATCAGCCATCTCAAGGGCAAGAGGACCAGGCTGGGACCGGACGACGAGGTATCCCTCTTCCCGCCCGTCGCCGGCGGCTGAGTGGGATCAGCCCTGGACTGCGCTTGTTAATCGTGCCGTTGCGAGGTGCCGTCCTCGGCGCCGAAGCAATGCGAAAGCGCCCGCGCGTCTCGCCGAGTGCCTGTGGGGTTATCGGATCAGCAGCTACCTCCGCCGCCGGCAGTGCGCGTATCATGCTCTATATCCCATGTCGGGGGCCGATCCCTAAGAGGGTGGTCTAAACCGGGGTGATGGTGACCCCCGGGCCGGCCGTGGAAGGCCCCTGCACCTGCAGTTCGGCCAGGGCCCTCACGCATGACGCGACCAGTTCCTCCCCCCCGGCCACGCGCTCCAGCGCCTCCTGCAGCAGGGACGACACGTGGCCCAGGTTCACGTTGGATGCCAGCACCGACCATTGGCGCAGGTGGTCGATCTCCTGCTCGAGCCGGTCCGCGCCGTGCTTCAGGGCCACCTTCAGGGTGACCAGGTCTATCCCTTCACGGCACACTTCACTCACCTCCCGCCGCGCTTCATCATACGCAGTCCTCCGGCGATGCCTTTCCCAGCGCGAGCATGGCGGCGCGCAGCGTTTCCTTGCCCTTCCCGGTCATGCCGGCCAGGGGAAGGCGCACCCCTCCTACCGGCACGCTCATCCAGTTCAGGGCCTGCTTGATCGCCGTGGGATTGGGCTCGCAGAAGAGGGCGCGCACCAGGGGCAGCACCCGGAAATGTATCTCCCGCGCCTCCTCCAGCCTGCCTTCCCACACCAGTCTGCACATGCGGCTGAACTCCACCCCCAGCACGTGGCCGACGGCGGCGATGCAGCCCTGGCCCCCCAGGCACAGCAGGAGAAAGGTCACCGGGTCCTCGCCGGAATAGACGTAGAAATCATTGCCCGCCTTGCGGCACTCCTCCATGATCGCGCATACCTGCAGGATGTCTCCCGACGCCTCCTTCACCCCCACGATGTTCTCGATCTCGGAGAGGCGGAGCATGGTGTCCACCTCGATGTTCCTGCCCGTCCTGAAGGGGATGTTGTAAACGATCAGGGGCAGGGAAGTGCTCCCGGCGATGGCCTTGTAATGCTCGTAGATACCCTGCTGGCTGGGCCGGTTGTAGTAGGGGCTCACCTGCAGGCTGGCGTCGGCGCCCGCTCTCTCCGCGGCGGCGGTCATCTCGATAGCCTCCGCGGTGCTGTTGCTGCCGGTGCCGGCGATCACCGGCACGCGGCCCGCCGTCTCCTCGCGCACGATCTCGATGACCATCATATGCTCCTTGTGGCTGAGGGTGGGCGATTCCCCCGTGGTGCCGCATGGTATGATCGCGTCGGCCGCCTGCTCCTCGATGAGGTAGTTGACCAGGTTCCTCAAGGCCGGCTCGTCCACGCTGCCCCTGTCGTCGAAGGGGGTCACCAGGGGGATCAGGCATCCCTTCACGCTCCATTCGACCATTGCTACCTCCTCCTCCTCCTTCATCCGCCGATCCATCTATAAATCATAGCAGAAGGGGGAAGCGCCTCCCCAGCCGGGGCGCCCGCGTCCCTTCGGAAACCGCCGCCTCCCCGCTCGGCCGCGCAGGTGCTTGCCGCGTGGCCTCCGGGGCCGGACCCGTGAACCCGCGGTGTGGACGCGGCAGGTTTCGGGCCCGGCCCATCCCGCACCCTTGCCGTTCCTCCGCGCCGCGCGCGCTTCACGTATATGAATAAGGCAAATAATGGTAATTCCGAGGAATTGCGCGTTTTTTCCGAAATATTACCCCCCACCCTATTGACAGCGGAAAGGATGGTGATATTATTGAATCGTTCCGGCTGAAATCGGGGGAAAACATGAACTGAAGCGCTTTTGGATTGCGCGTCCGGAACGTAGGTAGGAACCCAGGATGCCGAGTAGAAAACGTCGAGTCCCTTGTTCGGCGGTCCCAAAGGTATCTTGGGTTTCTACTTTTTTTCGGCAAGGATTTCGACCGTTGGTCGACCACCGCACCGTGCGGCCGCGGCGCTATCAGGTGAACAGTTACTGAACAAGGTTCTTCCGCGAGCAGCGCGGGCGGCCGTGAGTCTTTGGGGCCAGTTATCGCAACCTTGCCCGCATCTTCTCGCAACCCGCACTTCTGGCGGAAGAACCGTGAATCAGCGCGCGGGGAGACGAGGCAGGACATAAGGAGGTGCTGAATGGCGGGGAGTGTCAAAGACAGGAAGATCGTGGTCGTCGGGACCGGCATGGGGGGCGCGAGCGTCTCCGCGCTTCTGGCGAAGGAAGGGGCGAAGGTGACCGTCCTCGAGAGGAACGGCTATCCCGGGGGCAAAGCGGCCAGTTTCGAGCGGGAGGGGTTCATCTACGACACCGGCGTACACTGGCTTGCCCGGGGAGACAGGGGACCCATGGGAGAAGTCGCGGACATCGTGGGGGCGGAGATAGAGTTCTGTGCCATGGATACCGCGATGGAGTACACCACGGGAGGCCGCACCGCTTCATTATCCCAGAATATGGAAGAAGATGAGTCGTTGCGGAGCCTTTTCGAGGACATAGGCGTGCTGCCGGAGAACCGCGAGGGCGCGTTCGCCCTCTTTAAGGACCTCGCGCGCGAGCGCACGCCGCGGGAGCTGGAGGCGCTTGACGAGGTCTCGCTCTCCGAATACATCGCGCGCTTCGTGGACGACGATCAGCTCAACCGGGTTCTGGACGGCTTCACGGGCATGTACATGTGCATCTCCCGCAGGGCCGCATCCACGGGGGAGTTCATCCTCTGCTTCTCGGGCCAGAACAAGGAGAAAAACCTATGCTATCCCATAGGCGGCATGCGGGCCGTGCCCGCGGCCTACCTGGACGCCCTCCAGGACATGGGGGGCGAGCTGCGCTACTCCACTCCCGTGGAGCGGATAGTGAGCGAGGGAGGCAAGGTGCGGGGTGTGGAGGCGGGCGGGTTCGTCCCCGCCGACATCGTGATCAGCAACAACGGCATAAAGGAGACCGTCGCCCTCGCCGGGCGCCACAACTTCCCCGATGACTATCTGGCCATGGTGGACGGGCTGCGCCTCTCCTTCGGCGCGGTGAGCGTGAAATACGCGCTGGATGCCGAGGTGGTGAAGGCGCCCCTGGCATGTTATTTCCCCGACTTCCACGATAAGGCGATGGTGGAGAGGCAGGCCGCCATCTTCGTGCCCGTGCCGTCGGCCGCCGATCCGTCCCTGACTCCCCCCGGCTGCCAGCTAGTTCTCGCGGGGTCCCTGGCGCCCCCGGGCCTGGAGGAACCCGAGCAGGCCGCGGCGATCTGCAACGAGATGCTGGACCGCATAGAGAACACCATGCAGGACCTCTATCCCGGCATCGAGGGGCATGTCATCTGGAAGATCCGCACCGGTACCCGCTACATCGCGGAGATCTCGGGGAGATGGACGGGCGAGGTCGTAGGCATAGCCCAGAACCGCCACCAGGTGGGCAAGAACCGCCCCTCGAGCGTCACGCCCGTGCGGGGCCTTTATCTGGTGGGGGCGGATGCGGGAGGCCGGGGCGTGGGAACGGAGATGGCAGTGGACAGCGCCTTGAACCTGTGGAGGTTGCTGCGCAACGCATAGGGTCATAGAAATCCCACTTGGGGTCAGCCCTGGAACGGGATCGGAAGGGGTCCGCCATGAAATGCACTTCCCGATACCATGTGCCGTGCCCTCAGTCGCCGAAGATTTTCATCCTGCGTGGTGTCGCGGCCGCGCGACATGGATGACTGACCCAAAAGGCTCCATCCCTACCACGTCGAAGTGTCCTCACCGCGACTTCGTGCGTCTGATCCCAAGGTGTTGTCCTGCTCTGACGATTGCCTGGAAGACGCGGCCGCTATTCCCGGAAGCATACGCCGTTACGCCCCGATTCCTTGGCCTCGTAGAGGGCGGCGTCCGCCTTGGCGACGATATCGGAGCGCTGCTCTATGCCGGATGACGGAAAAGAGGTGACTCCCTGGCTGACGGTCACCCTCACCGGCTTTCCGTGCGAGGCGGGAAAATCATGGTTCTCCACCGCCATGCGGATGCGCTCCGCGGTTAATACCGCGTCCTCGAGGTCCGTCTCGGGCAGGAGGATGGCGAATTCCTCGCCGCCGTAACGCGCCAGGACGTCCATGGTCCTCAAGCACCCCTTGACCAGGGCCGCCATCTCCTTGAGTATCTCGTCCCCGTAAAGGTGGCCGTAGGTATCGTTCAGGCGCTTGAACCAGTCGATGTCCAGCATGATCAAAGAGAACACCGTGTTATAGCGGCTGGCCCGCTTGAACTCCTTCTCGAACAGCTCCTGGAAAAAGCGGTGGTTGTAGATGCTGGTCAAACCGTCGGTGATGGCCATGCGCTTGGAGCCCTCGTAGAGGCGGGCGTTGTCCAGGATCATGGTGATCTCGTTGCTGACCAGGTTGAGTATGGCAGGCGCATCCCGGCGGAAGGCCGGGGTGGAAGGAGCCGCGACCACCAGCACCCCGATAACCGTCTTGTGGGCCGTAAGCGGGATGTGGACGTAGGCCGGCTTGGCCTGTTTCTCCTGGGAGGTGTCGCCGGTCCTCCCCTCGTTGATGACCACCCGCTCGATGAGCGAGGGATCCTTGGCCTGCCAGGCGTACCCGGTCGCCACGTGTATTATCTCCTCCTCCGCCTCCTTTAGGGCTTCCGGGGAACAGGGGTGGTTGACGTATAGGTAGAGCTCCTCCTCGGCGAGGAAGAGCAGGCCGCCCAGGTTGAAGTTGAAGAGCTTGTCGAGGATCTCGAAGACGGAGTTGATGGTCTCGGTGAAATCCTGCAGCGAGCCGGAGAGGGAGGCGATGTCGTTGAGTATGGTGGTCTCGTACAGCTTGTGGTCGAGGAGATCGGTTATCTTGTCGATGACGTAATCCTCGCTCACGTCCTTTTTCCGCTTGCGCGCCCGCTCCTTCGCTTCCCGGTAATCCCCGGTCTGCGACAGCAGCTCATCGACCTTCTCCAGCAGGTGCTCGGGCTTGAAGCCCTTGGTGATGTAGGCGTCGGCGCCGGTTTTCAGCCCCCAGAACCTGTCGCTCTGGTGTTCCCTGCCGGTGAGCATGATCACGGGCATCCAGGAGGTGAGCTGGTCCTCCTTGAGCAGCCGACATACCTGGTAGCCCCGTATCTTGGGCATCTCGATATCCAGGATCATCAGGTCGGGCAGAAGCGAGAAAGCCTTGATGGCGGCCTCGATGCCGTCCCAGGCTACATCCACCTCGTAGCCGGCCTGTTCCAGGATGGAGCCGGTTACCTTTACCACCAGCTTGTTGTCATCGGCCAGAAGCACGTGCCCTTTGTTGCCCATGTCTGTATCACCCCTACCACAGGTTTTGCGTTTGAATTATCGGCGCGTCGGCCCCCGAGGTTGAACGCGCCGCGTGAGGGAATACGGGAAGGCGGCCCGTCCTACAGCTACTCCGCGGGGCGGAGCAGCACTTCCACCTTGCCCCCTTCCTGGGCCGCGCCCAGGCGGCACGCCTCTTCACATGTTACCTGCAACAGGATGCATCCACCCCCGCCTCCGCCGGTGCCGTCTTGCGGCAGGCCGCAGACGCGCAGCACCTCTACGTTCTCGAGCAACGGGCTCGCTTCACCACCCGCCACCGCCAGGATGTCGACGCGGCTTCCGGTCGGCAGCTCGCTGGCGGGAAAGGAGACGCTTGACGACGGGAGGGGATAGGCGCGGAATCCCTTATCCAGGGATTCCAGGACGATGCCGCCGCTTGGCGGCAGCAGCGAACTCTCCAGGAGGGGCTCGCCCGAGCGGACGGTGTGGCGCAGGGTGGCGCCGGCCAGCGGCAGGGGATCGGTGAAGGTACCGGGCAGCAGGTAGCGGTCGGGGAAATCGACAAGGGAGAGCGAAGAGGGATCGAGCACCTCTCCCGCTTCCAGGTCCCTCGCCGCCACCACCAGCGGGACCAGCCTGCCGCTTTCGGCGATGCGCGATCGAAGGCCCTGAAGGTAGGCGAGAAGGGTAACGGCGGCCAGGGACGCGGCCACGATGGAGACGATGAGGTAAAAGCGGGACGAACGCGGGGCAAACCTGAACATGATACATCCTTTCCGGTTCCTGCGTTCTTCCGCGAGAAGTATGGGTGGCAAAGAGGGAGGCGTCTAGCGCGCCCAAGCCTCACGCGGAAGAACCTCCTTTTCGACGTATACGCGCCAGATGGGGCGATGGTTCGACGGAAGCCTATTTCATGGGGATGAACTGATAGAGGTTGGCGGCGGTATCAACGAGGAGGAAGCCGTTGCGCAGGAGTTCGCCGCCGCAGAGGACCTTGACCGCTTCCTGCGCCTGCAGCGAGGCGACGAGGGCCGGTGTGGTGGGCGGGTTTCCCTCGAGCACCTCCACCCCCCGGTCCTCATCGCCCGTGTACAGAGCCTCGAGACCCGGGTCGCCCGGGAAGACGGTCATGATCTGGCCCGAGTTACCCGCGATCGCCCCATGCACGAGGGGGATGTTCAGCCGGGCGCATCCCCGCTCCAGCGCCAGGCGCGAGGGGATGTTGTCCAGCGCGTCGACGGCCAGGTCGGCACCGGAGAAGACATCCACGATGGCGTCCAGATCCAGGTAGCGATGATGTGCCGTCACCATCACCGATGAATTTACGGCGGCGACCCTCTCCGCGGCCGCCTTCGCTTTCGGCCGTCCCAGGTCCGCCTCCGAGCATAACAACTGCCGGTTGAGGTTGTTCTCCTCGAACGCGTCGCCGTCGACGAGGATGAGACGGCCGACGCCGAAACGGGCAAGGGACTCGACGACGAAACCGCCCAGCCCCCCCAATCCGCATACGCCGATGCAGGAGCGCAGGAGCTTCAACTGCCCTTCGGTGCCGATGGTGCCTATGTTGCGTTGATAACGCTCGGGGACGATGCCGTCCTCCAGGGCGGCTGCCTCGACCTCGAGCGGCGGCACCCCCAGGTCGGAAGCGATGCGCCGAGTATCCTCGAGGCCCAGGGAAATGCCGCCGCCCTTATCCGCGGCTCTTGCGACCGCCTCGCCCAGCTTCCCGTGCATAAAGGAATTATATAACATGACTAACTTATATACAAGCGTTATTTAGACGGGTGGGCTTCTTCCCGCCCACATTTCTCGGGGAAGAACCATAAAGGAAACGGCCTTGCCCCGCTCCGAGAGGCAGGGCCGTCGCTTCCCTGGTCGCCGCGGCGTCAGCCCCGGCCTTCACGGCGAGGCCTTTCATGACCTCCTCCGCCTCCCTGACCGTCCTCTCGATCACCTCTCGCACGGTCGGGATATCGTGCATCAGCCCCGTCACCTGTCCCACCGGGAGCACGCCGTGCTCGGTGTCCCCGTTCTCGGTGGCGACACGTATCTGCTTGAAGGCGTTGGCCATGAAGGCGAGCTGGCGCGCGTTCTCCCATCCCGAGGCGAGCACGCCCACGAAGAGCTTGTAGTATGGCAGCTTGAGCATCTGGGCGATGGAGCGCGAGTTGGGGATGGCCCTGAGCAGGTCCAGGGGGGTGAGTCCGTGCTTGATGGCCTTGCGCGCCGCCGGAGTATCCAGCACCCGGCACCACAGGCCGTCGAAGTTCTTGGAGAAGAGGGTGTCGTACACGTCCTTCTCCAGTGAGAGCTGCTTGTAGTTCTCGTGCAGCGGGCTTTCCACCGTGGTCATGAGGCGGGTGCCCATGGCCACGCCCTCGGCGCCCAGGGCCAGGGCGGCCGCGAGCCCCCTGCCGTCCCCTACTCCGCCGGCCGCCACCACGGGGATGTCCAGTCCGGAGGCGAGGCTGGGTACCAGGCAGAAGGTAGTGACCTCCTCTCCGTGGGCCGCCGCCTCGTTGCCGGTGGCGATGACGCCGTCGCAGCCGTAATCCTGCGCCCGCTTGGCGTGGCGCAGGTTGGTGACCGTGGCGAGCACTTTTCCGCCGTATTCATGGGCCATCTGCACTATCCAGTCGCCCTTCCCCAGGGAGAAGTTGATCACCGGGACCTTCTCCTCCAGCAGCACCACCGCGTTCTGCGCGGCGCCGGGAAAGAGGAGAGAGACGTTGGCGCCGAAGGGCTTATCGGTAAGTGACCTTATCTCTTTCACGGCGGCTCGGGTCTCCTCGGCGTCCAGTACGCCGGTCGCCAGCAGTCCCAGGCCTCCCGCTTCGGATACCGCGGCGACCATCTTGGGGACGCTGATCCAGCTCATGCCGGACAGGATGATGGGATGCTCTATCTCCAAGGCTTCAGTGACGCGCGTTTTCATGGCCATGCTCCTTCCTCTGATCCGGATGCCGGCTGCTATCCCTCCCTGCCGTGGTGGGAAGACGTTCCGGTTCCCTGGTGACTTCCTTGCCTTCCGTGCCCCGGTCCGCGTCCCGGGCCGGAACGCGGCTGACGAAACCCGCCCGGCAAACCACGACATATTATAGCCCAACCCCAGGCGCAATTCATTTCCGGCGCCATAAGCCGGGGTCAGCCCCCCAGCTTCCACGCCTTTGGTCACCCCTCCACTTACCACTTCATCCTAAGGCCGTATTTGAAAGCATGGATCGCAGTGAGGACACTGCAACGAGACGGAGTTAAACTTTTTTGGGGTCACCTGGAAAGCCGCAGTGAGGACACTGCAACCTTTCAGGTCTGACCCTTATGATCCTTGGCCAGCCTGCGCGCGTCGTCCCGCAGGAGAACCCCGACGAGGCGGCCCTCCTCGACCACCCAGAGGAATCCCTTTCCACCTCGCTCCATCATGAGCATGGCATCGACCAGGGGCATGTCCGGGGTCACGGTGTCGTCCTGGCCCACCGGCCTGGCGACCTGGGAGGCCGGGATGTCCGGCCACAGCGCCGGCTCCACCGACCTCAGGTCCGCGAGGTTGACGGCCGCGGCCAGCCTGCCCTGCCTGAGGACCGGCACGGTGCTCGTGGGGGCCCTCTCCAGGTGGAGACGGTACACCTCCTCCAGCGTGGTGGAGGAATCCACGGCCGGGACCCCGGGACGGGTCAGTCCCGAGACGTTGGCGTCCGCCAGGGAGACGCGCAGCTTCACCTGGCTGAAGCTGCTGAAGGCGACCTGGATTAGGAAAGCGCCTATAAGGACAAACCACACGCTGGCGAAGAGGAAGTCGAATTCGGGATGGAAGAAATCAAAGACGAACAGGGCCACCCCGCTGAGCACGAGCAACCCGCCCGCCCCCTCCCCGATACGGGCAGCGGCGCGCGTGCTCCGCTCCAGGTCGCCCCAGTGGCGCCAGAGCAGGGATCTCAGTATCCTGCCCCCGTCCAGGGGGAAGCCGGGGACGAGGTTGAATGTACCCAGGCCGAAGTTGACCGCCCCGAGCAGCATGAAGCCGAAGGCGACCGTGCCGGCTTCCAGGGTATAGGAGAGGTACATCATCCCCCCGAATACGATGCACAGCGCGTAACTGCACAGCGGTCCCGCCACGGCCATCTTGAATTCCACCCCCGGGGAGGGAACGTCCCTGCCCATCTGGGCCACCCCTCCGAAGACGAAGAGGGTGATGCGGTTGATGGGGACGCCGTTGCGGTTGGCGACCACGGAATGCGATAGCTCGTGCAGGAGCACGGAGACGAAGAAGAGGAAGGTCGTGACCACGGCCATGGGCACGTACAGCCACGGCGAGGACGCCGTATTGAGCTGGAAGAACTGCACCACCACCCAGAGGAGGAGAAAGAAAACGATGAACCAGCTCCAGTGCAGGTATATGGAAACCCCCCGGAACCTCGCTACCCTGAATCCTTTCTGGGGGATCACGGGCCGGGTCTCTATCTCAGAAATGCTCCACGATCTCGAGGGGGCTGATAGTCGCCTCCTCGAGCATGGAAGGGCATGCGCAGGAGAGGTCGCCCGCGAGGGCCGGCGTCATCTCCGTGAGCAGGAGGAGCATCTTCTCGTTGTTCTCCTTGAACACCCGCCCGACCTCGTCCGCGGTGACCGACTTCACTCCCTCTTCATCCGCGATCCACACGTCCCAGTCGGTGACCAGGGAGATGTTGAGATAGCACATGCCCTGCTCCCTGGCCAGCACCACCTCGGGGTACTGGGTCATGTTGATCACGTCCCACCCCTGGGAGTGGCACCATTTGCTCTCCGCGCGGGTGCTGAAACGGGGGCCGTTGATGATTACCGCCGTGCCGCCGTCACGGCAGGGTATGTCCAACCGGCGGGCGGTGTCGCTGCATACCTTCCGCATGGCGGGACAGTAGGGTTCGGAGCAACTGATATGCACGGCGGCGGGCCCGTCGTAGAAGGTGCAGTCCTGCCGGGAGGTGCGGTCCACGAACTGGTCGCAGAGCACGAAAGTCCCCGGCGGTATCTCCCGCTGCAGCGAGCCGCAGGCCCCAGGGGATACGATGCGTTCCACCCCGAACTCGTGCATGCCCCAGATGTTGGCACGGTAGTTGATACGGTGGGGTGGATACTGGTGGTGCCTCCCGTGGCGAGGCAGGAAGACCACCGGGATGCCGTTGAGCTCTCCGATGGTGAAGCGGTCGCTGGGTGCTCCGTAGGGCGTGTGGATGGCGTAGCTCGTTGCTCTCTTCAGCAGGGAATAGAACCCGGAACCGCCGAAAATGCCGATCTTCACCTGAGGCAATCGCATGTGACCCCCTTTATGGCCGGCCCGATGGGCCATTCAGACCCCCGCTTCCTCTTTCCGCGGGGGCTTGCTCTCCTTATCCGGGCTCTTTCCCCCGGTTTTATCCAGCTCTTTCTCCGGCTTCTCGGGCTTGCGGCCGTCCCCCCCGTTCCCCGAGGCGGAGCGGTTGTCGGTCTTGTAGAAACCGGAGCCCTTGAAGATGATCCCCACGGGATGAAAAAGGCGCCTTACCTTGCCCCCGCAACCGGGGCAGGCATCCACCGTTTCGTCGACCCCGTGCGCCGTCTCGAAGACCTCGTCGCAGTCCGTGCACCTGTAATCGTATGTCGGCATTTACGTTCACCTCTCGCGGCCGTTTATCGTCGGGCCCGCCACCGCTGCCCGGCAGCCGCCCGTTTCACGGCACCGGGCCCGCAGACCAAAATATACCTTCAAACCGCCTCCAGTTCAACACTAGCACCATGAAAGGAGCGCTGCACTGACATGCGGCAGAGGATATGCTACCTGGTCCTGCGGCTGCATCGCCGCCGCGAGGGGCAGCGGGCGACGGAAGGCGGGGCGCTGTGACAAGCCGCCCGGAAGGACCGCAACCCGGTCGGGGACATGCTGGGACGCGGAGGCTGTCGCACAAACCCTGCGTCAGACATATCGCTCTCCACATATTCACCGA
>CAZQFX010000058.1:0-10962 GCA_964592775.1 uncultured Actinomycetota bacterium
ATGGAGCGGACGTTTGCCGCATGCCGCATTTCATATCCACCGTTACCTTCGCCTGGGGTGGGAGCTGGGGGCCGACGTCGACGCGCCGTTTTACGCGTAGAGGGCTACCCCTGCACGCCGCGACAATCATCACGATCTCCCTCGTGCACATGGGCTATGAGCATGGTTGATTCGACGTCTCTGCTCGCGAGACAACCGGCAGAAAGCAATCATGGACTCTATCATCTCGAACCAGCAAGCGGGATTTGACGGTTGTGGTTTAGGCAAACCGCGGCCTGTATATAATAATCTTAAGTACTACACTACCAAGGAGGTGGTGCGATGAGGATCACGAAGATCCCCAGGCGCAAGGGCGGCACTTGCAAGTGCAATAAGAGCTGCGGCTAAAACGCCCTGAGCATCGAGGGGGCCTGCGGGCCCCCTCCCCGAAAATCCCACCTGGGGTCAGCCCTGGAACGGGATTTACAAATCCCACCTGGGGTCAGCCCTGTCCCACCTGGGGTCAGCCCTGGAACGGGATTTATGATCCCAGGAATCCCACCTGGGGTCAGCCCTGGAACGGGATTTATGATCCCAGGCTAGGGGAGGGGACGTCCCATGCGGGCGCACATGAGCGGGTCGGGCCCGCCCGCGCCGGCCATGAGCTCCGCCCGGAAGCGGCATCCCCCGCCGCATTCCGCGAGCAGGGCGCACTCCCCGCAAGCACCCTCCAGCCTCATCCTGGGGAGGGCCGACCAGGCGCGGCGCAGGCCTCCCTCCTCGCTCACGCTTCCTCCGCTCACCCCGCGGTAGTAGCCGCATTTCACCAGGCTGCCTCCCGGTTCTACGTTGGCCAGATGGGCCCCGCAGGCGTATCCCTCGGCGCCTTCGTGGGCGCCCCAGCCCCACTCCATCTCAAACAGGGTGGCCGCGGCTTCGAGCGGGGGCATAAGTTCGCGGTCGCCCTCCATGCGCCCCCACGCCACGGGATACTCCAGGGTCCACGCGCAGACGTCCATCTCGAAGAGCGTCTCCCCCAGGTGCTCCAGTTCGCCCAGGTTTCCGGAATGGATGACCGTGGCCACCGATACGTCTATTCCAGCGGCAAGGGCTTCAGCGATGCCCCCCATCACCTTGCGGAAGGCGCCCTTTCCCCTTACGAGGTCGTGCCCCTCCTCCAGCCCGTCCACAGAGAACTGTATCTCCTCGAAGTTCGAACCCCTCATGTCCAGGCCGTCCATGAGAGTCCCGTTGGTGATGAGCACGCACCGGTACGACCTGCCCGCGAGCGCCCGGTCGAGCAGCTCGAAGTGGGGGTAGAGCGTGGGCTCGCCCCCCGTGATCATCAGGCGCAGGCCACCGATAGCGTCGAAATCGTCCAGGATGCGCCGCGCCGTATCCCATTCCAGGTCGGTGGAACCGGCGCCCCCCAGGTAGCAGTGGCGGCAGCGCAGGTTGCAGCGGTCGGTTACCTCCACCATCAGGTAGCGCAGGGAAGGGCGCTCGTTTCTACCCACGGTGACCGGCCTCCGCCGCGGCCTGTGCAGGGTCTCCAGCACGCCCTCCTCCAGGCAATAGGCGAGGAAACCTGCCTCCGCCCCGAGTTCGTCCGCGCTCCTAGTGCCGTCGCAGAGGGCGAGGAATCCCATGGCCTCCGGAGATAACGCGTAGAGGTCGTCGCTCTCGACGTTGTAGACGCAGGGCTCCTCGAGTTCCTTGAGGAAGAAACCCTCGCCCAGCCTGATATAGTGCTCCCCGCTGCCCTCAGCGTTGTTCGAGTTCATACAGGGCCCTCTCGAGGTTGAAGGCTTTGCGCTCCAGCAAGGTCTTGAGCAGCAGGAAGCACCCGCACTCCTCGTTCTCCTCCTCGCCGTGGTGGTAGAAGGGGCAGTCGGTACAGAGGAGTTCCCGGTAGTCCTCGATGCCCTCCAACCCGGAGGTCCCGTCCACGACCTCCTGCGCCTTTTTCATAAAACCCGGAAACGCCTCGTCCATATACCCTCCAGATCTTCCACGCGGCCGTTCTTCATGCCGGGAACGCAGGCCTGGCGGGGAAGCCCGTAATCCGGTGCCGGGCTGCGAAAGGCCGCCCGGCTCCCGCGGTACGGTACTGCTTCGCCGCATGATCCGGTCCCCATCGGCCGTTCCTCCCGCTCCAGGTGTATTTATTCCCCGCGGGCCGGGTTTTGTACCGCGCCGCTGCGATGACCGCGCTCATGCCGCTGCCGGGCCTTTCTGCCGTCAAGGTGACCGCGCAGGGAATGCATGCGATATCAGCAACTGCAAGGAGCGGAGAGCCTTTTGCATAAACCTCTTACGAATCTCGCTCCACCAGAATTGCGGCAAAATAGGCATCATAATGGAAGGCGGACTGTCAATAATGGCCCATTTCGGTGAATATGTGGAGAGCAATATGTCTGACGCAGGGTTTGTGCGACAACCTCCGGAGCCTTTTTGATAGCCCGATGGAAGCGGGGCCGGGTTGGAAAGGCCGCAAGCGTCTCCGACCCTTTTCCGGGGTCGCGGACCCCCTGGCTTGGGAGCGGTCCGCTCCTCCATTCCACCCGCACTTCTCGGAGAAGAACCATAGTTGGTAATATTGACGTAAGTGCTTGGGTCCATGAATACGGGCATGCGGTGATCACATGCGGGCGTATATATGAACCGGGGCATCAAGGACGGCTGTTGGATGGTGAAGGCGGTGCGGCTGCAGCGATGAGCCCAGACATCACTGAGCACCGGGGGGACCCGCTCGCAAGTGGCGGAGAACACTTCCGCCTGCTGATCGAGAACTCGCTCGATCCCATCACGGTGTTGCAGCAGAACTCCACCATAAGCTACGTAGGGCCTTCGATCGAGTCCCTTCTCGGATACAGGCCCGAGGAACTGATCGGACAAAAGCTCCTGGGCTTCATCCACCCCGACGATGCCGCCACGGCCAGGGCCGCCCTGGACGCCGCCGCCAACCGCTCAGGCGTGAGCAAATACGCGGAGGTACGCGTCAGGCACAAGGACGGCTCCTGGCACACGGGCATGATCGGCCAGTCCCTCGAGAGGGCAAGCCTCGTCTCCGCCGTGAGGAACTTGGAACGGCGCTACCGCCTGCTGCACGACTACGCGCAACAGGCGATCCTGACCTACGACAGCGGACTGAAGGTGGTAAGCGTCAACCACAAGGCCTGCGAGGTATTGGGGTACGGCGCGGACGAATTGCTGGGGCGGGATATCTTCGAGCTGAACGTCATACATCCCTATGACGTCGAACAGGCCCGGCGGGCGGCCACGATGCTGCTCTCCGGGCTCGAGGTGGGCAGGGGCGAGATGCGGTTCCTGCGCGGGGACGGCTCGGTGATGATAGGCGATGTGATGGCGGGCGCCATCTACGACGAGAAGGGCGAGGCCATAGCGGTCACCAATGTCGTCAACGATGTCACCGACTATAGAACAGCGGAACAGGCTCTCAAGGAGAGCGAGGAGAACTACCGCGTCACCTTCGAGTCCACGGGGACCGCCATGGTTCTCATCGGCCCCGACGGCACCATCCTCGGCGCCAACCAGGAGGTGGAGAAGCTGCTCGGTTACGGCCGGGAGGAGGTGGTGGGCAAGAGGAAGTACATGGAGTTCGTGTACCCCGACGACCTCAAGGCGGTGACGACGTATTCCCGGCATCTCCTGTCCGGAGAGGTGATCGGGCCCGTGCGCTACGAAGCCCGCACGGTCAGGCGCGATGGGCGGGTCCTTGACACCCTCATCCATGTCAGCTTCCTCCCCGGCATCAACAAGAGCGTGGCTTCGCTCCTGGACATCACGGAGGTCAAGAGGTACGAGCGCGAACTGGAGGCCCGGGCGGAACAGCTCCGCGACTTCTTCGACATCGCGGCCCACGAACTGCGCCACCCGGCCACCCTGCTCGAAGGCTACGCCGAGACGCTCGAGATCTACGGCGAAGAGATGAGCCGGAAGGAGCTCCTCGACTCGATGTCCGCCATAAAGAGGGCCACCGGCCAATTGATCAACGTGGTGGACGACCTGCTCGATATCTCCCGCATCGAGAGCGGGCTCCTGTCCCTTTCCGGAGAAGCGCTGGAATTGATGCCCCTCGTCCACCGGGCGATCGAGGAGATGATGGTCAGGGGAAGCGGCAACCGCATAGAGACCGAATTCGCGCCGGACCTGGACCGGGCCTGGGTGGACCCGGACAAGTTCCTGCGCCTCATGATTATCCTGCTGGACAACGCGGTCAAGTTCTCGCCCCCGGGCTCCCCGATCGAAGTGAGGGGGGAGGCCGCGGGGGAGGAAGCGATCGTCTCGGTGTTGGACAGGGGGAGGGGAATCCCGGACGAAGACAGGGACAAGATTTTCAAGCGTTTCGAGCAGGTGGGCGGGACGCTGCACCACTCCGGCCGCGGCCTGGGCCTCGGCCTGTACATCGGCAGGAGGATCGTGGATGCCCACGGTGGAAGGATCTGGCACGAACCCCGCGAGGGCGGCGGCTCCGCCTTCCGCTTCGCCCTGCCGCTGCGTGAACCCGGAGGGGAGGGTCAGGAGACGAAGAGGATAAGGAGAACCCGTTAGGCCTGCAATGGGGGTTTTCTCCAAGGAGCGTGGGCGGCCGGAGTGTCTTCGGGGCCAGGCTTCAAGACGATGCATCAAGGACGATCGCGGGTCTCGAGATCCGGCCCGTTCCGCGCACATACCCTTCTCTGTTGCCACCCACACCCCTCGGAGGAGGGCTTATAATAGTAGTACTTGGACTCAACGAGTCTGTTCGGCGGGCCTGATGGCTGCGAGGGGGGATCGGGAACCCCTTGTCGGAGGCATCTCATGCGGCGGAAGAAAAGAGGCGCTCTCAGGAACGGCGGCGTGGGGCGCGGAGCCGTAAGCGGAAAAGACGGGAGTCCGCTCGCCTATGGCGAGGAGCACTTCCGGAAGCTGATCGAGAACGCCCTCGACCTGGTCATGGTGCTCAGGGCGGACGGCACCATAAATTACGCGAGCCCCTCGGTGATGAACCTCCTGGGTTACGAGTCTTCCGGGCTGACGGGGCGGAACATATTCGACTACCTCCACCCGGAGGAGATCGAGATGGCGCGCTCCGCCCTGGCCTTCGCGGCCGGCCGTCCGGGGGTCACCAGGTATTTCGAGCTCAGGGTGCGTCATTGCGACGGCTCATGGCGGCGGCACGAGACGAGCGCCTACAACCCCATCGGCGATCCCGCCATAGGCGGGTTGGTCATCAACTCGCGCGATATCACCAAACGCAAACGGTTGGAAGAGGAACTGAAACGGCAAGAGGAACACTTCCGGGCGCTCATAGACAACGCGGCCGACGTGATAACCGTCCTCGAGGCGGACGGCACCATACGTTACGAGAGCCCATCGGTGCGGAGACTGCTGGGATGGGCGCCGGAGGAGCTGGCCGGCAGGAACATCTTCGACTTCCTGCATCCCGAAGATCTCGACGTAGTCCAGGAGGCCTTTCGCAAGGGCATCCGTATGCCCGGCAACTCCTCCTATATGGAGGTGCGCTTCCGGCACAAGGACGGTTCCTGGCGCTGGTTCGGGGGCATCGGCAGCAACCTGCTCCAGGACCCGGCGGTTCACGGCATACTGCTTAATTCGCAGGAAATCACCGAGCGCGTGGAGGCCGAGCTTGCGTTGACGGACAGCCGGAGGGCCCTGGCCGCCCTCATGAGCAATCTCCCCGGGATGGCTTACCGCTGCCGCAACGACCGCGATTGGACCACGGAGTTCGTGAGCGAGGGATGCCTCGGCCTCACCGGCTACCGGCCCGACGACCTCATCGACAACCGCACCGTCTCTTACGGGGACCTGATCCACCCCGACGACGGGGAAGCGGTATGGAACGGCGTGCAGCGGGCGCTAGAGCGCAGGGCGCCCTTCGAGCTTACCTACCGCATAAGGACGGCTTCGGGAGATGAGAAATGGGTGTGGGAGCAGGGCAGCGGCGTCTTCTCGGAGGATGGTGAAGTGCTGGCCCTGGAGGGATTCATCACCGACATCACCGACTACATGCGGGCGCAGAGGCTGCTGCGCGTGCAGCGCGACCTGGCGCTTCAATGGAGTGGGGAAAGCGACCTCGACCGCATCCTGCGGGAATCGCTGCAAGCCGTCCTGGAGACGACCGGTATGGACAGCGGGTCCATCTACCTGGTTGACGAGGAAACGGGAGACCTGGAACTCATGTTCTCGCTCGGGCTCCCGGAGGAGTTCATGGAGCGCTTCAGGCATCTGGATGCCGCCTCGCTGCCGGAGGGTTTCGCCCGGAAAAGCCCCGCCGCATTCGAGCGCATGGGCGACATCAGGCCGGAGGTGAGAGACCACCTCGTGGAAGAGGGCTTGAAGTCCATCTTCGTGGTGCCCCTTTCATATGAAGGACGCACCGCCGGCCTGGTGAGCGTGTCCTCCCACGCGGTCGAGGATGTCCCCCAGCGCGCGCGCGATATCGTGGAGGTCCTGGCGGGCCAGGTGGGGCAGGCGGTCATCCGCGCGCGCCTGGCCATGGCACTGCGTAAGAGCGAGGAACAGTACCGCGCCACCTTCGAATCCACCGGCACCGCCATGTTCCTGGTCGACCGGGACGCCATGCTCTCGCATGCAAATGCGGAGATGGAGAAGATATTCGGTTACTCCCTCGATGAGGTTATAGGCAGGAAACCGTACATGGATCTGGTGATGCCCGAGGACGTCGACGAGGTGAAGAGCAACTCCCTCAAGCTCCTGAGGGGGGAATTGGAAAGCCCCATAACCTACGAGATCAAGGCCAGGCACAAGAGCGGCAGGCCCATCGATGCCTTGATGAGCGTGAGCATGCTGCCAGGCATGGAAAGGAGCGTGGTCTCGCTCATCGACATCACGGAGAAGAAGAGATACGAGCGCCAGTTGGAGGAGTACGCGCAGCAGATGCGGGACTTCCTGGATATCGCGGCCCACGAGCTGCGCCATCCGGCGACCCTGCTCAAGGGCTATGCCATGACCCTCGCCAGGCGCGGCAAGGATATCAGGGCCGACGGGTGGTTCGATTCCCTGCAGGGGATAGTGGTGGGCGCGGACCGCCTGGTGCACGTGGTGGAGGAGTTGCTGGACGCATCCCGCCTGCAGCGCGGCGGGTTCACCGTCAAGAAGGAGGAAGCCTCCCCCGGGGCCATCGCCGCGAATGTGATAGAGGAGATGCGGACGATGGGAACGGGCAGGAGATTTTCAATGGACGTACCGGACGATCTGGGCACGGCCAGCGTCGATCCCGAGAGGCTGCTCCGCCTCTTCGTCATCCTCATGGACAACGCGGTCAAGTATTCGTCCCCTGCGTCGGTGGTGGAACTGAAGGGAGAGAGGAGGGAGGGAGAGATGGTCTTCTCGGTCCTGGACCGGGGCGTGGGCATCCCGCCTGAGGACAGGGAGAGGGTATTCGAGCGCTTCTACCAGGTCGGCGATGCTCTCCATCACAGCGGCCCCGGCCTGGGCCTGGGATTGTACATCGGCAAGCGCATCGTCGAGGCGCACGGCGGCCGCATCTGGTACGAGCCGCGCGAGGGCGGCGGCTCGGTCTTCAGCTTCTCCATCCCCCTCTGATCCCCCGTAAATCCCACTTGGGGTCAGCCCTGGAACGGGATCGGAAGGGGTCCGCCATGAAATACACTCCCCGACACCATGTGTTATGCACTCAGTCGCCGAAGATTTTCATCCTCCGTGGTGTCGCGGCCGCGCGACATGGATGACTGGCACCAAGATGTTACCCGCTTCTTCCCATACCTCTCTTTGCTCTTCCCCAATCCCCTTCCAGGACTGATCCCCGGCAGCGATAGGCACGTCACTGTTCTTATCTACCCGGGTGGCGAGCCTACTCCTACCAGCAGCGTTCTGCCGGTACCTTACTTGTCCTCGATGCCGGCGAGGAACTTGGCTACCTTCTTCCTCTCCTGGATGTCGTAGGTTCCAAGTATGGCGATGTCCTCCATGATGGGGGAGCCGCCGCCGTGCACCCCAGCGTACTGCATTACACCGGCCATGGAGGAACACGAAAAATCGCTTATCCACGCGAAACACTTGTATACGTCCTCGGCGCTCACGCCGTCGGCGCGCATGATGTATTTCTTCACCAGCTCGCCCACCTCTGGGCTGGCGTATTCTTCGCTGTAGGGCAGGGTGGCGGGGAGGCCTCCCGCCACCTCCGCCAGGATGTCGTATTCGTGGTAGAGGTTAACCCCCGCGTGCTTGCGGGCCACGTTGCAGAATACCACGTCGGGCATCTGGGTGCCGGAGGGCGCCTTGGAGGACTTCACCGCCGCCGCGATACCACAGCCGTATACCAATTCCGCGACGCTGATGAGCTCCGCCAGGGCATGGCGTACATGGCTCTCCCTCTCGATGCCGTTGTACTCGGCAGCGAGGGCGGTCGAGCCCATGATCACGTCGGACATGGCCGGCTTGCATCCGGTGTAGGAATGGCGATGGTATAGGGAGAAGAGCAGGGCCAACTGCCCGCCGAACTCCGTCTCCCCGTTGAGGAACACCCTCTCGTGGGGTACGAAGACGTCGTCGAAGATGGTGAGGGACTCGATCTCCCCCTTGCCGGAGAGCATGGTGGCCACCTCCGGCACGCGGTCGCGGTACCTGGCGCCACGGCATACCAGCTTCACTCCCGGCCAGTCGCCAGGGACGGCGAAGGCCACCGCCCAGTCCCCCTCCTCGGGGGTGAGGAAACGGGTGGGGGTGACGATGATCTCGTCGGCGAGGGGCGCGAAGGAGTTATGGGCCTTGGCCCCGCGTACCACGATGCCGTCCGGGCGCCTTTCCACCACGCGCAGGTAGAGGTCGGGGTCGGTCTGCTCGTGCGGGCGCCTCTTGCGGTGCCCCTTGACGTCGGTCTGGGCGCAGCACCCCACGATATCGTTGTCCTGCCAGAACTTCAGGTGCTCCAGGAAGCGCTGGTGGTATTCGGTGCCGTGCGCCTGGTCGCACTGGTAGGTGATGACCGAGAGGGAGTTCATGGCGTCGATGCCCATGCAGCGCGCGATGCAGCCGCCCACCATGCGGCAGGCCATGCGCGTCATCTCCTGCTTGGCCAGCAGATCCTCGGGGCTCTGGTGGATGTGGCAGAAGCGGCTGATGGTCTCGCCGCTCAAGTGCGATTTGGCCGTGGTCAGGTGCTCGAACTCTTTGTTGCGGGCCAGCTCGATGGTCAGGTCCATGATGTCGGTGCCTGGTAGATTCTCCCTTCCCAGCACTTCGCCTCCCATGTAGACGTTAGGCTTCATGGCCTTGAGGCTCTCGTGATACTCGTCGACGGTGCGTATCATTGCACTCCCCTCCAAAAATAGGGTTTCAGGAACTTGCCTATTTAGTATAGAAGAATTACAATAATCATGTCAAATTAAAAGTCAATCTATAGAAATAGGGTATAATTATGGGGAATGACTATAAATCGAAGGACAAATCCTCGAATATCATCGAGGCGGCGCTCAAGGTGTTCGGGGAGAAAGGCTACTATAACGCGACCATCTCCGAGATAGCGCGCACGGCCGGCGTCTCCGAGGCCACCATCTACGAGTACTTCGGCAGCAAGGAGGACCTGCTCTTCGCCATCCCGGGAGAGATAACCAGCCAGGCGGTGGATTTCCTCGAGGCCATGAGCCCCTACATCAAGGGGGCGGAGAACAGGATCAGGGCTATCTCCTACGGCTATTTCAACCTCTACCGGGACAATCCGGATTACTCGTCCCTGGTGCTGCTGGACCTCAAGCGCAACCGCAAGTTCATGGAGGCCGAGGGCTACCAGGCGGTGAAGCGCTCGGCGGGCTTCATACTCAAGGCCATCGAGGAGGGTATTCGGTCGGGCGAGTTCAAAGAGGATATCGACCCTTATCTCGTGCGCTCCATGATCCTGGGGACCATCGAGCACTACTTCTTCCGCTGGCACCTGAAGGGGAGGAGGGAGGAGGTCGCGGACTTCGTCGATCCCATGCTCGACGTCATCTTCCGGGGCATCAGGAAGGACGAATCGCCCCGCGCCTACCAGATCAACATATCCCTCCCCGACAAAACGGGTCAGGCCTGCCCTGTAAATCCCACTTCGGGGTCAGCCCTGGAACGGGATCAGAGGGGTCTGCCCTGAAAATAGCGACCAGCATTTTCGTCCTCGGTGGTGTCGCGGCCGCGAGACATGTACAACTACCCCGACAATACACTCTTCAGCACTATATGTTGTGCCCTCAGTCTCGTGAGATATTCATACTCCGTGGTGTCGCAGCCGCTCGACATGGATGACTTTCCCCATGCCGGGAGAAGGTGTTTGCCCACGGGCGTGGAAATAAGGAGATGTGTACACAAGAACCGTTCGAGGGGGGGCGGGCATGTGTATCATGATGAAAAAGCAGGACTGTATGGATTGCCCCTTCGTGACCTGCGTTAACCATCCGCAGTTCTACCTGGCTCTGCAATGCGCCAAGCGGAAGCCCCGGGGCAGGGCGAGAGCCGATACCGAATGAATCGATCTTGCCTATAACCAAGTGCGGCAGGTCCTAGTACCAGGCATCCCGCTATGATGGGCGTCATATCCGTGTGGAATGGACCTTCCGGCCGGGGAAGGGCGGCAGGCGCCTTTTCCTCGTAGACGAGACAACCGTTCCGGTCTCTTGTGGGTTGGGGCGAGACAACCGTTTCGGCCGATTATGGGTTAGACTATGAGCATGGGATTATTCGACATATTCCGCAAGAGACCGGACGAACAGGCCGTGGTCTTCGCAGGAGACCGCATGGAAGCGGAGCTGGTGATGCGCATGCTCAACGAGGAGGGTTTCCACCCCAGGGAATGGGCGGACCTCCCGGCACCCAGCTACGTCGGCCCCATCGGCACAGCGCGCATCGTGGTCCCGCCCGAGGAGGGGGAGGCCGCCAGGGCATTTCTGGAATCGCTCGAGACGGGAGCCGGTCCGGAGGAATCGGACCCGGGATGAGCTTCCA
>CAZQFX010000058.1:11062-15014 GCA_964592775.1 uncultured Actinomycetota bacterium
GCGGATACGCCTCCTCTGCCCCATCCACCTTCGAATGGAATGAGCTTCCATGGCGGAATCGTCTCCTGTACCTTTACCACCTTCGGCCAGGGATGAGCTTCCATGGCGTACTCGGCCTCCCTGACCCGGCCACCCGCCGGCGGACTAGATGCCGGCGCGCATGGGTCCAGCGCCGTACAGGAAAGCGGCTTTCCCCCACGACACGATGCCCCCGCACTCGCCTTATTTCAGGAACCCTGGGGAGTACCCGATCCCTCGCATCGACATGAGGGACGGGACGCCGATCTTCGCCGGAGCCGGAGCTTCCCCCCTGAAACGCGGATCAATGGATGACGGGCTGGGCCCGAGTTCATCCGGCATAGCTTCCCGCGAAGGAAGGATAGAAGGAAGGATAAAAGAAGAGGCATGAGGGTCGGCGGATCGAAGGAAGAGCGGCAGGAGCTAATAGCAAGAGGCATACGTGACGATATAAGTCAATAGATGGCGCTTTGCGCTGTGCTATATTGAAGAAACGGAGCTGCCCCCGGGGCTTTGAGAAAGGCGGAACGGATTGCGGAAGATCATCTTCATCCTCGTTATGGTCTCGCTCTTCGCGGGAGGCGCCGGCCTGGCCGCCTGGCGGATTGCGGATGACGGGGCGGGCGAGGAGGCGGCGCCGGCGGCGCTGGAAAGCGCTTCCTTCCAGACCCGGCTCGAAGAGGTCACCTCGCCCGAGGGTGGCGCCGGAAAGATCTCGGATGCGGATGCGGGCGGGACCGAAGCCGGCGCTTCGGACTTAGCCGGCGCGGCGGACGAGGGCATAAGCGGCGAGGATTTCTCCTATACCAGCCCGGACCAGCGCTACGTAACCGAAACCCAGAGGCATCAGAATTTCTTCAGGGCCGTAGGCGAGGGAAGGGTAGTGAGGCTGGAGGTCGTCAGCGCCGACGTGCGCCCGGCTGGAGACCCCAACACGTCGTTCATAAGTTTCACCCTCACCACCACGGACGGCGGCACCAGCAGCGGCACCTTCGTGATGAAATACAACGCCGGCAAGTGGAGGATCGCCGCCATCTCCCAACTCGAGGGCGATCTCCAGGGCGGCACGAACTACCAGGTTCCTGACGATTTCAAGGATGTCCTCGCTCAGGAGATATCGGATCTCCAGCCCTTCCTTGCCAAGATAGCGGAGGGCAGGTTCGCCTATATGGAGGTGCATGCGGCGGATCATCCCAGCGGGAACGAAACCGTCCTCACCGGTGTCGTGGTGGGGAAGAACGGGATTTCCGTGCCCGCCGAGATGCACCTGCGCCAGGACTACGGCATCTGGCGCATCACGTATATCACCGATCCGCCCTGATCGGTGGGAACTGCGTGGTCGGGGGTGAAAATGAGCTGGGACATAGAAGGGGGCCGCAAGACGGCCCTGAGGCTATGCGCTCTTCTGGTTGCGCTCCCGGCCCTTCTTCTTCCCGCGCCGCCGGCGGCCCGGCGCGTGGAGGCGGCGCCGGCCGCGAATGCCGCGCCCGATCTCGCCGTGGATCCCCTGGGAAGGCTGCCGCGGACTCCGGAGGAGGCGCACCGGCGCCTGGAGGAGCGGCGCACCGGATGGCCCGGGGGCGGCGGGGAGAGCGCGCCTTCCCTCGAGGCCGCGGGCGTCGCCGCGGGAATGAGGATATCCATCCCCTTCAACAGCGTGGAGGGCTCCACCACCCATGCCGGCGCCGGCGTGAGGGTTGAGCTATGGCGGGGCGGCGTGTTGATATCCACCATCGACACCACGACCAACAGCAACAGGTGGTTCATGGTCGATTTCGACACCGAGAGCCCGAGCCAGGACGTGCTTTCCGGGGATTCCGTCGTCGTCACCGACCTGGCCGGAGGACCGAAGGTCACCGTGGACTGCACCATCAACGGCACCGTGGACACCTCGGGCGAGAAGGTGAGCGGCGCCGCCCCCACCGGAAACCACGTGGACGTATACCTAAAGGTGCCCTCCACGTATTACGGCGATATCCCGCCCGGAGCGGCGCACCGGCGCGTAACCGCCACTGGCGGCGCTTACAGCGCTTCGTTCACCGGCTTCAATGTCCGCAACGGCGACACCGCCTACCTCTACTCCACCAACGCCGCCGGGCACAGAGTGATGAATATCGCCAGGACCGGCCCCATCATTACGGTGTACCCCCAGTACGACGAGGTCATGGGCTTCTACAACCCCGGCACCTCCCTGACCATCCAGGCCGGGACCGTCAGCAAGACGGTGGGCACGGGGAGCGACGGCTTTTACGACGCCTGGTTCTCGCATCACAATATCGCCCCCGGCGAGGCGGTTTCCTGCAGGTTCGGTGCGGCAAACCGCTCCGTGACCACGGCCGACGTCTCCGCCAACGCCGACCCCTTCACGGATAAGTTGAGAGGACAGACGCTGCCCAACCGCCCGATCAGGATAACCATGAACACCTATCGCGAGCCCGTGGTGGTCGAAACGGCCAGCGACGAGTACGGGGACTTCTCTTATGATTTCAGCGGCCTCTACAACATATCCGGCATCGAGGTGTACAACGTGGCCTGGTACAACGACGCCGGCGATTGCGTGGCCTACGAGTTCTTCACCTATAGCTGGTTCCTCCCGGAGGGTTACACGGGCATCGGTTTCGACGAGTGGGTGCTGGTGATGAATCCCACGGACAAGCAGGTCCAGATCAGGGTGGTCTTCCAGACCCTCACCGCCGAGATCGAGGGGCCGCTTATCCTGGCGCGGCCCGGTTCGCGCGTGACCGTGCACGTCAACGAGTGGGTGCCCGACCAGCACGTTTCGACCATGGTCACGGCCATAGACGGCGGCAGCGTCATGGCCGAGCGCGCCATGTACATGTACGGCACGGTGGACGGCAAATGGGGGGCGCACGACTCCATCGGCATCATGACCCCCAGCCCCGTCTGGTATCTTCCCGAGGGGGCCACCTATTACGGCTTCGACGAGTGGGTGCTCATACAGAATCCCAACAACGTCCCCGTGAAAACCAGGGTGCAGTTCCTGGGGAGGGGAGGGGTGGCGAAAGAGTTCGTCACTGAGATAGGGGCCAACCGGCGTTACTCGGTGCACGTCAACGAGTACGTCCCCAATAGCGAGATATCCACGCGGGTGGAGTCGCTGACCGTGGTCGGCAAAGAGACCCTGCCGATCTTCGCCGAGCGGGCCATGTACATGGCAACCGCGGACGGGAAGCGGGGCGCCCACGGCTCTATAGGGCTCTCGACTCCCGCGCCGGAGTGGTACCTGCCCGAGGGCACCACCCGGCCGGGCTTCGACATGTGGGTGCTGGTCATGAACCCCGGCGACACCGGCACCAACGTGCGCGCGACTTTCCTCACGCCCGGTGGAGTGGGGGGTACCTACGAATTCTTCATGCTCCCGAACTCCCGCGGCACCATACACGTGAACGATTTTCTCGCCGGCCAGGACGTATCCACCGTGGTAACCTCGCTGGAGGGGACGGGCATCCTGGCGGAGCGGGCCATGTACATGAACACCGCCGACGGCAAGCGGGGCGCGCACGCTTCTATCGGGGCGTCCACAACCAACCTTCGCTGGTATCTGCCCGAGGGCACCACCCGGCCGGGCTTCGACATGTGGGTGCTGGTGCAGAACCCCAACGATTCCACGGCCGAGGTGAGGGTGACCTTCCTGGGGCCCGGCGGCCCCGCGGGGCAGATCTCCTTCGTCATGCAGCCTAAGAGCCGCTTCACCGTGCACGTGAACGAGTTCGTGAGCGGCATGGATGTATCCACCGTGGTGGAATCAATCGGGGTAAACCCCATGGGCATCCTGGCGGAACGGGCCATGTACATGTGGACCTACGACAACAAGCAAGGCGCCCACGGCTCCCTCGGCACCCCTTCTTTTTAATCCCACCATGGGGTCAGGCCAGGAACGGGATCGGGATTTCTGAATTCCGATCCCGTTCCG
>CAZQFX010000058.1:15024-16497 GCA_964592775.1 uncultured Actinomycetota bacterium
ACCCCTGCCCGAATCCCGTTCCCCTTCCTAGACCCCTGAGCGCAGAAGAAACCGGATACGGCCGTAAGGGGATTGCCGCGTCGGAGAAGACGCCTCTTCGCAACGGCAATGCCATACCGGAGGTACTGTTCGATTACGGATTCCGGCCAATAAACCGGGCGCGCTTATTTCAGAAGCGGCGGCGCCCCCTGAGTATGTGTCCCGGTATATGCAGCAGGCCTCGGGCGCGTTCCCGCGGTGAATCGGAGAGGGTGAAGAATATGAGGTTGGGGAGGGAGAAAGAGCGGGAGCGGTGATCGGGCAGGGCGTCCACGGGAAGGGCGCGCAGGAACATGTTCATGGCCGGGTAGGAGGGTAGAATGGAATCGAGCACGCCGGGAGGCGGGGAGAGAGGCGCGTCCATCCCCCGAAGGAAGTACAGGCCGGGCCCCACGAAGCTCCTCACCTCCCAGGATCGGCAACAGTGTTCGACCTCTCCCCAGTCCACCTCCGCCGTACGGAGTGTCTCGACCGCGTCCCGGAACTTCACCAGGCGCGCATAGCGATGGTTGACCGCGGCGTCGAGGAGGGTGGTGATGACGAGGTGCTCGGGGCTCATGGCCCAGAGGCGCAGGCCCTCCAGCTCCTCGGGAGCCGCATTCGCCCAGATATCCTCGGAGCGGAAACGCGTGCGGCGTTCGTATTCCCCGGGCCAGTGCATGCCGATATGGATGTCTATCTCCATGGCGGCTTCGCCGCCCTCCATGGGAAGGAAGTAGACGGTATGGGCGGGAGCGGGGACGAAGGAGGGACGGCCGGGAGCCGGCTGGAAACCCGCATCGAGCAGCGTTTCGTTCAGTCCTGGTATGGCCGCGGGTTCCACGAGAAGGTCGAGGTCCTTGAAGCCGCGCGCGCCCTTCCTCCCATAGAATCGGGATGAGAGGTAGAAGCCCTTGAGGGGCAGGGCGCGTATTCCGGCGTCCGCCAGGGCGTTCAGCGCCTTCACGGCGCCGTAGTGGACGATAGTGGTACGGGCCTGCTCCCTCGCATGGGCCAGGGACCATCCCTCCAGCAGCTCCTCCGGCAGGGGCAGGGGAGACCCCAGCCCGGAACAGTCGGCCGCGATGGTGTGGAGGAGAGGCTCCAATTCATGGTAGGCGGCGTTCGCGCCCAATCTGCCGGCCTCGCCGGCCCCCATGCCGCCGGCGGCTTCCGCGAGCCGGGCGGCTTCGTCCACGTCGCCGTACACGTAGGTCAAGGCCGCGAGGGGGAACGCGGCGGATACACCCCCCTTCTTGTTTGCCATGCGGCACACACCTTTCCTTACAGGCCGAAACACCGCACCCTCATTCTACCCCAATCCCCTTTGGGGTCAGCCCTGGAAGGGGAACGAGCCATGGCGGAATCCCTCTTAGGGTCACCTTGTAAGACCCAAGTCGAGGGTAAACCTCCCCTGCCCCCTCGCGGGAGGGGTTGATCGCTTTCCTATTGGCT
>CAZQFX010000059.1:0-16471 GCA_964592775.1 uncultured Actinomycetota bacterium
AAAAGGGATTCGATCCCGTTCCAGGGCTGACCCCAAAAGGGATTGAGCTTCAGCGGCGGTTCCCGACGACCCTGGCGGGAACACCGGCGACTATGGCATAGGGCGGCACGTCCTCGTTGACCACGGCCCCGGCCGCCACCACGGCGCCCTCCCCGACGGTAACGCCCTTGAGGATCACGGCATGGGAACAGATCCAGCAGTCCTCCTCTATGACCACCGGGCCGTAACAGCCGCACTGGAACCGCATGGGTTCCTTTCCGCGTTCCATACCGTGATCGGCGCAGTTGATGTTCACATAAGGGCCGAGCATGGAGTTCCCGCGGATGGAGCAGTCGTCGAAGGCGTTGATGATGTTGAAAGGCCCGATGGCCACGCCGTCCTCGAGAAGCAGGGTGGCGTCGTTGGCGGCGAAGAGGCGGGCGTAGGAGTCCAGGGAACAGTTTTTCCCGATGATTATGCGCCCCCGGTCGTTCCCCCTGATCTGTACCGGGGTAGGTATGAAGGTGCCGTCCCCTATCGAGCACGAAGACTCCCCGCACAGCGCCACGTCCGGTGTGGCGCCGATCCAGACGTAGGGAGCGCACTCCACGCCGCCCCGCCGCAACTGCCACTGGTGATAGCGTATGCCGGGGTGGAGGAGGGCGAAGCGCAGGCGGTCCCGCATGCCGCCGCGGCTCACGGTATGACCTCGAGTTCCGCCGCCGTCTCCCCGTAAGAGCCCAGCCTCCCGCCCATGGACCAGTACTCGCGCTGGTTGAGCACGTAAGGCCGGAACTCCTCCACGAGGATCCTTCCTTTTTCTCCCAGGCATTCCTCCTCGAGGTGTACGGCCAGCACCAGGCCCACGAAGAGCGTATGCGAGCCCAGGGGCAGGGACGCGGTTACCCGGCACTCGATGTTCAGCGGGCATTCCGCCACCAGGGGTGCCCCTACCTCGCTCGGCCTTTCTCGCGTGAGGCCAGCCAGGGCGAACTTGTCCTGGTCCCTCCCGGATACCACGCCGCAGAGGTCCACGGTACGCCACAGGTTCTGCGAGGGTATGTTGACCACGAACTCCCCGCTCGCCTGCAACAGCCCGTGGGTAAAGCGGCTCTCGCGCACCGCGACCCCCACCTGGGGAGGCTCCATGCACACTACGTTCACCCATGCGGCGGCCATCACGTTGTCCCGGCCGCCATGGGCGGTGCTCACCAGGGCAACCGGCTTGGGGAGAAACAGGGTTGAGGGACTCTTGACCTCTTTCAACGCGCCAACCTCCTCTCGAAACGCGCCAGCTTGTAACCGGCCCACAAGGCATACAACAAGTGTACCTTGAGCAGCTCTCTTTCCTCCAACCATTTCAGATCCGGACCGTAAACCATCTCGCGCACCAGCGCCTCGGCCAGCGACTCCACGCCCAGCGGCTCCCCCTCGAAGGGGACCGCTCCGACCTCCTCCTCCTCGTACATGACGCGCAGCTTCTCCAGGCCCGCCTCCACGGACCCCGGCCGCTCGGGGTCCGTGAAGAGCACGCGCTCGGCGCCCAGGCCGTCCGCCGCGCGGGCCAGGATGTAGCCCTCCAGGAAGGTGGAGTTGACGATCTTCGCGATATCCTGTATGAGGCTGCGCGAGCCGGCGCGTGGAAAGCAGTTCCTGACCACGCGCTCGCGGTACAGCTCCAGCCAGAACAGGGCCACGGACCTGGAGGCCGGGTCCAGGTCCGTGAAGCGTATGCGGCCGCGGTAGTCCTCGAAGCGTTCCCGTACGTTCATCTCACGCAAGCTGCACCACGCGGTCGGCGTAGGCGTCGTAGTGGTCACCACAGGTGAAGATGATGATCTGCCGGCCGCGGGAGTAATCCTTGATCACCTCCATGGCCCGGGCGAGGCGGCGGGAATCGAAGGTGACGAAGGGGTCGTCGAGCAGCAGCGGCGGTTGGCGGTCTCCACAGATGATCTCCACCAGCGAGAGGCGCGCCGCCAGGTAGAGCTGATCCACGGTACCGCGGCTCAGCATCTCCGGCTCCACCTCGCTCCCCTTCTCGCCCGACCATACCAGTATCTCGAAGGTGCCCTCGTCTACGCGCACCTTGTAATAGCGGTTCTCGGTAATGCGCCCGATGTAGCCGCCTATCATCTCCTCCAGGAGGCGCGCCGCCGACGAAAGGGTCTCGCTGGAAGCTCTTTCCAGCCACTTCTGCGCCAGCTCCAGGGCGTCCGCGCGCCGCTGCAGGCGCGCCCTCTTCTCCCCCAGATACTCGAGCTCCTCCTCGGCACGCAGCAGTTCCTCTTCGGCGCCCTCCTCGCTCACGGCTACCTCGAGGCGTATGCGTTCCTCCTTGAGCGCATCCAAACGCGCGCGCAAGGCGTTCTTCTCGTGCAGGACCTCCTGCAGCCGCGCGGCATCCACGGCGCGTCCCCGCAGTTCCTTGAGCCTCCTCTCCCGCAGGCTCACCTCCGTCGCCAGCTTGCGCGCCTCCTCCTGGATGCTGCCTACTTCCCCGTCGGGAACGAGCACCTCCAGCTTGTCGGCTATCTCCTTGCGCCGGGCGAGCAGTTCAAGGTATCCCAGCTTCAACTCCGTGAAACGCTCCACCGAATCGCAACCGGCCTCGGCGATGATCTTCTCCGCCTGGTCGTTGATGCCTCGCTCCCGCGCTTCCAGCTCGCGCACCTGCTCCTCTATGGAGGCATGCTCCCTGCCCCTTTTCAGGAACGCGAGATAACCGCCGGGGAAAAGGGAGGCGGCCAGGCACGCGCTTCCGGCCAGGGTGAGAACGAGCATGTAGGGCGAGAGGGCGATGCCCGCCAGTCCCACCAGAACCAGCGCAATGCCCACCAGGAGCACGTAAGGTGCCCATGCCCGGTAACGCGACCTCCTGGCTTCCTGCAGCCTGCCGCGTACCACGCTCAATCCTTCCGCCATGCCGGCGCGTCGCAGCTCGAGGTCTCCGAGTTCGTCCCGCCTGCTTTCCAGGATGCGCCTGAGAGGCCCGTACCTGCTCCGCTCGTCCTCCGCCAGCCTCATATCTTCCGCGACAAGGGCCGCCGCCGATTCCAGTTGGCCGTAACGGCGGTGGAAGTCCTCGATATCCTCCTCGATGTCGGCGCGCTCGATGGAATCGGCGGCCAGGTTCTCCAGCGACTCGAGCCTGCCCGAGAGCTCCGCCGTCTCCGTCTCTATCTCCTCCAGGCGGCGCCTTGCCTCGATCCGGCTCTCCACTATACCCGCCAATTCCTCCCGCTTGTCCTGCCATTCCCTTATCTCCTCGTCCACCCGGGATATCGATCCCGGGTTTTTCGCCGGGCTGCGTACGCCCCGTAGAAGCTCGGACAGCTCGCGGTTTATGTTGCTCGCGGCCTCCATGGCTCCCGTACCCGTTTCTGAGCCGGTGACCGTACACTGCAGGCTCTCGCTCAGTTCTTTCTTCCCCGCCGCGATAACCGCCACTTCGTCCTGGCGTATCCCCGCCGTCGAACGGTATGCCACCTCGGAGCCCAGGCCCAGCCACTCCTTCACCGTCTCCTCGATGGCCGCCTGGTCGCCGGTCTCCATCTCCCTCCAGGAGAGATATGCGCGCTTGGCCGAGAAGTCCTTCACCAGGTGGAAGGGCATCCCTCCGGCATCCCCTTCCACCTCCAGCACGAACCCTCCCTGCTCACCCCAGGTAACGCTGTCCCGCACTTCCTTGCGGGTGGCATCCGCTTTCCAGTAGAAGGCCGCGAGGAGGGCCTGCACCAGGGTCGATTTCCCCGACTCGTTCGGGCCCTTGACCACGTTGACCCCCTCTTCCAGGGATATTCTTGCCCTCCTGAAGCGGCGGAAATTACTCAGCTCGATCTCCCTGACTTTCACCGCTCACGACCTCCCCGTGAGATGGGCCAGGCCCAGGCGCAGGGCTTCCTCCGCCACCAGCAACTCCCCGCCCTCCAGGCCCTCCATCTCCTCCCGGGCTATACGAATGAAGCGGCCGATGACCGTCTTTTCCGGGTATGTCTCCACATCCTGATCCGTCAGTTCGACGGGGGATATCACCAGGCGCAGGTGGAAGAACAGGGGCGAGAGTTCGTCCTCCAGGCCATCCCAGTCACAGGCCGCCCAATCCTCGCCCCACAAGCCCTTGAGGCGCACCTCCAGCGCCAGCTCGCGGTCGGCCATCCCCCGCAGGTGAGCGTAGAGTTCCCTGGGGCCTCCTATGTGGCCGGCGTCCAAGTCCATGCGCACGAGGCGCCTGCGTCCCACGGGTATGGGCTTAACCCGCGGCGGCGACCCTTCCTCGAGTTCGACGAGCAGCACGCTTCCCTCTTCGCCCCTGCCCATATCCAGGGGTTCGGGGGGACCGCTGTAGAAAGCCTGGGTGTTTCCCTGCGTATAGTCTCCCCCGGAGTGCCAGTGCCCCAGAGCGAGGTAATGCAGGTTGGATCCCGCGATGCTCTCGGCCGAGACGAGCATCTCGTCCCGTTCCACCTTTCCCGGCAGCACGAAGGACGCGTGCAGCATTCCCACGCGCCAGCGGGCGGCGTCCCCGGCGCGAAAACCCCGCAGTGCGTCTTGCCCCTCGCGGGTCGCGGCCATCCCGTACACGTCCAGGTCCAGCCCGTTTAGGGAGAAGGGCGTCATCTCCCTGTCACGGAAGACCTGTACATGGGCCAGGCTGGAGAACTCGGCTCCATCGTATACGCCTCCGGGCTGCAGCCTGTCGTGGGTGCCGGGCGCGATCAGCGTCCAGATGCCCTCCGAGTCCAGGCGCCGCAACTGGTAGACCACCTCGCCCACCAGACCGGGGTGGGGATAGGCGGAGTCGAAGAGGTCGCCGGCGATGAGCAACACGTCCGCCTGGGAGGTCAGGGCCAGATCGACGACCCTCGAGAAGGTGCCTTTGAGCTGGTCGCGCTGCTCTCTTCCAAGGTGACCCAGGAAGCCGAAAGCCGCACCCAGGTGCACGTCGGCGGTATGCAGCAGCCTCAGGCCGGCCATCATTCCTCCTTGCAGCTTCAAACTTGGTTCTTATGCGAGAAGCGCGGGTAAATGCGGAGGCAAGTCAGAATGGGGTCGATCTTCGGTTTTTTGACAAGCCCAGGATGAACGTCTTGTTTCGTTGAAAATCGAAGATCGAAGATACGACCCCATTCGACCCATTCGACCACTCGCCCCCATATCGATCACCCACAATTCTCGCATAAGAACCTCGAACTTAGACCATTATAAGCCAGGGGAGGGACGGCGGTAACATCCGCTCCCCGCTTGCGGGATTACTTCCGGGTGTACGCGTGCCTGACCTCCTTGTGTTGTTCCTGGAAATATCCGCTTCTTCATCGAACCGCCGCTTCTCGACGCGTCAGGCCCGGCACCGCCGCGCCGCCCTCCGGGCGTTACCTCGGCGGCCATCCGCATTACGCAATGCATACAACCGTACGTCCTACTATAATCTGCTTTATGGATGCTTGGGTTTATGTCTTGATAGTCGTGGGGGCTTTGGCCCTCATCCTGGTCGCGCTGGGCTTCAACCACATGGTAGGGCTGCGCAACAAGGTGAAGCGGGCGTGGAGGGACATCGACGTACAGTTGAAGCTGCGCCACAATTTGATACCCCTCCTGGTCTCCACCGCCGAAGGTTATGCCTTACACGAGAAAAAGGCCCTGGAAGCGGTCACCAGCATGCGGGCCGAGGCCGAGGCGGCCTCCGGCGCGAGGGAGAGAGGGGCGAGGGAGTTCGCCCTTGCCGGGGTACTGCGCGAGATGCTCCTGCTGCGGGAGAGCTACCCCGAACTCAAGGCCGACGCGACTTTCGAGCGCCTGTCGCGTGAACTGGTGGAGGTGGAAAACAACCTCGCCGCGGCGCGCAAGTATTACAACGGCTCGGTGCGCATATACAACACCTTCATACAGAGCTTTCCCCAGTTGCTGCTGGCGCACCTGTTCTTCTTCCGTCCCGCGGAGCACTTCCAGGCGGAAGAGGGAGTGTAGGGCTGTTATTCCATTCGTCCGCACTTATTGCGTAAGGTTGGCTCTTCGCTAAATCGTGTGGGTAATACCGCCACCTGACAAGGCTATCGATGGTCTCATCCGGGCAGCCAAGAGAAGAGCCGGGGGTTGCCGCAATACCAGCAACCTGATCAACATTACCTACCTGATTGCGGGGAGGTTGGACTTCGAAGGTTTTCCGGCCTCCGTCTTATGTGCCACCCATACCGAATAGCGAGGAGCCGTAAGGTTATTTCACGCCAATAAAGAAAAGAGCCGGTAGTTCAGTTCCCCGATCGCAAACACGCTTTCGTTACGTTCCCGTATCCATGAACCGGGGCACCTATTCCGAACCCTCGCCGATGAGATACCTCAGGGCCTGGCCTATACGTTCCGCCGCGCCGTAGACATAGTCCCTCTTGTCTTTGTCCAGTCCTTCCGCCAGTTCAACGAGGACTTCGGCGGGCTGCTTGAGGATGCCGTCTATGGTCTTCTTCCCCTTGGGAGACAGGGAGACGATGACCTTACGCCGGTCGGCCTTGTCGCGGGCGCTCCGCAGCCACCCCCTCCCCTCGAGCGCGTATACCATGCGGCTTACCGTGGAGGGATTGATGTGGAGCATCTTCGCGAGGTCGCCCTCGCTCAGGCTCCCGTACATATACACGGAAAGCAGGGCGGCGTACTGGGAATAGTTGATCTCGTACTCACCCAGTATTTCGTTGAAGGCGCGGTAATGCTCGTGGATGAAGACGAAGACGAGCTCCACCAGTTCGGTGAAAACGTCCTTGTCTCGCTTCCCGGAAGATGATAAGTTTGCGCCATTCATCGTTTTCTTCCCACAAACATTGTGCGGCCTGCCCGTGCGCCAGTCAAATATGCCGTTCTCTCGACGTCTGCCGCCTGCCGTATCCCCGCGATATCTCCCGTCCTCTCAAGGTTTTCTTTGCCTGAACCCATATCCCTTTTTCGCTGCATCTTCCTGCCCGACCGCCCATGCCTCCCGCGGAAGGGCCGGCCGCATGACCAGGCATAGCCAGGCGACCCCGACTATTTGACCCGGCCGGCGGCGGGGTGATAAATTGCGACTTGTAGTCATATATGGGAGCTTACATGAGATCGCAAAACGACCACGAGGCGCCGGTACGCGGTGTGCGCTTCGCCCAGGACCGCTCGCGGGAGACGCTGCGCCGCATCCTCGTCGCGGCGGAGGAGGTCTTCGCGGAAAACGGGTACGACAGGACCACCGTGGCGAAGATAATCTCCCGCGCCGGTATCGGGCATGGCACATTCTGGCTGTATTTCCACAACAAGGACGATCTCCTCCGTTTCATGCTCCAGGATATGATCAAGGAGTTCGAGGCCTTCGATTGGTATCGCGAGGACAGCCTGGAAGACCTGCCGGTTAGAACCCTCACGGAGGTGGAGGATATCATCCGCGGGGTAATGGGCGTCTTCGCCCGTTACTCGAACATCCACCCTCTTATCGTGCGGGCTTCCCTGGCGAGCGATGAATTCCGTTCCGCGCTGGAGGAGTTCAACCTGCCTTTCGTGCGCATCGTGGAGAGGAAGCTGCGCGAGCACCTCGAGAAAGGCCTCTGCCGCGACCTGGACCCCGGGGTCACGGCCCAGATCATCGTGACCATGCTCGAATACACAAACCTGCAATGGCTGAACAAGGGGTTGCAGGCAGATCGCGACGCCCTCATACACAACCTCAGCGTCCTCATCTATCACACTTTGAACCACACCTGATGCAGAGAGAAACCGGGGGTTGGACTACTTCGCGGTTCACCCCTGCCACACCCGGAAGCCGGCATTATTTCCGGGTGTCTAATATCGCTTCACCGGCAGGGAAGCGCCATGGTGCAGCCGGTATATAAGATACCTGCCCGGGCTCGACCGGGTCGGTCGAGCTTACGTCTGAGATGCCACCAGCCCGAGAACTATGGGGTCGGTCGGAGCGGAGCGTGTCAGCGGAGTGAGACCGTTACCCCCAAGGCTCGGGCGGAAAAGCAACAGCATGGCAAGACCGCTACCCAGCGGCCCGGGCCGGATAATCCCTAACAAAGTTCGGGGTGGCGTTCGCGGAAGGCCCATGCGGCGTCGCGTATGGTAAGGAACATGTTGCCCTCACCCACCGCGTCCGTTATGCCGTCCCGGCGCATGAAGGCCCGCACCGGGGCATGCACCGGGGCATGCACGCGGGCGACCAGCGCCAGCGCGACCGGCAACCTGGGGACGAATCCGTGCAGGGAATAAAGAACGACGAGGCTCCCGACGCCGACCGCGAGCGTCATCCACGACCAGCTCCCGGCCTGGCGGAAGAGGTCGGCGAACGCGGCGAAGGTATTTCCCCCAGAGGTCTGGATGCCGAAGAGCTTGTGCGCCTGCCCCACGGCGATGAAGATGGCGGCCCCCACGATATATCCCTCGAGCACGGGCTTGGCGAGCAGCTTCGCTATGAACCCCGCCCGCCCCAGCCCGCCCAGCACGAGCATCAGGCCCACCAGGAGGGCGAGCAGGGTGGTAAGGGCGATGTATCTCTGCGGGTCCCCGCCCGCCCCGGGGGCGACCGCCGCCGCCGACACCGCGGCGATGGCCGCCGTCGGCCCGACGTTGAGAACGCGCGAGTTGCCAAAGGCCGCGTATGCGACCAGGGGCAGGCAGGCCGCGTAAAGCCCGTGCTGCACCGGCACTCCCGCGATGCCCGCATAGGCCATGGCCATGGGAACGGTGGCCGCCCACGCCATGAAGGCGGCCGCGATGTCGCCCGCCAGCCACTTTCTCTCGTAGGAGGGCAGCCACGCGAAGACGGGTGCGTGCTTCTTCAGGAGCCCTTTACCATCCATGATTATCCATATCGTTCCTCAATAGCCCGTCCGCCCACCCCCATTACGCCGCGGGATGGGCTTGCGCCGGCAACACCCCCAACCGCTGGTACAAGCAGATGGTGCACGAAGGGGTACCCGCGGTCCCCCATGCCAACATGGCCGTCTACGCCATGGCGGAAGGGCTTGAGGTGGGCTCGAAGTCCGCCTCCGCGGTGTGGCCGCGATATCGGCCTCCCTTCGATTTCACGGTCATCGTCAGGATGGTGGAGATAACGACGGAGGGACCCGGGCACAGCGATCCCGAGGCGAAAGCGAGCGTGGCCCATTCCCGGCAGTGACGACATCCCGGAAATATGGTATTTGTTGAGGGCGTACCGCGGAACGGCTTCGCTATCCGTCCCGTAAAAAAGGAGTAGAAACATTGGCGCCCGTATTAGTATGTCTCCATGAAGGCGCGCCGGGAATCGGCCTCGGGACCTGTCCTGAAAGAAGGGCCGGGTTCAATGGGCCCTCGAGAGAGGAGGATCTGCCGTGTGCTGCTGCATCGCCGCCTTCGTGGCGGTCTTCGCGCCCCGCCTGGCGCTTCTCATCGTCTGGGTCTTCACTCCCTACGTGAGCCGGGCCTTCACGTCCTTCTGGTGGCCGCTGCTGGGGCTTATCATCCTCCCTTATACGACATTGTTCTACGCCCTGGCCTACCTGCCCGGCGCCGGGGTCTTCGGTTGGCGCTGGCTATGGGTCGTCCTGGGCCTCCTGCTCGACATCTCCTCGTACAGCAGCGGTGGTGCGGGCAGGAGCAGGCGAAGAAACGCGGCGTGAACGGCCGGCACCCCTCGGGCCCCACGTTTTCCTGGTGGCCTCGATCATCGCCTGCATCAAGAGCGCCGCTGCGCCACGCCAATTTATCCCGCGCCGTGCGGGACAAGGCGCGCGACTGAGGCGTACTCTGCGAATACGCCGCAGGGAGCGCAACACAGTTGGCGGGGATGCAGCGGCGACCTGTTGCGGGCGTATTTACGGATCGGGGTACTTAACTACCAGCTCTTTTCCGTATTGGCGCCATATCACTATATCACTTGTATCTCTCTGGAGGCTGTCGCACAAACCCCGCGCCAGACATATCGCTCTCCACATATTCACCGAAATGGCCCGTTATTGACGGTTCGCCCTCCATTACGATGCCTATTTTGCCGCAGTTTTGGGAGAGCGGGATTCGTACGAGGTTTATGCAACAGGCTCTCTGCCCACACTTCTGGGAGAAGAACCGACATTCTTCCCCGCGCGCCGCGATCTTCCTTGCATGCCTGACACTCCGGTTCTCCGACATCGGCGTTCATCCGCCCCCGCTGCGCCCTGCTATAATAGTCTGGCCCGTATAGCAATAAGCGTTTCGGTTCTTTTCCGGGAAGTGCGGGCAAGCGGGCGGGAAGACGAAAGAGGCCGGGTCTCGGATCTTGAAGGAACGGTACGTTATCCAATAATCGCCGGGTAAGATTCAACATCCAAGACCCGACCCCCGTCGACTCCCCAACAACGCTTCTCGGACAAGGACCAACATCTCCATCCGGGAGGGAGGTCATGAAAGCCATCGTTGTCGGGGCCGGCACGTCCGGCCTGGCCGCCGTCCACACCCTGCGCAAGAGGGGCGCCGACGTCGTGGCCCTCGAATCCAAGGACATCGCCGGGGGGCGTATCGTCGGAACGCGCAGGGACGGTTACATCATGGACCTGGGCGCGCAGTTCCTCTTCAAGTTCTACGACACCACCTTCGGGCTCTGCCGCGAACTCGGGCTTGGGGAGGACATCGTCTCCTTCCCCTTCAAGGTAGCCATCGCGAGGAACGGAAAGCTCTACCCCGCGGTCGCCGGTCTCGACCTCGGGGTGCTGTGGCGTAACCGGCGTGACCTCGTGCGCTTCCGCGGCCTGTCCCCCAGCGGGATGTTTCAGTTCGCACGAATCATGCCCCTGGTGCTCAAACGCCGCCGCGACCTCCATTTCATAGACTACGGGAACATGCTCGACCTGGACGACGAGAGCCTGGCCGACCTCGCCAGGCGCCGGGGCGGAGAGGACGTCCTGGAGTATCTCTTCCAGCCCATAGCCTCCTGCCTCACCCTGGGCGAGCCGGAGGACGTGGGAGCCGGCTACGGCCTGACCTTGCTGTGGTATGCGCTCAACGGCCTCTTCACCCTGAAGCACGGCATCGGCACCCTGGCCGAGCGCCTGTACGATAAACATGCGGACAGCGTACGCTCGTCCACCCCGGTGAGACGCATCGTCATCGACGGCGGCGGGGTGAAGGGCGTTGAGACGGCGGACGGCTTCATGGAGGCCGACGTGGTTATCTGCACCACCACCGCCACCAAGGCCCTCGAGCTAATGCCGGACCTCCCCGGCGGATTGCGCAAGCCCATGGAGAAAGTCACCTACAGCGCCTGCTGCCACGTCATGTTCGGGCTTGAGGAACGCTTGCTGCCGGAGGGGTGGTATGCGGTAGGCCTCCCACGGCTCGCCGGGACATCCATGGCCGGCTTCACCGAGAACGCCATCAAATCTCCACATTACGCGCCCCCCGGAGCCGGTATCGCCCACTGCTTCACCTTCGGCAGGCACGCCTTCGAGCTCAACAGCACGCCCGACGCGGACGTGCTCACCCGCCTCGAGGGGGAGATCAAGCGCTTCTTGCCCTCCATGCCCTCAAGGCCCCTGTTTTCCGAGGTGTACCGTTGGGACGAGGCGGTATGCCTCTCGCCCCCGGGTATGCTGAGGGAGATCTGCGGTATGAAGCGGGAACATTACCGCGACGTGCGGGGGTTGTTCCTGGCGGGGGAGTACCTGAACATGCCCTCGGTGGACGGCGCCCTGCGCAGCGGCATCGACGCCGCCGAAGCCGCATTACGCGGTTGAACCGGTCTCATCGTCCTTCTCGTGCCGCACGTGTGCGCGATCCCGCTCCTGACGAGGTGGCGGCGTGGGTTGAACCGGTCTCATCGTCCTTCTCGTGCCGCACGCGGCAGGAGCCGGATATTCACGTGGGCACACCCAGGCGCGGCAGGACGAAAGCGCTCAATACGAGCCATGCCGCGATGACGATGACGAGGATCAACCATTCCATCTCTATCGCATCCCCGGTCCGGACCGGACCGCTACCAGGGGCGTCACGTTGAGCGGGTTCCGCACCCGCCGGAGTCGCGCCCCTTGTCCATGCCGCCGATACCGATGACTGAGAACAACTTGCGCACCTGCCGCGAGGCGCATCTCGCGCAGACCGGTTGCCGGCCTTCGGCGTCCTCGGCCTTGCGGAAGAAGCTCTCGAAACGGTGCCCGCATTTCTCACAACGATACTCGAATATCGGCATTTCGACCTCCCGGATAACGAACAACAGCCTCAATATATCTCCGCCAATGGGCTCCAACAATGATGTGGCTCAACCCGGCTGACTCATACGGGTACCCGACAATATCACCCGTTTGTGTCTCAAGGACGGCCTTGCGCTTCCCGATTATCTAATCGCGGGGAGAGACAGAAGCGTATCGCTCACAAGCCCTTTTCCAGCGCCAGCGCAAAGAGGTGTACGCGAAATGAGGTTTCGACACAAGTGCAAGGGCATGCTCATCCCCGCGCTCTTCTTTTCACTCGTACTAACGCTCTCTTTCGCCTCTCCCGCTCTCCCGGCCGCATCGCCCGAGCCCGCGGGCGGGGAAACCCGCATCCTGCTGGGCTTCAAACAGGCGGCGACGCAGGCCGACCTCTCCGCGCTGCGCGCGGCGGTCGATGACCTCCTCCCCGCTCTCCCGCAGTGGGAAGGCCCCGAACTCGTGCTCCCCAACGTCGCCCGAATACGACTGCCGGAAATCCCGGACCTGCCCCGTCTCAAGGACATCCTGGGCTCTCTTCCCCTCGCCTCCTTCGTGGAAGACGACCACGTGGTCAAGGCCTCCTACGCGCCCAACGATCCCAGGTACCCGGAGCAGTGGCACCTGCCCTCCGTCTCCGCCCCCAAGGCATGGGACGCCACCACCGGTTCGAGCGGCGTGACCATCGCGGTCATCGACACCGGGGTGGACTACAACCACCAGGACCTCAAGGGCAAGTGCGTGGCGGGCTACAACTTCGTGGACCGCACCACGGACCCCATGGACGACCACGGCCACGGGACCCACGTCGCCGGCATCGCGGCCGCCTTCGGCGACAACTCCACGGGAGTGGCTGGGATGGACTGGAAAGCCCGCATCATGCCCATAAAGGTACTCGACGCGCAGGGCTCGGGCTACGATTCGGACGTGGCGGCGGGCATACGCTTCGCCACCGACCGCGGGGCCGAGGTCATCAACATGAGCCTGGGAAGCCCCGACTATTCCTACACCATCACGGAGGCGGTGAGCTACGCGCACGGCAAGGGCGTGACCATGGTGGCGGCCTCGGGGAACGAGGCCTCGGGCGTCAGTTACCCCGCGGCCTGCGACCACGTCATCGCCGTGGGCGCCCTGGATTCCAACGACTCCCTGGCATATTTCTCCAACCGGGGCGCGGCGCTGGACCTCACCGCGCCCGGCGTCTCCATCCTCTCCACCTTCCATGGGGGCTACCAGAAGATGAGCGGGACCTCCATGGCCTCGCCGGTGGTGGCGGGGTGCGCCTCCCTGGTGCTCGCGGCCCACCCGGGATACGGGCCCTCGCAGGTCGAGCAGGCTTTGAAGGGCGGCGCCATGGACCTGGGCAGCCCCGGCTTCGACACCAGCTACGGGTACGGCAAGGTGAATGCGCACGCGGCGGTGGCTGGAGAGCAACCGGAACCCGAGCCCGGGCCCGGCGACGAGCCCTGGGCCCCTCCCGGTCCGGGGGGCGAAACGGCGTGGTACCTGGCGGAGGGATATACCGGCAGCGGGTTCGACACCTACGTGCTGGTGCAGAATCCCAATTCCGAGACCGCCTCGCTGCGCGGCGAGTACGTGGATGCCCGCGGCAACTACGTGGAGGAGTATTACAACCTGGGCGGGCGCAGCCGCCTCACCCTCAACCTCGACGCCATCTTCCCCGACAGCGAGGTATCCACCTGCATCTCCTCCCTCAACGACGTGGGAGTGGTGGTGGAGCGCTCCATGTATTTCAACAGCGCCGGCCGCGACGACGGCCACTGCACCCCAGGCAGCCCCGGCCTTTCCACCACCTGGTACTTCGCGGAGGGCTATACGGGACCCGGCTTCGACGAATACATCCTGGTGCTCAACCCCTGGTTCAACAGCAACCAGATGCGGCTCACTCTCTACGACGCCGCGGGCGGCGAACAGACCTATGAGTACTGGCTGCTCCCCGCTTCCCGCCTCACCGTGCACGTCAACGAGCTGGCCCCGGGGAAAGACGTATCCGCCAGGGTGGAGACGAGCTACGGCGCCGTCGCGGAGCGCGCCATGTACTTCGACTACAACGGGCGCCGGGGGGGCCACTGCGCCATGGGGTCGCCCTCGCCCTCCACGACGTGGTTCTTCGCCGAGGGCTATACCGGACCCGGGTTCGACGAGTGGCTGCTCCTCTACAACCCCTCGGACGCGGACCGCACCGCCACCGTGACCTACCGTTTCACCGACGGCGGCCAGTTGCAGGCCAACTACATCGTCAGGGCCCGCAGCAGGTTCACCGTGCACGTAAACCGCGAGTGTCCGGACCGCGAGGTGGCCATCAGGGTGACCTCAGGCGGGGACGGCCTGCTGGCCGAGAGGGCCATGTATTTCAACTACCGCGGGGTATGGGACGGCGGCCACTGCACGGAGGGCGCCAGGCAACCCGCCGAACGCTGGGACCTGGCGGAGGGGTATACGGGTGCCGGGTTCGAGACCTGGATCCTCATCCAGAACACCAGCCAGTACGAGGCGGCGGAGATACGCTTCGCCTGCATGGGCGGCGCGGGCATCGCCTCCACGCGCACCTACCAGCTCACGCCGGGCTCGCGCACCACCATCTACCTCAACGACATCACCTCGCACGGGGACGTCTCCGTATCCCTGTATTCGGCCAACGGCGTCCCCGTGGTCGTGGAGAGGGCCATGTACTTCGACTACGGCGGCATCACCGGCGGCTCCGCCGGCATGGGTTGCGATTGAGCGCCGCACCCCTGCCATTTCCTGCCAGAAATACGGCGCGTTGCGTTGCCCGGACATGCCGGCCGTGTTACTATGAGATCATTCCTTGCGGGGCACTCCAGAGACAGCGGCGGGGCTTCGGCTTCGCGGAGCGGGAACCGCGAGGGAGACCCGGGGGTCAAATACGGGGTAGCGAAGGGGAAGGAAGATGAGCGGGATTACTTACTGGTATTCTGGCCTCAGCCGCAGGGCCAAGGCGGCCATCACCGTCGGCGGGATCGCGCTGGGCGTGATCGTGGCCGTGGTGATCCTCTACATGGCATTCACCCCCGGGAAGGTCGAGGTACGCTACGGCACCATCGTGCGGGACCCCATCGACAACCATGTATGGGAGGACAACACTCAGACCGCATGGGTGAGCCCCTCCGAGGCGGGTGATTATGAAGTCGTTTACATAGATAAACTCAGTCCCGAACACGAGGAGCAGGTAAAGAAGCAGCAGGAGGAACTGGCCAGGCAGGAGAAGGAACGGGAGCAGGCCACGGGATACCAGGCCATGGAGACGGCGTTCCCGGCCGATACCTTCGAGCAGCTCAACACCCTGCAGCAGAACATCGAGACCATGGGCCAGGACGTCCTGTCCGGCATGGAGATGGCCAACCAGATCCACGAGGCCCAGGTCGCCCTCATGGATTATCGCAACCAAGTGGCGTCCATGCCGCTGCCTCCCGAGCTGGAGCCCTTAAGGCAACAGGCCCTGCAGATATTCGACATGTACATCAAGGCATGCGACCTCTACATCGAGACTATCGCCACCGGGGATCTCACCCTGGTGGACCAGGCAAACGCCCTCATCCAGCAGGCCAGCGAGATGATCCAGGGCCTCATCCCTTAATGGGGCCGGGTGCACGCGGGGGGTCTCACCCCCGCGCTCCCACAGAACCGTACGTGAGAGCCTCCCCCCATACGGCTCCCAGCGACCAGCCGTTGCCCCCAGGAGCCGCCAGTGGGCAAAGAGGCGTGGTTGCCTGCGCTTGACCCCGCGCGGCCAGTCCCAAGCCCTCCTCCAGCGGCGCCCGGGCTTCTAACGGCTTCGCCCTCCCGCGGGGTTCTTCCCTTTTCATGGTTGACCTCCCTGGATAGAGCCGGCCGCCGCGGCCCCTCCAGCGTATTGCTGAAGTATGCATCGGAACAGCGTTAACGGTGATGCAGGAGGGGAAACATGGGGAACCTTGCGGGTGAAGCGGAAAACGGGGGCCTGAGGCTCGGTTTCGACCACAACCTGAGGCTGGAATTCAGGGGCGCGAAGGTGACGACGGACGCCGGGCTGCTGTCGATACTGTTCCGATGCTTATTTCAGCAATACTAGCCGTGGTTCCTTTGAGGTTCTATATGAGAAATGTTGGATTACCATTATATGGCATACGGACGAGGGGGCCGCGCCCGTTTCCTTCCCGGAGAGGTTGTCCATGTCGCGCGGCCGCGACACCACCGATGTAAATCTTCAGCGACTGACGGCGCAACATATGGTGTTTGAGCGTGTATTTTCGGGCTAGGAGCCTGTTGCATAAACCTCGTACGAATCCCGCTCTCCCAAAATCGCGGCAAAATAGGCC